>CAZLOQ010000206.1:0-5369 GCA_964561125.1 uncultured Chitinophaga sp. | reverse complement strand
TAGAATATCCAAAATCGAAAACGCTATCTAGATCCTCGGCAGAAATGCCTTTGCGGGAATGACGGTTGCTGTGGTTTGGGGAAGTTGCGACCGGGGGGCCAGCAGATTGTCCGGCAGTTGCGTCAGCAATGAGGAACTAGCCGGAGGCTCTTCCTGCTCTGGTTGTGCGACGGTGGACGATACGCAATCGACTCCACCGGCAGAAATTTCAGTCACCTGGAAACGCTCCACACGGGTGCATCCGCCCGAACGTGCTGTCCAGCCATCCTGGCAGACGCTCGACGTGTTGCCTCAACCGTTCCCGGGAGATCACCGGAAAGCCGGAAAAAGCGGGATGCACAACACTGGAAGTCGGCAGACTCGCGTCACACCTGGCCGACTCCATCCCAGGCAGACGATCAACAGTAGAAACTGGATACCGAGTCTTCGTCCCGGGTGCCCTGAATCTTTCGGCAGAGGCACCGGGGTGAGGTTCTGTCGCGGCGGACGTTCCTCTGCACCTCCACGCTTTGCAAAGTCCGTTCTGAAAGTTGTGCACCGAGCGAGCCGCTGCGGGCAGAGGGGTGTTATAATTCCGGGTTTTCCGGACGCAAGAGCCAGTGAAAAAAAACTGCAATGAAAGTGGAATGTTTTTCACTTGCGACAGCAGTGCCCAATGTCTTGAATACAGCTCAGCTTCGCCCCAGAGGCGGCGGGTAAGAGTGGACTGACGCGGATGCTACGAATACTACGCTGCTCTCAACACAGCAGCCGGAGGCAGCGGTGAGGATTGGACTGACGTATGATCTGCGGTCGGAGTACCTCGCGATGGGGTACTCGCCGGAACAGACCGCGGAATTCGACCGCGATGACACCATCGACGCCATCGCCAGCGCACTCCGGATGCTGGGACACCAGCCGGATCGCATCGGTCATCTGCGGCAGCTTGTGCAGCGACTGGCTGCCGGGGATTCGTGGGACCTGGTCTTCAACATCTGCGAAGGTCTCTCCGGACCCACCCGTGAGGCTCAGGTGCCGACGATCCTCGAAGCATGGAACATCCCGTTCACGTTCTCCGATTCGCTCATGCTGGCTGTCTGTCTCCACAAAGGCCTCACCAAAACACTCGTGGCGCAGGCGGGACTGACCACCGCCCGGTTCCAGCTCGTCGAAGCCCCCGCAGACATCGCGACAGTCAGTCTGCCGTATCCGTTATTTGCCAAGCCGGTCTCAGAGGGCACAGGCAAAGGCGTCACAGCAGCCTCAGTGATTGCTGACGCCGTTCAGCTGGACACAGTCTGCCGCGATCTGCTCACTCGCTTCACTCAGCCAGTGCTTGTTGAAACCTATCTCCCGGGGCGGGAATTCACAGTCGGGCTTTTGGGAACCGGTTCAGCAGCCCGCGTTCTCGGCACCTTCGAAATCCATCTTCTCGATGCGGCAGAACCAGGCGCCTACTCCTGTGTGAACAAGGAACGCAGCGAAGAACTCGTCGAATACCGGCTCGTCAGCCCGCTCACAGATCCTGAAGTCGCAGCCGCCGAAACGCTCGCGCTGGCTGCCTGGAAGGTTCTGAACGGCCGGGACGCAGGGCGCATCGATATTCGTTCAGACCACACCGGAACTCCGCACTTCATCGAATCCAATCCGCTCGCCGGACTGCATCCGGAACATTCTGACCTCCCGATGATCGCCACGGCCATGGGGATGAATTACGTCGAACTGATCGCTGCGATTGTAGATTCCGCAGCCGCGCGCAGCAGGAGCCACTGATGCGGACAGCCATACTCTACCACCAGGTCTCCATTACGGATTCCGCCGGAGATCTCGACGTACTGCGTCAGGTCTTCGCGGTGGAACAATCGCTCCGTCGGCTGGGCGCCCAAACCGTGCGCATTCCGCTCTCGCTGGACCTTGGCAAAGCCCGCTCTGCCCTCCAGGATACAGCCCCCGATGTCGTCTTCAACCTCGTTGAAACGCTCGCGGCCACCGATCGCCTGATGCCCCTGGCCACCATTCTTCTTGAATCCCTTGACCTGCCGTTCACCGGCGCCAGCACTCCTGCTCTTCTTGCCACGACCCACAAACTCGCTGCCAAGCTGCGGATGACAACCGCCCAATTGCCCACTCCCGCCTGGCTCGAATGCGGCAAAACTCACTGGCAGGGGCTCCCCTCCCCGGAACACCGCCCGCGAAAGGCCGTGATCAAAGCCGTCTGTGAACACGCGTCTCTGGGACTCGCCGATGACAGCGTTGTCACTCTCAGCGACCTCTCCCCTCAATCGCTCCAGGAACTTCTCAGCGAACGCACCGAACGCTTCGGCACCCCGTTCTTCGCTGAAGAATACATCGAGGGCCGCGAATTCAACCTGAGTCTGCTCGCCGAAGGTGGCCAGCCAGTTGTGCTCCCGCCCGCCGAAATCCAGTTTCTCCACTTCCCGCCCGACAAACCCCGCATCGTCGGATACGCAGCAAAATGGGACGAAACTGCTGCAGAATATCGGCAGACCCCCAGAACCTTTGACTTTCCCTCCGCCGATCGCCCCCTCCTCGACGAACTGCAGGCGCTCGCACGCCGCTGCTGGACCGAATTCAACCTCCGCGGCTATGCGCGTGTCGATTTTCGAGTGGATGAAGATGGCCAGCCGTGGATCCTTGAAATCAACGTCAATCCCTGCCTTTCCCCTGATGCCGGCTTCGCTGCCGCACTCGCCGAACAACACATTTCTCCTGACCTGGCTGTCCAGCGAATTCTTGAAGACGCACTCCGCTGACGACATCCACCCCGCTTCGCCCGACTGAACAAACCGGGACCTGCTGAGAACGGCAGGGACTGAAAGGTGCATGGCACCCTTTGGCCTTACAGAATCAGCATTGCATCGCCGTAGCTGTAGAAGCGATAGCGTTCGGCGATTGCCTGGCGGTAGGCTTCCAGAATGAGTTCCCGGCCCGCGCGTGCTGCGACGAGGACCAGGAGTGTGGATCCGGGGAGATGGAAGTTGGTGATGAGTCCCTGGATGGCTCGGAACTTGAAGCCCGGTCGGATGAAAAGGTCAGTGCGACCTTCCCAGGGAGCGGGGAAGTCATCGCTGGCCAGAGCGGCCGATTCGAGTGTGCGGACGGATGTGGTTCCTACGGCAATCAGGCGCCCGCCGGGTGCTTTGCAGCGGATAGCCTCCACCGCAGTGCCCGGAAGTCGACACCATTCCTCGTGCATCCGATGTTCGGACAATCGCTCTGCGGTGACTGGTCGGAAAGTGCCTGGGCCGACATGGAGAGTGACTTCGGTGCGTGTGATGCCGGCGCTTGTGCAGGCGTTGAGCAGTTCCGGGGTGAAGTGCAGGCCCGCTGTGGGTGCGGCGATAGCGCCCGGTTCGGTGGCGAACGTCGTCTGATAACGATCCGCATCGGACTGATCTGCGACTCTGCGTTTCATGTAGGGCGGGAGCGGGAGTGAACCGAAGTCTTCCAGGAGTGCTGCGGGGCTGCGGTGACTTTCGGGGCGAGCGATCCAGGTACCGTCGGGACGGCGTTCGCGGAGCAGCAGTGTGAGCACCAGACTGCAGCAGGTGCTGCCGGGAGTCACGGTTGGATGTGCCTGTTGTGCGGCCCACTTCGCGGCGGGAATGACGGTGATGGATTCGCCGGGCCGGAGCTTTCCGCGGGTCTCGCACATCAGGATCCAGTCACCGTCCTGCGTCTGTTCGATGTAGAGACCTTCCCAGCGACCGCCGGTGGATGTGCGAACGCCGAAGAGTCTGGCGGGGAGGACTTTAGTGTTGTTAAAGACGAGAAGATCGCCGGCGGCAAGCAGCTGCGGGAGTTCGCGCACGGAAGAATGACGAATCAGCTGCTGGTGGCGATCCACCACCAGCAGGCGGGCATCATCGCGACGGGGGGCCGGACGGTCGGCAATCAGTTCGGGAGGCAGATCAAACTGCCACGCAGACAGCAGATCCGGATCAGATTCGTTCATGAATGGTCGCATGCCGCGTGAAGAGGTATGATTGGAGGTTGATTTCGGCTCGCAGAGCACGAAGTGCGCCTGCGCCCGTGAATTCTATCATGTCTCTTATTCTGTCCAGCTACTTCCCCCCAAAGTGACTCCGGTGCATTCAACAGCCCACTCGCGCGGATCGCTGGTCATGGTGATCACGGAACTTGACGAAGGCGGGGCGGAAAAAGCCTTTGTCAGGATCGCCTGCGGGCTGAAAATACGCGGCTGGGCTGTGCAGGTGATCAGTCTGCGGGATGCGGGACGGCTGGCTGGACCGCTGCAGGATTCCGGCATCGCCGTGACAGCTCTCGAGTGTCGAGGTGTCGCAGCACTTCTGGCGTTGCCGCGTCTGACGCTGGCCCTCCGCCGCATGCGTCCCGATCTGGTGTTTTCATTTCTGCACGAGGCAAATCTCATCAGCCGTCTGGCTGGCTGGCTGGCCGGAATTCGCTGCCGTGTTTCGGGTATTCGAGTGGTCGATCGGCGAATCCTTGTGACCCTTCCAGAACGGCTCACCCAGCGTCTCGCAACCCACTCCGTCGCCTGCAGCGAATCCGTCGCTCGTGAACACGCCCGGCTGTGCGGCATCCCCGGCTCGAAAATCAGCGTGATCCGTAATGGAGTGGACGTCGCTGCACTGCAGCGGGTTCAGCCGCTGGCGCGCCCGGAGCTGGGGCTCGCCCCGGACGATTTTGTTGTGCTCATGGCGGGACGACTCACGTCCCAGAAATCCCCGCACCTGCTTCTGCAAGCCCTCGAGCTGCTGCAACAGCAGTCGCTGCCGCGGCGGATTCGACTCCTGATCGCAGGTGAAGGCCCGGAACGTGAGCGACTGACGAGGCTCGCGGCAACGCTCCCGGATCCCGCAGCCGTCCGCTTTCTCGGCTGGCGCCCGGACCTTGCCGGATTGATGAAGACCGCCAACCTGTTTGTGCTGCCGTCCGCCTGGGAAGGGCTCCCGAATGTGCTGCTCGAAGCCCAGGTGAGCGGTCTCCCGGTCGCTGCCTCAGCCGTCGACGGCTGCAGGGATGCGATCGACCCCGGCGTCACCGGCCAGCTCTTCCCTCCGGACAAACCTGCCGAAATCGCTCGACTGATCGCACTTCAGGTGCGCGATCCGAGCCCCGCAGCGGCCATGGCACGGACTGCAGTTCTGAAACAAGAGACATCCGGGAGCTGGGAAGCGTGTGTCGAGCAGTGCGACCAGCTGCTGAGCAGGCTTTGCAAGGCCCGGCACGAGCACTAGCGGACCGACTGCAGGTCCATCGAAGCAGCCGCTCCAAAAGACGGAAAACAGGAGCCCAAACCATCCAGGCGGATGATTTAGGTGCCATGCACCTTGACTTTGTTTATTTGATTCGTAAGCTGCCTTTTTCCTGCTGAAAGGGGCTGG
>CAZLOQ010000205.1:0-10236 GCA_964561125.1 uncultured Chitinophaga sp. | reverse complement strand
TGCGAAACGCTGGTTCGAACAGGGCCTCGCGATTCGACGACAACTGGCGGAGGCGGACAAGACAAACGCACAGCTGCAGCGCGACCTGTCCATCAGTTTCAACAAGCTGGGTGAGGTAAGTGTCGCGGCGGGTGATCTTGCGGGTGCGAAACGCTGGTTCGAACAGGACCTCGCGATTGCACAAGAGCTGGCTGAGGCGGACAAGACAAACGCACAGCTGCAGCGGGACGTGGCGGTTTCGTTTGCGAAGCTGGCAATGCTCGCGGAGCGGGCGGGTGAAGCCGGTGAAGCCGGTGCCTGGTGGCGGCAGTGTCTGGGGGTGTTTGATGCCATGGCCGCTCGGGGCTGGCATATTTCGCCGGGGGATCTGCAGTTCGTGGAGAGTGTGAGGGAAAAGTTGGGATGAATCTGCAGAGAGTTTGGCGGCACTGGCTGTGAAATGCCCGGGAAATCCCGTTAATTGCTGCAACTGCTTTCGGGAAGGGCGGGGGGGCTTGACTGTGTTTCGCCCGTTCACTGGCCGGCTGTCTCTTGCGGGTTTTTACTCTTCTGCAGGGTCGTATGGGATATCGCAATCTTCAGGAATGTCTGCGGGATCTGGACCGTACCGGTCAGTTGCTGCGGGTGAAGTGTGAGGTGGATGCGAACCTTGAAGCGGCGGAGATTCACCGTCGGGTTTGCGAACGGGGTGGTCCGGCGATTTTGTTCGAGAAGGTGGCAGGGTGCAAATTCCCGATGGCCAGCAACCTGTTCGGGACCCTGGACCGGGCGCGGTTTATCTTTCGGGACGCCTTGAAGTCTGTCGGCACGCTGGTGCAGCTGAAGAAAGACCCCGCTTACCTGCTGAAGCATCCGTCCCGCATCCCGGGGACGCTGCGGACGCTCTTCAGCATGCGTTTTGCCGCTCGCCGCAGCGGCCCGGTGCTGGACTGTCGCACCACAATCGACCAGCTGCCGCTGCTGAAGAGCTGGCCGATGGACGGCGGGGCGTTTGTGACGCTGCCGCAGGTTTACACCGAACACCCGGATCGTCCGGGATATCTGGGATCGAATATCGGCATGTATCGGGTGCAGCTCAGCGGTAACCAGTACCGGCTGAACGAGGAGATCGGGCTGCACTATCAGCTGCACCGGGGGATTGGATTTCACCATGCTGCGGCGATTGCGAAGGGTGTGCCATTTCGCGTGAACGTGCTGGTGGGTGGTCCGCCGTCATTGGCGGTGGCGGCGGTGATGCCGCTGCCGGACAATTTTCCCGAGGTGGCCTTTGCGGGGGCATTGTCGCAGCGTGCGGTGCGGATGGTGCGGATACCGGGGCGACCGATGATTGCGGCGGAATGTGATTTCTGCATTTCCGGGACTGTGGATCCATCGCGGCTGCTGCCGGAAGGTCCCTTCGGAGATCATCTGGGATATTACAGTCTGGCGCATGATTTTCCGGTGATGCATGTGGATGCGGTGTATCACCGGCGGGACGCGGTGTGGCCATTTACGGTGGTGGGTCGACCGCCGCAGGAGGACACGATTTTCGGTGCGTTGATTCATGAGCTGACGGGGCCGGCGATTTCTGCGGTGTTGCCGGGGGTACACGCGGTGCATGCGGTGGACGCGTCCGGCGTGCATCCGCTGTTGCTGGCGATCGGCAGCGAGCGTTACGTGCCGTGGTCCAGCGAACGTCGGCCCCAGGAACTGCTCACCAACGCCAACGCGATCCTTGGCCAGGGCCAGCTGTCGTTGGCGAAATATCTGTGGATTACGGCGCGGGAGGACCGCCCGGAGCTGGACATTCACGACATTGCCGGCTTTTTCCAGCACATTCTGGAGCGTGTCGACTGGACTCGCGACCTGCATTTTCAGACCTGCACGACGATTGACACGCTGGACTACACGGGCACGGGGCTGAATTCCGGTTCAAAGCTGGTGGTGGCTGCCTGCGGGCAACCGCGGCGGGTACTGACCGCAACGCTCCCGGCGGAACTCCCGCTGCCCCCTGGTTTCTCACAGCCTGAGGTGTGTTTCCCTGGAGTGCTGGCTGTCACAGCGCCGGCGCATGCTGCGGGACCGCATCAGTCGGACGGGGTCCCGGAGCGGTTCTGTCGAGAGCTGGCGGAGGCGATCCGGCAACGGGCGGGGGACGGTGATGGGAGCGGTCCCTTTGGCGGCTGGCCCCTGATTGTGCTGACGGAGGACAGTCGATTCTGTGCAGAATCGCTCCGCAACTTCCTCTGGGTGACGTTCACTCGCAGCAACCCCGCGGCGGACGTTTACGGGGTGGACGACTTCATCGACAGCAAGCACTGGGGTTGTCGCGGACCGCTGGTGATCGATGCGCGGCTGAAGCCGCATATGGCTCCGCCGCTGGTCCCGGACCCGGAGATTGTGCGTCAAGTTGACCGTCTGGGCGCTCCTGGCGGACCGCTGCATGGGTACGTTTGAGTTGGAAATGTTGGATCCCGGGATTTGAATTTCCCCATGTTCCACGGTTATTCTGTGGCCGTGTAGATTCGTGTCGTAACGCAGGTGGGGTGAACTTCGGTTGTTCAGCCCGGTTTCTGCAGGCACGGCACCGCTGGCAGGGCTGCCGCACTGGTCGTGGCTGCGGCATTGGTTGCAGGCGCGGCACTGAGCGTGCGGCGGCGACGGCGGCCCGGACGGTGCACGGGAATTCAAATACAGGACAGGCTCATGGGTACGGGGTATCCGGATGAACGCAGCGGCGGCTTGCCGGCGGCAGTGGGCGGGGACCTGTCTGCTCAGCTGCAGATGCTCCGTCCGTGGCTGGGCGATTCCGCAGAGGAACCGGTGTTGTTTGCGCAGCATCTGGGTCGGCATGGTGGCTGGCCTTTTGGCCGGCACGTGTTTGGTTTTGTGACGACGCGGCGATTGTTTGTGTTGCAGGCGAAGGGCTCGCAGGTGCTGCGGGTGGGTGCGGCCGACATTGAATCTCTGCGACAACTGGAGCTGGTGATTCCGTCAACCGGGGGTCTTTGGGTGCTGGTCAGTCTGGTGCTGGCGGCTGTGAAGCCTACTTTTGGCGTGTCGCTGCTCTTGTTGCCGTTTGTGCCCTTCCTGCATGCACGGTGGTGTCCGCTTGGGCTGCGGTGTACCGGTGGCGGCATTGACCTGTGGTGTGCGGGTTCCCGTAAAGAGCTCCAGCAGCTGCATCAGTTATTCCGGATGCTTGCGGACCTGAGCGAAGGTCTGCGTCGTCGGCAGCAGGGGCTTGACTGGGAGTGTCCATGGTCGCCGGTGTTGCCTGTTTTTCCGCCGCCGCCACCACCACCGTCGTCGCCGTCGTCAGTTCCGTTACCGTCATCGTCCCCGTTTGCTGCGCCTGCGTCAGCGGCGGTGCGTGGTCGCGGGACGATGGCGGGTGGGGGCGTTTCGGGCGGGACAGCGTCCGCGGGGTCGGGGTCCGGGGGATCTGCTGCGGGCGTGACGGCGGCTGCGGGTGGTGGACACGCGGCTGAGTCTGTTTCCGGGGGTTCGCGGCGGGGTGCTGGTCCGTTGCAGGAGGCGGAGCGGCGATTGGCGGCGGGAGATTTGACGGGCGCGCGTCGTATTCTGGACGGGGTTCCGGCGGGGGACCGGGGTGTGGAATTCGATCGTATGTACAGCCGGACAATTTCGTCGGCGGGTACGGAGCTGGAGGACTTGCAGGTGCAATTCCAGCGGTTGGTGGCGGAGCGTCAGTTCGGGGGTCGCGAGCGGTTGGCGAAGCGGATTCTGGAGCTATCTCCGCAGAATCAGAAGATGGCGGCGGAGTTGCAGGCGTTGCGGGGTCGCCGCGAGACGCTCAGGGGGCTGCTGCAGAAATGCGGAGGCAAGGCACCTGCTGCGGGCAGTGAAGATTACACGAAGCTGGAATGGATGCTGAAGGCGATGGATACTGAGGCGGAGCCGCAGCTGGCGGAACAGTGCCGAAGATTACTGGGTTTAAGGTAGTCGCGGGTGTCTGCGGCTGAAGTGCGAGCATTCGGAGACGGGAATTATGGCAACTCTTCCATTGAGTCAGGCGGTAACGACGCGGCGACTGCTGCGGCGGATCACCTGCGTGAACTGCTGGCACGAGTTTTCACCGGAGGAGACGCTGTGGATCTCGGAGCACGAGTCGCTGCGTGGTGAGCCGCGGGTTGGTGACGTGCTTGGGAACCAGCAGCGAAGAATGATCGGTGAGCGGTTTGATGCGCGGGGGAAGGCGCTGGATCCCGGTGGTGCCGTCTGTGAAACGCTGGCGTGTCCCCGGTGTTTGCTGAGTATACCAGAGGATTCGCTGGAGGTACCGCCGCTGATTTTTTCTCTGCTGGGTTCACCCGGCTCGGGCAAGTCTGTTTTTCTGGCTGCCATGACGCGTCAGCTGCGGCTCACGTGTCCGTCGCTGGGCATGACCTTTGCAGACGCGGACCCGGTTCTGAACGGCCATTTGATCAACGACGAGCGACGCATGTTTTTTGCTGGCGGCGCTGATGAATGGCGAGCGATCGAAAAGATTGTTCCAAAGACGGAGCAGACGGAGACGAGGTGGCGTGAAACTCAGATCGAGGGTGCACCGGCGCGGTTCGTGCCTCCCTACACGTTTCGGCTGTCTCCGACCAGCCAGCATCCGGCGGTGAAAAAGGCTGGCGATCTGACGACGCTTGTGTGTCTTTACGACAACGCGGGCGAGCATTTCCAGCCGGGAGCGCGGGATGCGGGAATGACGCTGCATCTGTCGCGTTCGATGGGACTGATGTACTGCTTTGACCCGACGAACGATCTGCGTTTCATGCGGGCTTTGAAGAACAATGCTGAGCAGCAGCGGGGGGCGGGTGAGCGTCAGGATACGGTGCTGGCAGAAGCGGCTGCTCGAATTCGCCGCGACACGCGTCTGGGAGCCCGCGAAAAGATCAACAAGCCGCTCGTGATGGTGCTCCCGAAATTCGACGTGTGGGAGGGCCTGCTCCGCGAATATCTGCCCGGTGCAACTCAGCGTGAACTCCTGGCTGAATGGAAACAATTCGGGATCAAGGGTCTGGCCGAGGACGCTATTGAAGAGTTGTCTGAAGGCTGCAAAACGATGCTTGATCGGGTCTGCCCGGAACCGCTCGTGGCAGCCAGGGCTGTCTCAGACCAGGTCTGGTGCATTCCGGTGGCGGCCGTCGGACGAAATGTGCGGATGGAGCGGGGCCAGTTTCAGGTGCGCAATCCGATCGACCCGCAGTGGGCCGAGATTCCGCTGCTGCTGCTGCTTCGGCTGGGCGAGGACGTCGATCCGGGCAAGCTGTATCCCCGAAAGCTTGTTCCCTGGTTGCGGAAAGTTCGGTAAGGAGCCTTGAATGACACGGATATACGAGTGGATTCATACATCGGCTCCGCAGACGCTGGAGGGATCCGGCTACGGCGTCGTCGCCAGAACCCGGGACATTCCAGTGGCCCTGGAGAAGTTTCTGCGTGGCCGCAGCCGCTATGATTTTCTCAAACCGGATCTTCCGGAACGCGGATTTCCGGTGTACGCACATGCACTGTTCCGCGATGGCCGGACCGAATGGCACGTGCTCTCACGGATGCTCCCGTGCGGCATCGACTACACCGGCCGGGAAGTCTTCCTCGCGCATCACATTGCGGTGGCTGCTGATCAGTTTGCCGGCCAGTCGGTGATCCGCTGGCTGCTGCGGACAGACCTGTTCAGAGACACGTGGACGGCTGCCCCGCAGATGCTTGACCCCAGAGAAGTGCCGGCAGACATCCGCGTGTCGCTCCCGCACGGTGAATGGCGGAATGCCAGCCGGGGCAAGGCGGGGCCTGAATGTCTGCGGATGTTCAGACAAACCCGCAAACCTCCGCTGTTTCTGCTGGCCGATTCCGGTGAGAGCAATTTTCATCTGCTCAGCGAAGCGCTCCTTGAGCTGCCTCCTGCCGAGCACAACCGCATCAGCTTTGTCTCGGCCACGCTGTCTGCTCAGCAGGACGTCCAGTACGACTGGATTGGTCTCGTTCGCGGCACGACGTTCTGTGACGAGCAGCTGCGGACGTCATCCCCGCGCGTGCTTGATCTGCTGGATGCCCGGAAGCTTGACGACCTGCAGCGGGCACCACAGCCGGCTGCCCCGTCAACGCCTCAGGCTCATCAGACCACGCGATCCGGTGCCGCTCTTTTCGGCGACCCGGCTGAAAGCGACATTCCGTGGCGCGAGGATCAGTGGAAACCGCGTCCGCCCATCACTCCCGGGGCTGCTCCGATGTATTCACACCTGCCTCCTGTTCCCGTTGCTCCGGCTGAATCGCGGTCATCCGGCGGACGCACGCTGATGATCTTCCTGTCGGTGCTGCTGGTGCTGGCAGTGGCTGGAGGAGCAACCGTCGGGCTGCGGCTGCAGACGAAAGTCAGGGACCTGTCTGAAAAACTCATGGTCGCTGATCAGAACGTGAAGCAGCTGAAGCAGACAGAGCAGGAGCTGCGGGACGAACAGCAGAAGATTGCAGACTCCGGCAGCAGTTCCCGCACGGATCTGCAGGAGAAGATCAGGCAGCTGGAAGCTCAGCTCAACAGCCAGAAGACGAACCATGAGCAGCAGTCAAAGGGCATTCAGGATGAGCTGACGGGGATTGTGAGCGAGCGGAACAAACAGCAGGCCGCTGCTGCCGCCGCAACAAAAAAGCTGGAGGAGCTGCAGGCTGCTGAAGCCGCGCTGCGGGCTCAGGTGCAGGAAGCCGCAGAAATCCAGACTGCAGGCCGGGAGTTATCCGGCTCTGGAATCATCGGCATTAAGGACGATCTCGTGAAGTTCCAGAAACCGGGCGTGTACGTGCTGGCGACTTTGCCGGACGACTTCCCTGCAGGTCCCGAGCTGTCACTTGAGCTGCTGGGCGGCGAATTCACGGGGCTGGCAACAAAAGTCACAGTGCGCGGGCCGGACAGGGGCCTCGAGCTCGGTGGCAAGGCAAAGGACTCGTGGACCGGCGTGCAGCTGGAGGTCGCGGGGAGTGAGCTTCGTCTGCTGGTTCCCGAGGCGGCTGCGGAGACCATCGCGGGTGTCTGCGGACAGCTCCGCTGCTGTTGTCTGCGGATTGGTTCGGGCGACCGGCGACTGCTGGTGACCATGAATCGCCGCATCGCGGTGGAAACGATTCAGGGGTCCAGCTCAAAAGCCGAAAAGGACCGCAGGCAGCTCTCGGAATCGCTCGGGGAACTGAACAACCAGCTGCAGTCATCTGCCAGTGCAGATCCGGGGCGACAGTGGACGCTGGAATGGAGGCTGGGGGGTGACACGATGGATGCAGAGTTCAGGAGCCGCAGCGGAGTTCTGTGGGTGATCTGGAGTCGCCCCGGGCAGCTGCCTCTGGAGTATCCACTGGCATTCTGGAAACCATAAGCGGACGTTTTGCAGCGTGGGAAAGCAGAGTCATGAGTCGCCTGGATCGCAGAGAAATGGGATTGATTACGGATCGCCTGCGAAGATTTGTCGCGGGGCAGATCAGCGGCAGCTATCCGCAGCTGGAGGACGACCTGCAGGCGTATTCAAGGCAGTGCGAGGCTGTTAATCTGCGTTTGCAGCAGTGTCTGCTGTGGTATCAGCAGGGCTTCTACCTGAATGCGGCGGCTGCTGCTGCACCTCCGGAATCCATTCTTGAGGACTGTGTGCAGCTGGAATTCCCAGGTGCTGAGGTGCTGGGATCGGCCGCGGCCGTGAACGGCCATCTCGAGCCAACCATGCTGCAGCGGGACTGGGTCGCGGCGCTCACGGAAGCCTGTGAAAAAAAGCAGCAGGTTGAGACCGAACAGCGACTGCTGCGACAGTTGACGCTTGCCGGAAAACCGCTCCCGGCACGTCTGTTTGTCATGCGGCAGATCTTCGACCGCGATCCTGCCCACCCGTTCCTTGAGTCTGACATCCGCCAGCTGGAGCGGGAGTGGTTTCGCGAGGCGAGGACGTTCTGCAGGAATCAGCCCGAAGAACTGCGACTGAGCCTGCTGGATGAAATCCTTGAAGACCTCACAGGCGGTCGTTATCGGGAAAAACCGACCAATACGCTCCTTGAAAACCTTCGTGAACAGCGGCGCGAAGTGATTCGTGCCGGCCTGCCCGCACGGGCTGTGGTCCTGCAGAATCTGCATCAGCAACTCGGCGGCCGGGAACTGTTCAGCCTTGCCAGACGCTGGTACGAAGAGGGCCGTCTGGATGCCTTTCAGACCAGCGAGATGCAGCAGTTCCTGCAGCTGGCGGAGGAGTGGAAAAGTGCGTGTGAGAGCTGCGGTGTGTTCCCGGATTCCGACGAGTTCGGACTTGCCGAACTGATGGATCAGACCCGGCGAATCAGCGGCGCGCTGGACATTCTGCTGCAGCGGCGGGCTGCTGCCGATGCGCTGATGCAGGCCATCTCAGATCATCACGTCGGGATTCCTCAACTGCAGCAGTTCTATCGGCAGGCCGAATCTCTGGAAGCGCTTGATCCCAGCCTTGAGCGAAGTTATGCGCAGCGAGTGGCCTGGATTCGCACACTAGCTGTGCTCAGAGTGGTGCTGCTGGTGGTGGCTGTAATCGGAGTACTGGGCGGGTGCATTGCCCTGGCCCTGATGTTCTAAGCGAGTGAACGGGAATTGAGGATTCGGAGAACAGACATGTGGTACATTCGACTGGGCACCCGAACAACCGGACCGTACACGATCGAGGAACTGAAAACGCTCCGGGGACGCGGTCAGTTTTCTCCGCTGCACATGATTTCACGGAATGGGCGTGACTGGCAGTCGGCAGCTGATCTTGTGCAGCAGATGGATCGTGCGGATCTCAGTCAGAGCCCCGCCGGGAAACAGCCGGTGAAAACGGCAGACACCAGCGAAGATGCAGCTGTCTGGTACTACCTCGCCCCGGATCGTTCACAGGTCGGGCCCGGATCCTTCTCAGAGCTCGCCAGGCTTGCCCGCCGCGGAGAACTGCTCGGCACCACACTCGTCTGCAAAACCGGCGACACAGCATGGATCGCCGCGTCCAACGTCCCTGAACTGTCCGGACTGTTCCCGA
Source organism: uncultured Chitinophaga sp. (assembly GCA_964561125.1). Classification (GTDB taxonomy): domain Bacteria; phylum Planctomycetota; class Planctomycetia; order Planctomycetales; family Planctomycetaceae; genus SXXK01. The sequence goes on along the minus strand of CAZLOQ010000205.1, from coordinate 1,237 downwards.
AGAAACAGGCTTTCCCGTTCCGGTTGCCGTTTCAGTTTCAGCTTCAGTTTCGGCGAACCATGCTGATCGTCGGGATTGTCATGGCTGTCCTGATTGCATTGCCGCTCGCCGGGCTGCTCATCAGGTATTCCCTGAAGCTGTTTCAGGGGAGCAGTGCCAGTTTCGTCGCCGGGCCACTCGATGAATCCTCAATGAGCGATGCTGTCGGACTGGTTGTCGGGACGTTCAGACCCATTGTGCCCGGTGAAGCCAGCCCCGCGAGGCAGAAGTTTGGAACCGGTACCGCCTTCGCAATTACGCCCGATGGATATCTGCTGACCAACGACCATGTGGCTGTGATGGCTGATGAGTCGCACGTGCGAAAGGTAATGCACGAAAACTTTCTGGGAATGGCTCAGGTCACGCTCGAAAAAGCGGCCGGTGAATCAGACGCGGAAACTCGCGGGAAACTGATCCTTCGTGCTGAAGCATTCAAGGGTCTCGCCGGCCTGTACCTCAACAACCAGCAGTCCCTCGAAACCAAACTCACTGTCCTCTTCGACGGCGTCAGCTTTGATGCGAGAGTTATACACCGTGATTCCCGTCAGGGACGCGATATGGCCATTCTGAAAATCGAACGGGTTCCCCGTCCCTGCTTTGCCCTCTGCAGCAGTGAAAAACCGCAAAAGGGCAGCCGGGCGTGGATTGCAGGCTTCCCTGGTATCGCTAACCAGGCACGCACCTTCGAAGCGGCCGTGATTGAGGATCTTAATCAGCAAATGGGGACCGACCCGGTTGACGCCCTGCAGCCGGCCCAACTGGAACACAGCCTCACAGAAGGCATTGTGAACCGCGTGGTCGAACAACCTTCAGGGCTCTGGGAAATTGAACACAGCGTGCAGATGAATCAGGGCAATTCCGGCGGGCCGATGTTTCGCGAAGATGGAACGGTGGTCGGACTTGTCAATGCCTTCGTAAAAAAAGATGACAATCGCCAGAACCTCGCGCAGTCCATCGCCCAGTTCCGCAAGGACCTTGAATCCCACATCCCGTCACCCATCACCTGGCGCGACTGAACACCAGTTCAATCCAGAGTGCCATGCACCTTGGCGCGAATCATGATGAAAAGCAGGTGGCGGTGGGCGGTGGGAACAGGGAACCGGGAACCGGGAACTTGTAAGCCGAAGGTTGCATGCAACAGCCCAGCTGTGTTTGCGGCCTGTAAGGCCAGTTCCATCAGCCTGGCATGAAATGCCAG
>CAZLOQ010000204.1:0-10345 GCA_964561125.1 uncultured Chitinophaga sp. | reverse complement strand
ACTGTCTCGTGACGACACGCGTGATTCGTAACCGGAGGGCTCGCGCCCTGCCGCTCAAATTGTGGCTGACGGGCTGCAGAAAGCGGATGCACCGGAACTCCAGCGTCGGCTGGAGACCTGTTCAGTTTGTGAACTGCGAAACGACGACCGCTGCACGGTTTGTGGCTGTCACCTCGAGAGAAAGCCTCGTGGCGATCCAGTGAATGCCCCCCTGGAAAATGGAATTTGGAGGTGTCTGATGTCCAGTGAGCTGCCGTTTGTCTCCTGCCTGTGCCCCACATACCGTCGACCCCGGATGATGGCCAACACGATCCCGTGTTTCATCACGCAGGACTACCCGGCGGATCGCCGGGAGCTGATCATCCTCGACGATGCCGGCGAGCTGAAAAACGAAACCAGCGACGGCTGGCAGATCATCAGCATTTCACGTCGTTTCCGCTCACTGCCGGAGAAATTCAACGCCCTTGCAGGCCTGGCACAAGGGGATATTCCGGTCGTTTGGGAGGACGACGACATCTATTTGCAACACCACATCAGCACGCATGTGCGGGCGATGGAGGGGCGTCTGTGGTCAAAGCCATCCAGCGTGCTGAGCACGTACACTGGCAAGCACGAGGTTGAAGACGCCACGGGGTGATTCCACGCCAGCCTCGCGTTCCGGCGGGAAGCCTTCGATCGCATCGGCGGCTGGCCGCTGACCAAACGCGGAGATTTTGACCAGCAACTGATCGCCCAGCAGACCGCGATTGAAGCTCCGGGCGATCCCTGCCAGTTGGATTCGCCGTCCTGCATCTGTCGCTGGAGCCAGACAAACGGGTACCACGGCCAGGCGTTCATGCGGGGACCAGAAAACGACGGATGGTATGAGCGAGTGGACGATCTTCAGGAGTAGCGGCACTGTTTAGAAGTCTTATGCTGACTCAAACTCCTTCAGCCCGCTTCAGTTGTCGACCAACACCTGGACAAAAGGCTCTGCTGCTTCAGCGAGACGATTCAGAACGAGTACCTTGATCAACTTCAGTTGCAATGTCGTACTCCCGGGGCGCTTCCAATTCGCTCCCACGGATTGTTCAACACCGTAAAGCACTGCAGGGAGGACGTTTTTTACACGATCAGATTTTACCAGCGGCAAAATCTGCCATTCGGAAGTGCGGTCACACTCGAATCAGTCCATCCAGTCGTGGCATCGAAAAAACAGATGATCCGCGGTTCAAATATCGCGTTTTTCAGCGGCATGTGGAGAGCAATACTGTGCCATGGAGACTGCCTGAAGGCTGATACGTCCCCAGTGATGGCAGTCTCACTCCACCACGGCAGGTTGCTGTGAACCCCGTCGAAAAAAGGAATCAGGCCATGCTGTGCCCGGTGTGCAAAAAAGAGTTGCGGATGACTGAACGTCAGGGAATCGAGGTGGATTACTGCCCCGAATGTCGGGGAATCTGGCTGGACCGTGGCGAGCTGGACAAGCTGATTGAGCGATCAGGCCAGTTGCCTGAGAGATACACGAACGACCACGACTCGCCTCCGCGGTCTTCAGCATATCGTGGGCGCGATGAGGATTCGCCGAGGGACTACCGACCATCCGATCAGTATCGACCATCCGATCACTACGGACAGAAGCCACGGAAACGAGAATCGTGGCTGAGCGATTTGTTTGACTGGGACTGAGAAGGCTCGGAACGGTCGATGTCCGATCACGACGGCAGCCGGGGGGCTTCACCGGGTTTTCAACAGTTCCAGCATGGCCTGTCCCATGGCCTCGCCGACGTCCATATAAACTTCAGCCTTGCCTCCATAATGGCCATTTCCGCTGCCCCCCTGTGCCATGGGGTGAGTGTAGATGGTGGAGACATTACCGGCGAATTCCGGATACGTGCCGGTAGTCCCGTCGACTGCCAGATGCCCCTGGAGCACAAGGCTTCCCGGCCCGGTACTCCCTTTCACAGCCTCCCCCAGCGTCCCGCAGACAAACTTTGCGTCGGGACTGTTGAATTCCTTTCTCAGCGCTTTGATGAAGGCGACGAGGTTCTTTTCGTAATGGGCTGCATGGCCCGCATTACCGGCGTCCCGTTCACCCTGCCAGAAGAAGAAGCCGGCAATTGTATAAGCGGTGGCCCCCGGAACGTGCGTTCTGAGATCGGCGAGAACTCGTTTTGCGTCGCCGGTATCGGTGTCCCACTGCTTTCCCGCATACCAGTCGATTGGCTTGCCGTTCCGGTCCAGCCACGGCGGTGGTTCTGTTTTCAGTCCCATTGCGGCGTCCATCGGCCAGAACTCCGGCTTATCCCCGTACCCCGCATACACCAGTTTCTGTGTGGCCCCTGCTTTGTCAACGGCAGTGAACTCGGTCCGCTCGGTGCCGGGCGGCAGCAGATCCCAGCCCAGTGCTCGATTGCCGATACAGCATTTCAGGATCAACACAGGCGCATCGATGGCGTTGCCCAGGGTATGGCCGATGCCGTATTCCGGTCCCAGAGTGCGGCCTGTAATTGTCATCCATTCATTTCGCAGCGGCCCCTTACCGGACATGTACTGGACATACCGCACGTCATTGCGGACAACCCACGCTCCGGCGTCATCCACGAGGTACTGGTACTTCTGCTTTTGTTTCACCGCATGTTCCAGTGATCCGTCGGGGCCGGAGACCTTGCCCAGTCCGACCATATTGGACTGGCCAAGCAGAATGAAGACCTGAACCGGCTGCGTCATATCCGCCATTCTGCCATCCGTCCGCGCAATCGTCCGTGGCCTGTCCTGAGCATAGCTGAGGGATGAGACGACGAGGACAGCGGCAAAGGTGAATCGAGCGATCAGGGGCAGCATGGCGAATGAGACTTTCGAGCCGGGTAGGGGAAGTGGGGCAGATCCGGGGGGATTCCTCGGGATGGCCGCCGATTCCGGATCAAAGCACGCCGGCCGGAGACTCTGTGAACGTCTTCGCAACGCTGAGGCGCCTGCCGAAGATGGCATCAGCAACGATCACCGGCAGCGGGGACGGGCACCCCGAGCAGCCGCAGGAATTCTCTGCAGAATGCCGGGTGTGCCGGCCATGCGGGGGCTGTGACAAGGTTACCATCGACGCAGGCGGCGTCGAGCGGAACTTCTGAATAGTGACCACCGGCGAGCTGAATTTCGGGGCTGCAGGCGGGGTAGCAGGTGCAGGTACGATTGATCAGAATCCCTGCCGCGGAGAGCAGCTGGATGCCATGGCAGATGGCGGCGATGGGTTTTCCCGCTTCGTTGAAGTCACGCACGAGCTGCAGGACACGGGAATTCAGCCGCAGATATTCCGGTGCCCGACCACCTGGGATGAGCAGTCCGTCGTAGTTTGCGGCGGCCGCAGAATCGAAGTCAGAGTTGAGTGAGAAATTATGCCCCTGTTTTTCACTGTACGTCTGATCGCCCTCAAAGTCATGCACCGCTGTCCGCACGCGGTCTCCGGCATGCTTGCCCGGGCACACCGCGTCCACTTGCACACCGACGGTCTGCAGCGTCTGGAAGGGAACCATGATTTCGTAATCTTCAACGAAATCCCCGGCGATCAGGAGCACTCGTGGAGCGGACATGTGTGGGGGGCCTTTATTTCGGGGCGGTGGGTGTCTGGACGGCAGACAGAAAACTCCGCGCCTGAACGCGGATATCAGCCATCAGCAGGCTGGAGTCGGCAAGTTTCTGCACGGCAGCCTGAATCTGCTGCTGTTCATCAGCAGACAACTGCATCCAGAGATCGCGGGCCGCGCGGAGGCAGCCGCGTGCGAGTACGGGCTGTTCAGCCCGCAGGTTGGCTGCAGCCAGAACTTCAGCGTCGCTTTGTGTCTTCTGTGGGGCTGTATCCGCCGGGGCCTGTGTCAGTCCGGTCATGAGTTCGAGGATCACCGGCAGGGCGGCTGTGTCTGCGTTGCGAGCAAGTCCCAGAGCGGCGTTGGCGCGAGTCTGCCGGTCGCTGTCACCGAGCATGGATCTGAGTTGTCGGAGGGAGTCGGGACCGCCGACGTTGCCGAGTGCGAATGCTGCGAAGTGCCGCACAACGGCTTCCTGGTCCTGAGCAGCAGCACGGAGCTGACTGAGGATTTCGGGATGTTCAATCGTTGGTTTCTGTGGGGGCGTCCGCGGTGGTGGCGGAGTGTCGTTTTCGGTTTCAGCGGCAAACCCAACAGCTTTTTCGAAATGCCGTCCGCTGATGATCGCCACCGCCATCAGGGCACTCTGGCGAACCTCAGGTGGTCGAGACGGGTTGAGGCATTCGGCGAGTATCGGTAATGTGATGTCGTCAGCATCCAGCCCTCCCAGAGCCCTTGCGACGAATTCCTGCTGCATGATGGTTTCGGGCGCCGTGGAAGGAGATGCGATCGATTCCCTCAGCAGAGCGGCCAGTGCTCGTGCGACCTCCGGGTTAGTGGCCAGTGGCTGATTGTCCCTAGGTGGTGCAAGCCGTTCGTTATGGAGCACCTGAGCCAGCTCCTGGGCGGCTCGCCAGCGGCGGTGTTCATTACCGCCGCCCAGTTCGGCGACCAGCTGCTGCCAGTCGCTGCCGGAGTCTGCCAGCTTTCCGAACAGTGCCCAGACCGAGACCACGCCCATCACGATCAGAGCGGGGATCACGAACAGCTGGACGATGAAACCTGCGGAAGGGGGTGTCACCGGCGGGAGTTCTTCGGGGCGATTTCGAGCACCAGGGGGCGGCGTGGGAGCGGATGCGGACATTTGGGCAGCTTTTTTGCTGGGACGAATCTGACGAAAGACGATTGTATTCTAGGCGGAAAGGCCGTGGTTCAAACATTCATTCAGAGAGCATTTTCAGAGAAGAGAGGCTGTGGCGAAAACGAAGTACAGTGTTGACCGAACCGGGGGAGCATCGAGTTTTCCCATCGAAGGTTCTGTCTGGCACTTCCCAATCCGCTGCGGTAACCTCCCGACACTTCCTCGCTTTTCTACCCTGGAGTATTCTGATGCCATCGTCGCCCGACCGCCCCCGACACCTGTTGCTCCCCGCTTGTCTGCTCATTGCGGTGTCGATCGCAGCATTCACTGGCAACTGGAACCTGACTTTGGCAGCTGACTGGAAAGTTCCTTTGGGCGGCAACGCATTCCGCACATCGCCTCGCCCCGGGGGCCGCGGGCTGGACGCGGGGGGGCTCAGGATCGAGTCCACCGAAGAAGTCTGGTCTGTCTATCTCCATCTTGACCGTCCGGCGCTGCTGCAGCTCAGTCTTGACGCTGCTGTCAGGAAACCAACCGTGATTCAGGTCGAATCCGGTAAGTTTTCGCTCGATTGTGTCCTCGATCCGGCCAGCGCGACTCCGCATGCGGTCGGCCGGATCTCTGTGACCGCTCCGGGCTACCTGCGGCTGGACTTTCGTGCGATCGGCAGCACCGGGGCTGGCGACAGTCTGATAAAGAGCCTGCTGATCTCATCCACCACTCCTGAACTGGAACTCAGCTGCGTCCGCGACAACAAAGGCAATATGTTTTACTGGGGGCGTCGGGGGCCTTCCGTGCATCTGGCGTGGACCGTCCCGCCGGACGCCACCGCCGAATACGCCTACAGCGAACTGGTCGTCCCTGAAGGCGAAGATCAGACGGGTTCCTTTTTCATGGCCAACGGGTTCGGCGAGGGCTATTTCGGCATGCAGGTGAACAGCGCCACGGAACGTCGCATTCTGTTTTCGGTCTGGAGCCCTTATCAGACAGACAATCCGGAAGAAATCCCGGAAGACCAGCGGGTCATCACGGCTGCGAGTGGCGAGGGTGTGCGAATCGGAGAATTCGGCAATGAAGGTTCGGGCGGACAGAGCTATCTGGTTCATCCGTGGAAAGCCGGCACCACCTGCCGCTTTCTGACTCGTGTTCAGCCTGCCACGGATAACTTCACAGTATACACAGCGTGGTTCAGCGACAGTCCTGACGGTCAGTGGCGACTGATTGCCAGCTTCCGGCGGCCCAAAACTCAGACAACTCTCCGCCGCTTCCACTCCTTCCTCGAAAACTTCAACCCCGCCACCGGGCACCTTGGCCGTCGCGTGCACTTCAGGAACGTGCAGATTCGCGACACGGCCGGCAACTGGCATGCCTGTACGTCAGCGCGTTTCTCCACCGATGCGACGGGAAGCCAGCAGCATCGGCTGGATTTCGCAGGGGGCGTCGACGGGACACACTTCTTTCTGCAGAACTGCGGCTTCTTCAGCAGCACGGTAAAGCCCGGTACGCGGTTCGAGCTCGCGGTGCCCGCCGCTGAAGGCGGTCCCCCTGTGCTTCCTGAAGGCCCCCGCTGAAACCAGCTTCCGTCCGGTGCTGCAGAATTCCTGGTACTCTGATATTCTCCGCAGGTGCCCCACCTCAATTCCGCTCTCTCCGCACATCGGGTGACATCTTCCATGACAACTCCCGCAGTTCCGGCAGCCTCAGCAGCCAACACCACTCCCCAGAAGCTCGTCAAAACGCGCATCATCGCAACACTGGGGCCAGCCAGCGAATCGCTCGAAGTCCTGCGGCAGCTGGTGGTCGAGGGTGTCGACATTTTCCGTCTCAATTTCGCCCACGGATCCCATGCGTGGCTGGGCGAGCTTGTTCGAAAAATTCGCCAGGTGTCCACCGAACTGCAGCGTCCTGTCGGCATTCTCGGCGATCTGTCCGGTCCCAAGATTCGACTTGGTGAACTCCCCGGCGGCGAACTGCTGTGCTCAGAAGGCTCCATTCTCCGTTTTGTCCGCGGCACATCCTCCAGCACCCCCGCGGAACTGACCTGCACCTACGAATCGCTCATCGACGATGTGCGACCGGGTGACAGAATCCTGCTCGCCGACGGCACCGTCTCGCTCCGTGTCCAGGAACGTGGTCCGGCTGCTGAATGGGTAGCCTGTGAAGTCATCGAGGGAGGCGTGATTCGCAGTCGTCAGGGAGTCAACCTGCCCGGCGTTGCCCTCAGTACCCCCAGTGTCACGGAAAAAGATCGCCGCGACCTCGAATGGGCGCTCCAGCAGAACCTCGATTTCATCGGCTTAAGTTTTGTGCGACGCGCTGCTGACATTCTGCACCTGCAGTCGATCATCGCTTCGCTCCGTCCTCGGACTACCCCGCTGATCGTGGCCAAGATTGAAAAGACTGAAGCCATTGATGATCTCGATGCCATCCTCGAAGCGGCCGATGCCGCCATGGTCGCTCGCGGAGATCTCGGGGTCGAGGCAGAAATCAGCCGCGTCCCCATTCTGCAGAAACAAATCATCCGTCGCTGCAATCAGCTGCGGATCCCGGTGATTACGGCTACCCAAATGCTCGACAGCATGCAAACCAATGAACTGCCCACCCGCGCCGAAGTCACCGATATCGCCAACGCAGTACTCGATGGCACCGACGCCGTGATGCTCTCCGGTGAAACAGCGATCGGGCGGCATCCGGTGCAGTGCGTTCGTATGATGGACCGCATCGCGCGCGAAGCCGAAGTCCTCGTCCAGTCCTCGGCCCTGTTGCAGTTGTCAGACGCCGAATCCCGCCGCGCTCGCCCCATCACTGAAGCGGTCACCCGCGGTGCCGTCGCCGCCGCCGAATTTCTTCACGCCGACCTCATCGTGGTCGCCACGGTCACAGGTCGCACCGCGCTGGCACTCTCCCGCATGCGCGGCCACGTGCCGATTCTTGCGTTCACTGATCGCGAAGATGTCGCCCGCCGCATGTGCCTCTATTGGGGTGTCACCCCGGTTCTCAATCGGGCCGTCCAGCAGTCCGCAGACGCCTTGCTGCAGTTCGTCGTCCCCTGGGGCAAACGCTCAGGGCTGCTCCAGCAGGGCAGTCGCATTATTATCGTCGGCCACACAGCCTGGCTTGGGGAAACCCATGATCTGATGATGGTGCATGAGGTTCCCTGAGAGGCGACCGGGCGACTCAACTCAGTCGCTCGCCTGAACGAATGTCTGGAACACAGCAGGAATGCCGGCCGCATCCGCGTCGCCGTCATGAACGTACAGACCATACCGCAGTCGCAGCGACTTTTCCTTTTCCAGATGCACCGGCGCTGCCGGACTTGCGCCGTTGGTGTAGGCCTTCTCGCCAAACGGACTGACAGAAAATAATCCGTAATCGCGCACGTGATAACGGGATGGACGAAAGTTGCCGGGATGGTCCATGATCGTCACACCCGCCGTCTTCCCGCCCACTTCACCGCTGTAGTCAACCCACGGAAAGCTGCGTCCCCAGCACTTCATGGTAGTGGTGGAACCGTCGCTGGCCGTTACCCGACCGCCGTTCTTTTCCTTCATCGACGGTGCAACCCGGAATCCAAAGAGGCCCTCTTTTGTGTCTTCAAACGTAACCGGACCGTGAGCCGCATGAAACGTCATGTCGTACACCAGCAGTCGCGAGGGATACACGGTGATCTGAACTTCTTCGATCACCTCTGCCTTGCCGGTTTCCGCGCTGAGCCATTCGTTCGTCGCCCGAAATGATGCTGACTTGCCGGATGCCGAGGTGATCTGCACCTGCGTTGTGCGGATCACGCCCTTCTCTGCCCAGAACTTCACGCCGTTCACTTCGTCAATTGCATTCCAGAGTCCTTTGTGATGCGGATGGTCAGTGTCGGATTTATCTTCAAGGGCGCGGTTGACAACCACCTGCTGAGCGGTGGTCACAGGCAGAAAAAATGGCTTTGGCAACGCCGCGGAATAATTGAATGTCATAAACGGCTGGTCGTCGACCGTAATCAACAGCGTGTCTTTGTCGGCTCCTTCGGCAATCCGCACCGTCTCTGCGGATTCGGCAGGATCAGAGGTGGAAATTGCGAGCACACCCGCAAGCAGACCGGCTAAACAGCGAAACGACAGCATGTAGAACCCCTCCTGAACCTCTGTGACCCGGGAGCACCAACTGACAGCCTGCGGTGCCAGCGGGGAGTCTACCGTGTCACTGCACGATTCGCCATGCAAAGCTCCCCTGAACTGCCGGGACCTGTCCGCGATGCGCATAGAGCTCAAACGTTCAGCAAAATTGTGAATGTTGTTCATCAACCACAGGAAATGCATAGTATAACCCACTCTAATGGAGCACCAAGTGTGAATTTTCCGGAAATGAGACTACTTTTCGGGACCACACAGCAAAAATTCTCTTGAGTCACCTCAATGGAATTCACAGAATCTGAATGATTCCGCTCCACCACAACCACCTGATCAAAGGGTTTTCCATGTGGGACCTGCTGATGAGCCTTGCAATTATGACCGGCCTGACGCTGGCTTTGGTTGCGGCTGGGGCGTATCTGCAAGTGCGGGCCAGTCGCCGGACGCAGCAGACGGCAATCCTGCTTGCGGTTTGCGTAATGGGCATTTATCTGTCGTGCCTGTGGAATTCGCCGCTGCTTGTCTCTCTGCTGCCGTTCTCTTCAGCCGTCATTCTGGGCAACTGGCTGGTGCCATGTGGCGGTTTTCTTTCGGGGGTGCTCGTCTTCAACCGCGGCATTCACCCGCTTCGCCGCGGACTGCTGGGCTGTTCGCTGCTGCTGCTGTCCGCATACTCGCTGGCCGGCCCTGTGCTGGGAACGGCTCCGCGGTGTGCCAACGTGGAATTTGAGCGTATTCTGGAGTTTCAGACGACCGACACGACCTGTTCTGCGGCCTGCGCGGCCGGGTTGCTGAGGCTCCATGGAATTGCGGCGACTGAGCGTGAAATGGCCAGCCTGTGCCTGACGCGACGGGGCACACACTGGCTTGGAGTCTACCGGGGCTTAAAACTCAAAACCGCCGGCACGGAGTGGGAAGTGGTCGCTGAACGTCTCACGATCCCCCAGATTCTCTCAGCCGGCTCGACTCCCGGCGTACTGTCGCTGAGTCTTTCCGGCTGGGCTGCATCCCGGACCGAAGACTCTGCACTCGCCGGGCTGGCCGGCCATTCTGTGGTGCTGCTGGGGACACGTCAGCCGGGCGAGGTGGCCGTATTTGACCCATCGCCTGACTACGGCTTCGATGTCTGGACCGAAGCCGCGCTTTGCGGTGTGGATTCCGCCATCCGTCTCAGGCTGGTTTCTCGCCACGGTCGCACGATCTCAGCACCTGTCACCGCGGACGCTGACCTGCTCTACCACTGGAACACGGTTTACTGGAAACGTCGCTGACCGACGATGGCCCAATGCCCATGGCTCAATCCCCAGGGCACACCACGATTCGTCATTTGTCATTTGTCATTTGTCATTCGCCATTTGTCATTCGCCAACGGATAAACGCAAACGCACGGAAGTGATCAGTGGGGAAAGGCTCCGGTGTGTTTGCGGCGTGTGAGTCCAGACACGCAGCGTTTGGCTGAGAACTGCCCTGACAGGGCGAAGCTGCACGGGGGGCGGCCTGACCTGGCATTTCATGCCAGGCTG
>CAZLOQ010000203.1:0-10429 GCA_964561125.1 uncultured Chitinophaga sp. | reverse complement strand
CTCTGCTGCGTTTACGGCCTGTAAGGCCAGTTCTATCAGCCTGGCATGAAATGCCAGGTCAGTTCGCCCGCGAAACCTTCGCCCTGTAAGGGCAGTTCTCAGCCGAACGCCGCGTGTTCGGCATGACCCGGGTATGCACCGAGGGTTTAAGTTGTTGATGATGCGCGGGGGACTTGCGCGCCTCCGGCATGAAACCCGACACGTTTGACCCCACCTTCAATACGGTTGCGTTCCGCCACCTGCACCAGTGCGTTTGTCGTGGGCGTTGCAGGGCTGCATTTGAGAACTGCCCTTACAGGGCGAACAGGTCCCGTTCGTGCTGACCCGGGGTTGCACCCCGGGCTGATGGAACTGGCCCTGCAGGCCGAAATCGCACGGGAGGGCATTGGGTAATAGGCAGTGGTCATTGGGCAGTGTCAGCTGCTTGCGCCCCGGTATGCATTCAACGACCACAAAAACACTCGCCGCGAAACCAGGATGCAGGCGAGTGTCAGCACGACAAGGGCGACAGCGAAACGCACGTCGAGGACCATGCCGGTGATGGTCTGAGCAGGAATCGTGACCACCAGCAGAATCGGGATCACCCACGAAAACGCAAACTGCAGTACTTCGCCGGCTTCGAACCGGGAACTGTCCACACCATCATAGATACTTCGCGGATACTGCGCGAAAATTGTAATATAAAACCAGAAATCATAAAGCCCCTGATTACGTCCGAACCAGATACTGGTACAGGCCGTTGTAATCATTAACGAATAAAAGAAAGCCACAGCCGTCAGAACATAAAACACATATGCCGAACATGTCAGCAGCGACACCGGCCACTGCAGTCGCCCAAGGGACATCAGCAGCAGCGTCAGCGATAACAGTGTCTGCGTGACCATCGCCGGGTTGATTCGCTGCAGCGAAACAAGGAACTGCGTATCCACGGGGCGAGTGAGCACCAGATCCAGACGCCCGGTCCGGATACTGTCACAAAACGCCGCACAATTGGGCATGAAAAACGCCTCGACCAGGGAATTAATGAGCATTCCTGTGGCCATAAAGGCAAAGTATTCTTCGCGGGACCATTCGCGGATGCTGTCCGTCTGTTCATAAATTAAATGAAACAGCCACACACGCGCCGCAAACGCGAACATTCGCGTCACCACCTGAATGGCAAAATTTGCCGGAAACATCATCTCACGAATGAGCGAATTGCGGGCCAGCAGCCAGATCAGTCGCAGATGAAACATGCCCGAGTCCGGAATACAGAAAAGACGATGCCGTGCCTCTGTATTCTCAGCACTGCACCCACTCAAGTCAAACCCGGGACATCCGCTGACGAAAATCGAGAGGCCGGAATCATTCTGGCTGTGCAGCGGAACCGGGACAGAGCTGGAAACCGTGCTGCTGCAGCAGAAGAGGCACGTCGGCGGCGGACTCAAGCACATAGTCGGCACCGGCGGCAAAGAAATCGGTGGCGGCGGCCCTGAGCCGCTGATGGAGTTCTGCAGGAGGCAGCTCGGCAACTTCCTGCAGTGAAAGCCCAAGGGAATTTCCGGTGCGAGTGACCGCAACGGTGAGCATACCGGCGTTTTTTCCGGCCTCGATTCCCACCGGTGTGTCATCCACAACAAGCACTCGTTCGGCAGGCCAGACATTCAGGAGTTCAGCGGCGCGGAGGTTGAGCCAGGGGGCGGGCCGGCCGGCAGTCACATCATCAGAACACAGCGTGATGTCAGGCTGATAGCCCTGAGCTGCCGCGATGGGACAGACGATCTCCATCAGTTCGCGGGTGTAGCCGGTGGAGGAACCAATCTTCAGACCGGATTGCCGGAGTGTCTGCACGGCGGCGGCAACGCCGGGAATCACATCCGAACCATGGGCAAGGATTTCCTTCTGCAGCGGGAGAAAGTCATGGTACATGGCGAGCACATCCGCAGCGGAGGCCGGCTGTCCGTGAACGACCTGCCAGGCGGCGGCGACGCGGGGCAGAGCGGCCACGAGCGCAATGTGTTCGTGTTTGGCACGGCCCATCGGGCCGCGCGCTTCAGCTGCCGTGATTTCCACTCCGCGGCGACGGAAGATTTCCTGAAACACCTGCGCCGGAGCGCGGCTGCCGTGGTCAACCGTGGTGCCGGCCCAGTCGAAGACAACGGCCTGAATTCGGGCGAGCGAATGCATGTAGTGGTCCTGCTTTCTGATGACTTTGTGATTGGCTTATCCGTGTGATTTTTCCGTTTGATTTATTCGTGTGATTTATCCGTGAATCTGATTCCAGAACTGTTCGGCAAGTCCGAACGCCATGGTCATTCCGGCGCCGCCTGTGCCGGTGAAAATCTGCAGACCCGGCAGAGGACTGCTTTGAAATACCGGCAGACGGGGATGTTTGGCATAGATGCCGTGCCAGCGTTCCGCGAGGGTCCACGTCGGCAGCTGAAACACCTTTCGCAGCTCTCGCAGGATCAGTTCATCAATCTCCGTCCTGTCAAACGGCTCGATTTCATCTCCGTATTCGTGTGAATCGCCCAGAATCAGTTCACCATGATTGTTCTGGGACACCATCACATGGATCCCGAAACGGTCCAGTTCAGGGGCTTCGGCTGCGATCCGGGCGCGGACTTTGGCGAGCGACGGGCAGACTTCGAAGAGTCGGTAATGGCGGAGTGTCAGTCCGCTGGCCAGATGGGGACCAAGCTGCCATGAGGCATCGGGAGGACGCACGCTGAGCATCTGCAGTTTGCAGGGAACGAGTCCCGAGCCGGCCAGTTCTGCAGGGAACAGGCTGTGGAGTTCGGCACCGCAGCACAGGATCACGCGGTCATAGCAGCGGCGAGTGCCGTCGGAGGTGGTCAGCAGCAGGCTGTCGGAGTTGCCGGCCGCGGAACCGGGCAGCAGGTCCACCCCCGTGACAGGAGACTGAAAATAAAATTGCACACCGAAGCGTTCGCTGAGCCATGCGGGGAGGCTGCGAGTGGCTTCGCGGGGGTTGACGCAAAGTTCGCCGGGGCTGTGGAGTCCTCCGCGCAGCCCCGACGGGTTGGCACCCGGCGTATGCCTGTGGATCTGTTCGGGAGTGACGAGTTCGCAGGGGACTTCAAGGTCGTTTGCGAGGGCGGCAAACTCCTGCAGCAGATCCCATTCGTCGTCATGATGCGCGAGGTGAATGGAGCCGCATTCACGAACGCTGATACCCGCCTGGGCGCCGGCCTGCAGCCACCGCTGACGACTGATCAGAGCGGTCTGGAAGAGTTCGCCGTGCGGCTGCCCGATGGGCCAGACCATGCCGAAGTTGCGAATGGAGGCACCGGAAGCGCGGGGCGAGCGTTCGAAGACGGTCACGGAATGACCACGTTCGGCGGCTGACCAGGCGTGAGCCAGCCCGACGATACCGGCGCCGATGACTGCGACGTGTTGCTGAATCAAGCGGGTTGTTCCTGGAGTGATGACGGGAAGAGAAGTCGGGGCGGGTGGAATCGCCGCAGTTTTGCTGTCGGCGGCACGAAAAATTCTGCCGACTTTCACCAGTGCTGACGGATTCTTAATATCTGCAGCACAGATTGCTGCAGGGCCCGCCAGTTTAGCGAGCGATGCCGCAGGAGTCTGACAGCCGGTATGAAGATTCCGTGAGTTTCCACGGGTATGGAAGTGAGTTTCACGCGTGAGCAACCAGCAAACAGCCGCCAGCCATGATGCTCGCGACTCCTCCGCATGGTCCCTGCAGGCTCTGTGGGCCGTACTTGCGGCCTTCACCACCTATTTCTGCATGTATGGCTTCCGCAAACCGTACGCAGCCGCGGAATATGCGGGAGCTGAGTATTTTGATCTGACCCTCAAATCACTGCTGGTCACCGGGCAGACAGTGGGCTATGCCATGAGCAAGTTCATTGGCATTCGCGTGATCTCAGAAATGCCTCCCGCCCGGCGCGCGGGGGCTCTGCTGGGACTCATCGGAGCGGCCGAGCTGGCTCTGGTGCTCTTCGGCCTGCTCCCCCGCCCATGGAATATCATCGGACTGTTTCTGAACGGGCTGCCGCTGGGGATGGTGTTCGGGCTGGTGATGAGCTTTCTTGAGGGACGACGGATTTCCGAAGCACTCCTCGCAGGACTGTGCGCCAGCTTCATCGTCGCAGACGGGGCGGCCAAGGGAGTCGGCTCGAAACTGCTCAACCTCGGAGTTCCGGAAGACTGGATGCCCGCTGCTGCCGGCCTCGTGTTTGCCCTCCCGCTGATTCTGGCCGTCACTGTGCTGGCACGCACCCCCGCGCCCAGCCGCAAAGACACCGCAGCTCGCTCCGAACGCGTCCCCATGACACGGACTGACCGCCTGGCAATGATCCGCAGCGGCGGTGTGGGGCTGGCCGCCATTGTCTGCATGTATCTGCTGACCACGATTCTCAGAAGCGTCCGTGGCGATTTCGCAGCAGAAATCTGGCGCGGTCTGGGTGTCGCAGCCGCCCCCGATACCTTCGTCACCTCCGAAATGCTCGTCGGCGCCGGTGTGATGCTCTTCAATGGCTGCCTTGTATTCGTCCCCAACAACCTGACAGCTTTTCGACTGTCTCTGGGGACCTGTCTTGCCGGCTTCGCGCTGATTCTTTCAGCAATCGCACTCCGCACTTCCGGACTCAGCCCTTTCCTGTTTATGACCTTCACCGGCCTTGGACTGTACCTGCCGTATGTGGCCGTACATGCAACCATCTTCGAACGCCTGCTGGCTATCACACGCGGTCGCGGAAATGCCGCCTTTCTGATGTATCTGGCCGATTCCACAGGCTATCTGGGCTACGTTGGCATCCTGTTCTGGAAGAACTGGGCGGACCATCGCGGTGAATTTCTGCCGTTCTTTCTCCGGATCTGCGAACTCACCAGCCTGCTGTCCCTTGCCTGTGTGATCACCAGTCTGCTGTACTTCTCTGGAAGTCGCCTGCGGACTCAGAGCACCGCCGAACAGTCAATCTGAAAATTCATCCGTCACCTGATTCATTTTTGAAGGCCCCTGCCCGCGCATGTCCTCCCTCTCACTCGCAGCCGTCTATCACGGAACCCCCGGCGCGATTTCTCTGCAGACAATTGCCACTCCCCGACCTTCCACGTCTGAAATCCTTGTCACCGTTGAAGCCTGCACGCTGTGCGGCAGCGACCTCCACAGTTTTGAGGGCCGTCGAGCTGTGCCGGTGCCGACTGTTCTGGGACATGAAATCGTCGGCCGCATCGCTGAATTCGGTCCCCAGGCACCGCGAACGGACCTGAGCGGACAGCCACTCGCCGTCGGCGATCGCGTCGTCTGGGCCGTGGTGGCCTCCTGCGGACGCTGCAGCAACTGCCTGCGGGATCTGCCACAAAAATGCGAGCATGCCGTCAAATACGGACATGAAGCGTTCCGTCCCGGCTATGAACTCCTCGGAGGACTCGCCGATCACTGCCTGCTCACCCCCGGCACAGCCATCGTCAGGGCGCCCGCGAATGTTTCATTGAATACCATCAGCCCGGCCAGCTGTGCGACCTCCACAATCGCAGCAGCTATGGAAACGGCAGGTGCCGTGAAAGATCTTGTGGTCTGCATCACGGGCGGCGGACTGCTCGGACTCACTGCTGCCGCCATGTGCCGCATGCAGTCAGCAGCCGCTGTGGTGCTGTGCGATGTGAACCCTGAGCGTCGCAGTCGAGCGGCGGCATTCGGAGCCACGCACACCGTCCCACCTGAGCAACTCCCGGACGTGCTCAGACAACTCACTGGTGGCCGGGGTGCCGATGTTGCCATCGAAGTCTCCGGGGCGCCGGCTGCCTTCCAGACGCTCTGGCCACTGCTGCGCATCGGAGCCCGCTTCGTACTGGTCGGCGCCGTCTTCCCCGCCACACCCGTTTCCTTCTCCATGGATACTCTCGTCCGCCGAAATCTCTCCGTCAGTGGCGTTCACAATTACGGACCTCGGCATCTGCTGCAGGCCGTCCGGTTTCTGGAGTCAGCAGAAAGCCGATTTCCCTTCGCATCGCTGGTGTCAGACTGGTTCCCTCTGAGCGAAACCCCCGCCGCACTGACTGCCGCCATGAACCCCGCCTGCATCCGCATCGGCGTCCACGGACAAACGCTGTCCAGCCCCCCTCCCCCGTCACTCCGCCCCGCAGAGCAGGCCAATCCCGCCTGAAGCACTGAGCCACCCGCCGGACTCCGCCCCGGTTGCACTTGCCGCATGGGTAATACATACTGGACGCGAGGTTCCTGACCATCCCTCGATTCTCTCCCCCGCAAGCGAAAGCTCACGATGCGCTGTCTCACATGGCTGATTGCCGCCCTGCTGTGCGTTCTGGCTCCCTCAACTGCCCCGGCCCAGGACTGGCGTACCATCACTCCGGACGTAATCTACGGTCACAAGGCAGGAATGGCGCTCACCTATGACGTCGTCCGCCCCGCAGAAAACCCCAACGGTGCTGTGGTGCTCTTTATGGTCAGCGGTGGCTGGGTCTCCATCTGGGCCCCTCCGGAAACTGTCGTCCGGGCCGAGAAAAAAGGGTTGAATCTGTTTGAGAAGATTGTCGATCGCGGCTATACACTGGTACTGGTGCGACACGGCAGCAGCCCGTACTTCAAAGTTCCGGACGCCGTTGCCGATGTCAAACTGGCAGTCCGGCACGTACGCAGACAGGCCGCCACGTACGGTGTCGATCCGCAGCGCATCGGGGTCTGCGGCGGGAGTGCCGGCGGGCACCTGTCCCTGGTCCTCGGAACCATGGGTGATGATGGCGATCCGGATGCAGCGGTTGACCTTGAGAAAACCTCCAGTCACGTGCAGGCCGTAGCCGCCTATTTCCCGCCCACGGATATTCGGGAATATGTCAATCACAAGACATTGAGTCGCCAGTTTCCGGCTGTGGTCTTCCCGGATGACCAGGCCGCGGATGTCTCGCCATTGCTGTCAGTCACAAAACGCACCGCGCCCACGCTGCTCATTCATGGGGACAAAGACGAACTGGTCCCGATCTCTCACAGTCAGCGATTCCACGAAGCGATGCAGAAAGTCGGAGCCGAGTGCGAACTGATCGTCATGCCGGGAGCCGCACATGGGTTTCCGGGGGCTCAGGGTCAACAGGCAGAGAAGGCCCTGCTGGATTGGTTTGATCGATATCTGGGGAAAACAAACGAAGCCCGCTGAAGCTGCCCGGGAAGTGACCGCTGTCCGGAACGCCGCCGCGGGACCTCCATGCATCTCCAAATTGGTCTGGAGCCCTTTCCTGCAGGATTGTAAGATCTGCAAATCCTGCCGATTCATGACGGAACCGGCAGAAATTGCAGCGGTAAAATGTTGATCGCAAGTCTTTACTCAGCAAGCCTTTGCGAAAAACAAACCCACCGGGCTCCGGATTTTTTCCGGGTTGGTTCGGCATTTGCTGCTGCAATCGAAACACGGCAGCAGGAACTGCCGATTTCACAGGATGTCAACTCAGCCAGCAGGAACAGAGCATGGATGCTCGCACGCTGTTCGTCTGTTTTTTTGTCGCCACAGTCGGGCTGCAGCCCATCACAGCCGCTGGCGCTGAACGACACGAGACAGCCAATTTCCTGGTGACGGCCGCAGACCGGGATGTGGCTCAGAAAGTCGCGGCCGCCGCCGAACATTACCGCAGGGAACTCGCCGTCTACTGGCTTGGACGTCCGATGCCCAACTGGTCTCGTCCCTGCCGTGTTTCGGTCAACGCTGGGGCCATGGGAGCGGGGGGGCAGACAACATTCCAGTTTGTGAACGGCGAAGTGATCAACTGGCGTATGTCCGTCCAGGGCAGCCTGGAACGAATTCTGGATTCAGTGATTCCGCACGAGGTGAATCACACGATTTTCGCCTGTCACTTCCGTCGGCCGCTGCCTCGCTGGGCGGATGAAGGAGCGGCGACGCTGTTCGAACATGAATCTGAAAAGCTGAAACAGCTGCATCTGCTCAATCAGGTCATCCGCGACCGCGGCCAGCATTTCTCCCTCAGTGAACTGCTCTCCATGAAGGACTATCCTGAAGACCCCCGCCGAATGCTCACCCTCTATGCCCAGGGCTTTACCCTCGTCGATTTTCTGGTGCAGCAGAAGGGACAGAAGGTCTATCTGCAACTCCTCGCTGCAGCGGAGGAACGGGGATGGGACGAAGCCATCCGGACGCACTTTGATCACGAGGGAATCGCGGCGCTGGAACGTAACTGGCGCGGCTGGGTCCTTGCCGGTCGCCCGCGACTGCTCGCCGGTGACGAATCGCTGCTGGCGAATGCCTCAACTCCTGATACGGAACGTCCCGATGCTCCAGGATCGCGCGATGCGAGTAAGCCGAAGAGTGTTGTGGCGGGGCAGTCACCAGCGACCGCCCGGCGCACCGCCGCGCTGCCGCGAGCCGTGGTCCGTTCTCAAAGTCCCGATGCTGAGACGTCAGTGCAGCCGGATGCCGCTGCAGCTGCGGAACCAGCAGGCGGCAGGACGGTGGCTGGCAGAGAAAATGCAGAGCCGGCGTCAGGGTCAGCAGGCCGGCGGCGGACAACCGCTCAGGGATTTCGTGCGGCGTCCTTTGAAGCGCCGAAACCGCAGCGGTCCGGGCAGTCTGCGAGATCCGGAAAATCAGCACCTGCCGGTGAATCGGAAAACGGTGAAGCATGGTTTGAAGAGACACGGAAAGCAGTCGAGCCGGATGCAGCTCCGGATGCAACTGAAGGTGACCAGCCCGCCAAACCTCGCAGAGGCAGTTTTGTACCCACAGGTCACGCAGATGTTCAGGAAGACAGTGAACGCAGGAACTCAGCCGACGGTACTCCGCCGTGGGCCGGATTCCCGGGGTCTGTGAAGTTGTTCTGACTTCAGGCAGTCTGTGGCCACGGCTTGTGACGAAGCCGCAGCCGCCGGGCAGATCGTGCCCTTCCTTTCGCGATCTGCTGCATGCCGGACTCTGTTCACGACGGGCGGCTCATCGAAACCCGCAACGATGAGCCGCCCGATTTCCATTTGCGGGTAACCCGAATCAACTCATCGATTGATCAGGAATGTGGCGACGTGCCCGAGAAATTCCCGAAGTACCCTGCTGGCCTCGGCACTGAAACAGCATTCATCAATCGCCTGATTCATCAGCAGCATCCAGCGATCGCGGGCAGCCTGGGTGACAGAAAATGGAGCATGGCGGGCGCGGAGGGCTGGATGACCTCGCTTCTGCAGGTAGTCCTGCGGACCACCAAAGCGAAATGCGAGAAACATACGCAGACGCTCTTCTGCTCCTGCCAGATCATCAGGCGGATACATCGGCCCCAGCACGTCGTCAGTCGGAATGCGGCGATAGAAGGCCGCCACCAGACGCTGAATGCCGTCTGCGCCGAGCACTGCGTGGAGGTTGTTTTCGGTGATCGGGGAATTGGGTGATGCGCTGGTCACGGCAATGCGGTGGTCACGGCAAATGGCGGTTTCGGGCTGCTGCGTTTCGTCTTCAGTTTCTGACAACACCAGTTTACGATATCGACACAGACTTGTCAGGGGAATCGTCGAATGCAGAACTTCACTGCCACGCTTGACCATCTTGTCGTCACGGCTGCATCGCTGGCGGCGGGCGCGGCCTGGATTGAACGGCAACTGGGGTGTTCCCTGCAACCTGGCGGCAGACACCCCAGAATGGGAACCCACAATCAGCTCCTCAGAATCGGCCCCGACTGCTACCTCGAAGTGCTCGCCATCGACCCCGCAGCACCCGCTCCAGAGCAGCCGCGATGGTTTGGACTGGATCAAACGGCCGCAGAATCAGGTCCGCGACTGACAGCATGGGTAATGCGAACAAATCGGATCCGCGACCTTGCACCCCTCGCCCCGGCAGAACTCGGCCCCATACAAACCATGCAGCGCGGGGAACTCGAATGGCTGATCACGATCCCCCAGCACGGAGAATGTCCTTTTGCCGGCACACTCCCGCCACTTATCCAGTGGCAAACTGCCCAACCACCCGCGACTCGACTTCCGGAATCTCCACTGCTCCTGAAGACTCTGGTGCTGCGACATCCGCAGGTCGAACACCTGCGACGCTGGTTCCAAACAGCCGGATTTGAAGGACCGGTTGAGCTGATCACGCCCGGTCCCGGACAGTCCACAGGGTTGACTGCCTGCTTTCAACGCGCCCCGGGAGGCGAGTTGGTGCAGCTGGGAGACTGAGACAAAACATAGGACGTTGCGAAAGTCAACAGTGCATGGCACCGGCGGAATCAGAATCGAGCCGCCACCGGCAGAGATCCGGACGACACCAGGCGACGCAAAGCCAATTCTTGTATCACTTTGTGTCAGCAGGTGCCATGCACCTGATAGCCAAAGGTGCCATGCACCTTTGACCCCATCGCCTCCCCGTGGGCGTTTGCATCGCGTAATCAGAAAACGCCCGGGTGCGTTCGCGGCCTGTAAGGCCAGTTCCATCAGCCTGGCATGAAATGCCAGGTCAGGTCGCCC
>CAZLOQ010000202.1:0-10435 GCA_964561125.1 uncultured Chitinophaga sp. | reverse complement strand
ATATACAATAATGTCAGGCAAAGCGTCCATGTGGGAATCGATTTGCTGCCATGTCCGCAGAGGCCGAATGATGGCGACTATCGATTGAAATTCCAGACGCTGACTGCGTAAAAGCTGTAGCGTGCAGCTCAGGCCGGAGTTTAGCTTTGAGCAGCGCGAGTGTGTGATCGACCA
This sequence comes from uncultured Chitinophaga sp., assembly GCA_964561125.1. Taxonomy (GTDB): domain Bacteria; phylum Planctomycetota; class Planctomycetia; order Planctomycetales; family Planctomycetaceae; genus SXXK01. Next base: position 10,261 of record CAZLOQ010000202.1, on the reverse strand, counting down.
CATCACCAGCCCGGCAGCCCGCCAGTGTGTCGACAGTCAGAGAACGGCAACGTCTTCCACAGCGTGTCTCGATCCGCGCCCTCAGGATGCGTGGAGTTGCCCATAACCGGACGCTCACGCGTTGCCGCTGATGATGTTCAGCCGTCACCGGGTTGGAGCGGTCTGGTGGAGAGCGATTCCTGGAGCTGGGCGGCAAGAGTCTGCAGGTCTGTGACGGACAGTGAGGCGAGGGCTTCTTCGGTTGTCACAGGCTGCCGCAGAACTTCCTGGAGTGTGCGGATGCGCCCGATGAGCAAGCCCTGTTCGCGGCCCTGTTCCACAAGTGCGTCAAAGCAGCTGGGCATTTGTGTCTCCGATTCGATCTGCAGTCCGGTTCTGACGGCCTGCTTGTACCAATTGAGTTTTGCGGCGTCGAGGCCGGATTGTGGCAGCGCGTCAGGTCGCGGAATTTTCCAGTTCGCGTGGTTCCCGAATGGTCCATGTGAGAGCCGCGCCGGTGCCGACGACGGCGGCGACAAGGAGGAAGGGAATCTGGTGTCCGGTCCAGTCGACGAGGGCTCCGAGGGCGGGTGAGCAGAGGAACGGCAGGGCCATGCAGAGGTTGAGTGTGCTGATGTATTCAGGGTGTCTTTCACGGCTGACGATTTCGATCACGTAGTTCACCTGAACGCGGAGCGTGACGGGCACGAGTCCGATCCAGAAGAAGGTGATCCAGAACCATCCGGGGGGAGCGGAGTGTTCCAGAGCGAGTGCGAGCAGTGGGGCAGCGGCGGCACAGGGCAGGAGCAGTCTCAGGGCGGAGCGTGTTCCGAAGCGATCGGCCAGAATTCCGGACGCCATGCTGAAACAGACGGCGCCCAGATGCTGTGCCACGACCCAGTCCATGAGCACGCTGCGGGAATCGCCCTGTCGTGCGAGTCCGACTTTCTGGTAGTGGGGGAAGAGTGTCTGCGAAAAGACGAAGAGTACGGCGACGAGGCACAGTCGTCTGAGCACCGGGTCCAGTCGGAGTCGTGCTGCGGCCTGTCTCAATGCGTCCGTCACATGCATTGGGCTGGCTTTGGAATGGCTGGTATCGGGTGCCTCTTTGAGCAGTTTCGACGAGAGGCCGGCGAGCATCATGGCGGACCCGACGAACAGGAAGATTGGTTGAAACGGGGCCTGTCCGGGGGATTGCAGCCAGCGTTGCAGCAGGAGCAGTGCGAGAGCAACGGCGACGGTTGTACCCACGGTACTGGCGGCAGCCTGCAGCCGTCCTCGCTGTCGGGCTGCGATGAGTTTCCCCAGCACAGTGCTGAGGGTCATGTCGTTAACGCCGTGGAGGCAGAAGAAGGCCACATAGGCCAGCAGAAAGATGGCGGCAAACCATTCGGGAAGCTGTGCGTCAGCCACGGCAATACTGGCGGACAGAAACAGGAACGGCAGCCCCATCAGAAAGGTGGTGCGGCTGAGCCATGCGGATTTTCGGGATGTAGCGGCGAGTGGGCCGGCGAGCAGCAGCGGGGCGAGTGACTGGCCGGTGCGATTGAGCAGCGGCAGCGCCCCGCGAATCACGCCCGACTCGGAGATGCTGTCCAGAAACGCCGGCATGATCACACTCTCGGTCTTGAAAATCCACGCGATGCGAAACAGCGACTGGTGCACCAGCAGTGCCAGCCGATTGCGAAGCTGGTGCTGCTGAGTTTTGTCAGCGGCTGTTGCAGACGTAGGTTCCATGGAGTGCCTGATGTTTACAGAGTGCCTGCTGTTTTCAATGGTGGGTGGAGAGGCGTTCAAGAATCAGCGGCGGCGGTTCTGCCGGAGCACTCTCACCGATGTGAATGGCCTGTCTGAGTCGCGGAAAGACGACTTCCGGGTGCTGCGCAAAGACGCGAAGGAGAGGTTGTCCGGCAGTGACAGGGCTGCCGGGCGTGATGAGCATCTGCAGGCCGGCGGAGTGATCGAGGGCTTCTTCGAGGCGTCTGCGACCTGCTCCCAGTTCAATCAGAGCCATCCCGAGCAGTTCGGTGTCGATGGTGTGCACGTAACCATCGCACCAGGCCGGGAAGTCGGTGGCTTTGGAAGGCTGCGGCAATTCATCCAGCCGTCCCCCCTGAGCGTGCACCATGCGTTGAAACACTTCAAGAGCATGGCCCGAATCCAGCGGCTTCGCGGCAATCGTCAGCGCATCGTGATGACTGCTGCAGCGTCCGGTGAGCAGGAGCAGTTCGGCAGCCAGTTCCAGTGACAGGGCACGCACGTCGGCCGGGCCTTGTCCGGACAGCACATCGAGACATTCCCGGACCTCGAGCGCATTTCCGCACATGCAGCCGAGTGGCTGGTTCATGCTGGTCAGCAGTGCAGTGGCGGGAGTGCCCAGAGTGGAGCAGACGTCGACGAGTGATCGGGCCAGTGCGCGGGAGGCCTGTGGAGTTTTCATGAATGCACCGCTCCCGAATTTCACATCGAGTACGAGTCCCTGCAGGGATTCGGCCAGTTTCTTGCTGAGAATGCTGCTGGTGATGAGCGGGATCGAGGCGACGGTGGCTGTGACATCGCGAATTGAGTAAACGCGGCGATCGGCGGGAGCCAGTTCGCGGGTGGTTCCGGTGATCACGCAGCCCACGTCCTGAGTCAGCTGCCGGATTTCTGTGATGCTCAGATCAGTCCGAAACCCCGGAATTGCCTCCAGTTTGTCCAGAGTGCCTCCGGTGGGACCGAGGCCGCGACCGGAGAGCATGGGGACCTGGAAGCCGCTTGCGGCGAGGAGTGGTGCGAGGATGAGCGAAGTTTTGTCGCCGACCCCGCCGGTGGAATGCTTGTCGACTCGCACCCTGCCGTCATCCGGCCATTCAAGTCTGGATCCGGAGTCGAGCATGGCTTGTGTGAGTGCCGTGGTTTCGGCGGATGTCATTCCGTTCAGGTACACGGCCATGGCCATAGCGGCCACCTGATAATCCGGGATGCCTTCCGCAGCGGTGCCGCGAATAAACTCCTGGATCTGTTCGGGTGTCAGTTCCTGTCCATCGCGTTTGGCGGCAATCAGATCGACAGGCAGCACGGCGTGACTCGCTTTGCAGGGCGGCTTGAGCAGCAGACTCGAGCTTCACCGGGTTCAGGCGGCTTTCTTCGTTTTCGGAGCCGATTTCTGAGCATCCCGCGCGGCAGGAGCGGCCTCGGTTTCGTCCGTCGTCTTTTCACCGCGGATGATTCGTACGGGCGACAGCGAAGCGGGCTGATGACGGGCCACGAGTGTGAGCAGGGCAGGCATCAGCAGCACGGCCACGACGAGGCACGAAGCCACACCGACCGCCAGCAGCAGCCCCATGCCAAAGAGACCTCGATGGGACGCGATCAGCAGACTCCCGAACCCGGCAATGGATGTGAGCGACGTCACCAGCACACTACTGAATGTTTCCGGTGACATTTCATACTGTTCCAGGCCTTCGGCGATCTGTCGTCGGCAGTCGGCCACCAGATAGATGCCATTATCGATACCGATTGCGAACACGAGCGGCAGAGCAATGAGATTGAGTGGGTTCAGTTCAAGCCCGGCGGTGGCCATGATTCCCAGAAGCAGCAATCCGCCACCGAATGCCGGAAGCAGCATCAGCACGGTATCGCGGAGATTGCGGTAATCCAGAACGGCGGAAATCAGCACGACCAGCGACAGGGCAATGGCAACAAGCAGTGGCAGGTTGAGTTGCCCGCTTCGCTGCTGCAGTGTGTAACCAATGAAGGCAGCCACGGCGATCGGGGGAGCGATGGTCAGCAGCTTCTGCCCGGGGCGGAGGTTGCGAAACAGCAGCACAATGGAGATTACGGCGATGGAATACAGTCCAATCGATCCCCACAGTGAGTTCATCCGCCCCGCCGATTCCAGAATCTGCACGGGGAGCCCTGTGACGCTGGGGTCCACCGTCCGCAGTTCCGTGACGAATTTCTGCAGGGCAGCCCCATCCCAGACATTGCCGCGGGGATAGATTCGCAGCGCCCACTGCTGCGTTTCATCGGGACGGATACGAAGATAACGACTCTTCAGTTCCGGAGGCAGATCCCGGAGGTAGACGGGGTCGAAGCTGTCAGCAGCAGCGACTTCGGCGTATTCCATGAGCAGCCAGCGGGCGACCATCGCATTCCAGGCACCAAGAATACCGCGGGCTTCACGGCCGGGGGTGGCTGACAGGTCATTCAGGAACTGATCGAGATTCGCAGCGGCTTTCTGCGCCCGGGGATTGGTGGAGGTCTTCACCAGTGAGTAGAGGCGATCCACGCTGCGGCCGACAGCCATGTGGTCGGCGGGATCAAGGCTTGGTGTATTCCCGGAAATGGAGGCGGCCTGCTGCTGGAGCGACCGCAGCAGTCGAACGGTCTCCGGATCGGGGGGTTCGGGCAGTTTACTGGCCGCATCGCTGACTCGAGCCACCGTTCCCAGACGCAGAAACTTCTCGCGAAGCCTGACTGCCTGTTCCCAGGAATCCGCGAGCGCAACGGCGTGCAGGACGGTGTCCGTACCGGCGGCGGAGAGGCTGTGTTCGGCGCGAACCGACTCTGCCGCCGGGTCCTGCAGCTTGATCAGGTTCGGATTGTAGGAAACTCGACTGCCCACCTGACCATCAGAGTAGCGAAAGGCCTGCACTGCGAAGATCAGGACAAGTACGGCGGCTGCGGCGGCGGTGGGCGCGGGCCACGATACGAGGAACTGGCGGAGGCGAGCAGGAGAAAATGGCGCCGGCAGGCTTTCAAACTCGACTTCACCATCGCTGACAGCAACCAGCGCCGGCAGGAAGACGAAGACAGCGACAGCAGACAGCAGGGCACCCACGGCGGAGATCAACCCAAGTTCGGCCAGGCCCGGGAACCCGGTGAGCAGCATCGTGGAGAAGGCCAGAGCGGCAGTCAAAGCCGATGTTATGATGCTCCCGCCCGTGCTTCGCGTGGCATTCAGGAGGGCTTCCGGAAGTTCCTGAAGTTCCTGTCGCAGAGCGAGATAACGGTTGATCAGCGATACAGAGAAGTCGACGCTGAGCCCGATCAGGAAGATCGTAAAGCAGATGCTCACAAGGTTCAGGTGGCCGACAATCAGTGTGGCGGCCCCGAATGTCCAGCAGAGAGAAATCAGCAGTGTGGTGAATACCAGCATCGGATAACGCATGCCACGGAACACCAGCAACAGCAGGATCCCGACGATGAGCAGTGCCAGCAGTCCCGCGTTCTTCATATCGATCGTGCCCGTCCGCAGCTCGTCTGCTTCCAGCGCCGGGAGTCCGGTGAGGGACAGTCGCAGGTCGGGGTGATCGGCGTTGGCGGCACGAACTTCGGCAAGAATCTGCCGCAGTCGCTCCATCGATGTGGCCGGATCATCACCGGCGAGCCCGGCCTGAACCACGCCAAGGGTACCCTCGGCATTGAGCACCCTCGACTCCGGCTCGTCCGTCAGTCGCTGATCTGCGGCGACGCTCATCAGGTCCGGCAGGGGCGACTGAAACGCGTTCCGTTCAGGGCTGCCGGTCTGGCGAGCGTTGCGGAGGTAGGTGGCCAGGCTTTCTGAAAAGCGTTCGGTGGAGGCCCAGGTGGAATCCGGCACAACACCATTTTCCCGGGCTCTCTGGATCTGATCGCCCAGCGTTCCGGCGATCCTGTGGGCCTGAATGAGACTCCAGTTCTGATCCCGAACCACGCGGTCGTAGGTTTTCAGCAGGGAGGCGGTGCGCTGAACTTCACGCTGACTGAGGAACTGCAGGGCCTTGCGGCGCATGGTCGTGAGGTCCACGCTGGCCAGCACATTTCTGAAGTGCTGCGGTTCCCGCTTCAGCCGTGCACCCATGTCGTCAATCAGAGCACGGATCAGATTCCGATTTGGTGAGTTGGATTCAAAAACAATGAGGACATCGGAGTCGGCTCCGAAGGCGTCAGAATACTGCTGCCAGTTCTGCGCAAACTCCGACTTCCGGGGTGTCAGCCCGGAGTGGCTGGTGGTGATCTTCAGGGACGTGACTGTGTAACCGACAGCCGCACAGGCAAGGCTGAGAACCAGCCAGAGCATGAGTCGAGGGCGGGCGCAGGCGAGTGCGGTGAACCAACCCGCAATCCGGGCTGGCACCGCTGGTCGTGCCTCGTTTTCCGATGGTCCGCTCATGACCATCCCTGGTCAGAACCCAAATTCATCCCAAAGCTCCACGGCCTGCGGCCCCTTGCTGCTGCCCGGGTGGGCAGGACAACGCGCAGGAGATTCCGCCGAGGCAGAGCCACAAGTAGTCGGATTTTCGGCATTCCCGAAGGGATGCTGCAGGGGAAAACGGCATTTGCATGGCCCGCTGCTGGAAAAATGGTTGCAGAACAGTTGCCGTGTCGAGCTTCATCATGTAAGCTACTCAAGTCACGCGCAAGTGGCGAAATTGGCAGACGCGCTAGCTTCAGGAGCTAGTGGGAGTTAAATCCCATGCAGGTTCAAGTCCTGTCTTGCGCAATTTAGGAATTTCTTGTTTTTTTGTGTGGAATTCAGAAAAGCGCGTCGTAAAGATGAATGCACACTCCAAGACAGGGTCTCAACCCTCTCGAAGCACGCTGCCACCGTTCTTCTGGCAGCGTGCTTTTTTTGTAGCTATTCAATGGGAACGGCAGACATGGTCGACCGCCGGCGGTTTCTGACAGCTTCTGCCGCACTCGTCGGCACACTGCAATTTTCCCCGCCACAAACCGCCGCTGCACCGGCGGATCCCCCCCAAAGGCATGGCAATTCCCATCTCCGCCTCAGCCTTGCTGGCTATTCCTTTCATCGCCAGATGGTCCGACGCGGAACGCCGGAACAAATTGCCAGTGCTGAGATGAATCTGGAAAAGTTCATCCAGTACTGCTCTGACCAGGGACTTTCGGCCACCGAGCTGACCGGCTATTACTTCCCGCAAACGATCACTCCCGAATATCTGCTGGGCCTGCGGTCGCTCCTGCACCGGCAGGGACTCAGCGTCTCCGCCACAGCCATTGGGAACGATTTCTGTCTTCCCGAAGGAGAGGCGCGGGACCGCCAACTGGCCGACTGTCGCGCGTGGATCGACTACGCCGCCACCCTCGGGGCTCCGGCGATTCGTATTTTCGCGGGCAATGTGCCACGCGGGGAGAGCGAGCAGGCAGCCATTGAACGCTGTGCTGCAGGTATCAACGAAAGTCTGCAGTACGCCTCACAAAAGGGCGTTTTTCTGGCTCTGGAGAATCACGGCGGAATCACTTTCTCACCCGCCCAAATGCTGCAAATCATCGAGCGCGTCCAGAACTCCGCCTGGTTCGGCGTCAATTTCGACAGCGGGAATTTTCAAACCGACGATCCCTACGGCGACCTGAAGAAAATCGCCCCCTGGGCTGTGAATGCTCAGATCAAAGCTTCAATCACCGTGGGCGGCCGGAAGCAACCCGCCGATTTTTCCCGAATCACCGGGATTCTCAGAGACGCCGGCTATCGTGGGTTTGTGGCGCTTGAGTACGAGGAATCTGAGTCTCCGTATGCAGCGATCCCGGGCCTGCTGGATCAGCTTCGTCCTCTCTGTGACGGCTGATCCTGCCGAACTTCATCGATTTGACCTGACAGTCCAGCAACGGCGTAGCTGCAAAGCCGGCAGAACCGCTCTGCTGCATACAATCGGCTGAAGTGAACGCCCTCCGTCATCCGATACCACCGACGTGAAGTCGTGCGCCCGCTCCAGTGTCGGGGCGATCGCACGAGCCGGTTTCCGCGGGACGACTCCGGGCCGGACTGTTCCCTGTCCAAGGGAAAGACGATGTCAGGTGTCTCAGGAATTCTGAATACGCTGTTCCAACGTGCCAACTGCACGGGCGGTTCGCCGTTGATTGCCGGTCTGCTGTTGATTGCCGGTCTGCTGGTTTGCTCCGGAGTCAGCGCCCAGGACGGCGGTACACTCATCACGAACACCGGGCGATTTGAAATTCCGTTTGAGGTTGACCGCAGAGCAGGGCGGCATACGGAAGGTTTGGCGGTGCTCTACGGGTCGCAGGATTCCGGCAGAACATGGGAGCGTCTTCAGAGCGTACCGGTTTCACGCGGTGCATTCGTCTTCTCTGCTCCTCGCGACGGTGAATACTCGTTTGCGATTCGGATGACCGATCCTCGGGGTACTTTGCTTCAGCCGATCCGTGGCGGTGCGCCGGAAATGACTGTGCTCGTTGACACAGTCGCTCCGCTGTTACGACTGGAGGCTGCAGAAACATCTCCCGGGCAGATCAGCGTGGTCTGGACTGCAAGTGATTCTGCGCTGGACGTTGACTCGTTTCGCCTCGAGTGTGTGGAAGGGCTAAGCGGTGTTCGCCGTGCTGTGCCGTGCGAGTCCGCGGCGGCGGGAACAGCGCGAGTGACAATTCCTGCGGGCGCGGCTGTGCAGCTGCTCGCTTCAATTTCTGACGTGGCCGGTAACCGCGCCGAAGCGCGGGCGCAGGTTGTGGGACGCGGTGGCAACAGTTCGACGGCAGCATCGCTGCCGAGGTCGGCCGGTGCTGTTGAGTCTGCACAGATCCCGCTGGGGCCATCACCATTTTCAGTCTCCGCGGGATCGACATTCGGCGATGGTACGCCTGTTCAGCCAGCCGGTGAGACTTCGGCAGCGCCGCTGATGCCCATTCCGGGCGAGGTCCCGGACCCTGCCACAGCCTGGGGCGGCCAGATTCCCAGACAGCTTGTGAACAATCGCGTTTTCGAGCTGGATTATCAGATTGACGATGTCGGGCCCTCGGGTGTCAGTGCTGTCGAACTGTTCATCACTGAAGATGGCGGTGGCCAGTGGTTCCGGTATGGGAGCGACCCTGATGTGAGGAGTCCATTCGAGGTGGACTCGATGTCGGAGGGGACATTTGGATTTGCAGTGAGGATCCGTAATGGTCTGGGGATCTCAGATACTCCGCCGCAGCCGGGACAGCCGCCAGAGGTGATCATCACCGTTGACCAGACAGCGCCGACCGTGCAGATGCAACCACCGGGGGTGAATCAGGACGGGGGCAGCACAATTCAGTTTGCGTGGCGCGTGCAGGAGATGAACGCGGAGCAGGTGGTCGTTCGTCTGGAGTCGTCGCCGGGGGCCAATGGTCCATGGACGCCTGTGTTTGACTGGCAGCCCGATCGGCAGCGGTTTGAGCTGCCGATTCGAGCAGGTATGCCACCGTCCCTGTACTTCCGCCTGCTGGCTCGTGATGCGGCAGGCAACGTAGGGATGTCGCAGACGATTCAGCCTGTGATTGTGGATCTGAAGCGCCCCGTGGGACGCATCTTGAGGGTGCAGCCGGCGATCTCGCCCGGCGTTCGCTGAAGGCTGTCGGTCACAAACGCTGTCGGTTACATCAGCGGAGAGCGGGTCAGATAACTTCGTGGAGCGGCAGATTGCCCGGATCGACGAGGTACTGCGGGGTACCGGCGAGGTCAAAGATGCGGGTGTTCTGAGCATCAATGCCGGCGCAGTGATAGAGCGTCGCGAAGACCTCCTGGAAAGTCACCGGCCGCACCTGTGGAGCTTCGCCGTAGCGGTTGGTGGCGCCAACAACCTGCCCGGTTCGCATGCCCCCTCCTGCAAGAACCGCCGTATTCGCCTGAGGCCAGTGATCGCGGCTGTTGCTGCCGTTGATTCGCGGCGTGCGTCCGAATTCTCCCCAGACCACCACCGAAACATCGTCCGCAAGACCGCGTTCATGCAGGTCTGTGACAAGAGCGGCAAGACCCTGGTCCAGCCTCGGACATTCTTCGCGACACTTTGGAAAGTTCATACCGTCAGAACCATGCCAGTCCCAGCGACTGAAATTGAGTGACACGAATCGAGCACCGGCTTCGACGAGGCGTCGTGCTACACAGAAGTTTTCGACCATCGGCGGAGCACCGTCCCGCTGGAACGCTTCACTGCTGGCGCCGTAGCGGGCGACAATTCGCGGGTCCTCTTTTGAAAGATCCAGAGCGTCCACCAGATGCGACGTGGTCAGAATGCCCATCGCCTGTTGAGCGTAGACGTCCAGACTTTCCATCTGTCCCCGCTGATCGGCATCCCGTCGGAATCGATCCAGCGACTGCATCAGCGCGGTACGATCCCGGAGTTTGTCGAGCGTTACACCCTGCAGCGTCATGCTCTCCGGGCGACTGCGTGCTTCACGACCGACGAGGTTGAACGGGGAATGACCGACGCCAAGAAAGCCGCCACCACCCGCTTCACCCCAGGTCCGGTTGCCCGTTGGATACATCAGCGCGACATTCGCCGGGATTGCCTGCGTCACTGGACCGGCCATCCGCGAAACC
>CAZLOQ010000201.1:0-10610 GCA_964561125.1 uncultured Chitinophaga sp. | reverse complement strand
CGACGGTGTGAACATCCGGCTTTCATGCCGGGACCATCCGCCGGGCACGCGGGAAACCGGCGCTGTCGTTGTATGGGTTCGCGCGTGGATGCTATGGGTCATATAGGTCACATAGGACCCATAAGACCCATAAGCTCACCATACGCGGTCCGCCATGAACCGTTGCGATTCAGGCCTGTCAGGCGGTAGCGCGTGCACCGCATGCAGGTGCATGGCATCTGCCGGTCTGAACGGAACTGTCAGCCGGAGACCAGCGGATTGGCCGGGTTGACGATCATCCAGATGGCCTGATCAATGAGAAGCTCTTCGCCAGGTTTTGACTCTGCCGGGGCCACTGCCGAGGACGGATCAGCCGGACGTTCAGCCAGAGCCAGCATCATGGATTCTGTCTGCGGAGTGGTCTGTGCCGGAGCAATTGCCGGGTGTTGTACCGGGGGCTGCCGCCTTTCCGGGAGCAGGGCAGCAAGAATCTCGACGTCCGGTTCAATCTCTGTATCGATCTGCGGTTCTGCTGCAGTGAGCGTGAGCACAAACGACTGCGGTTCGCTCCACACACTCGGCTGCTGCATCGAGTTGAAGGCTCGCACCCAGAATCGGTAGGTGCTGGAACGCAGCGCTTTGTCGTCCGGGATGGTGTAGGAGGCTTCTGTGCCGTCGGGAGATACGTTGAAACTGGAGACCTGCAGGGTGATGGTTTCGTTGCGGATCAGGTCACGAATAAGGACTTCAAATCGGATTGCGGCGCGATCGTGGGTCCATCTGAGGACGGGGGTGGAATCGGAGATGGTGCCGCCCGGGCCAAGGATCACAGGGGTGACAGCGTCGGGGACGTCGATGCGAACTGAGTAATAGGGGCTCCAGTTACCGACTTCGTTGGACAGGTTATATCCGCGAACACGGGCGACATAGGTTGTTTCCCTGAGTCGTTGCGCGTTGGGGACGGTGAAGAACTTGTCTGTGATGGCGTTCTGCTGGAGGACGCGGGTGATGAGTCGCCCGGTTGAGGGGTTCACTTCATAGATTTCCAGCTGATAGAACGGTGCATCCGCAGCAATCGACCAGGCGAACGTGGGATTGGCGTTGTCCACCGAACCTGCCGGGTTGGCCACAGGAGCGATGATTGTGGGAGTGGTTGGTGTCGCTTCATCGATCAGGAAACTGTATACAGGGCTCCAGTCACCCGCTTCGTCGGCGATGTTGAAACCGCGAACCCAGGCGCGAATTTCCCCCTGCCTCTGACTGACAAGAGGTGTGAACTCGAGTTCAGTGATGTCGTTCCTGCGGATTACCTGAAATTCGCCGGTCGTGAGGTTATTCACATAGAGTTCGTAGCGAACGGCTCGTTCCGCAGCAGTCCATGAATAGGTGGGGTTGAGCGAATTAATGACACGGCTGCCATTGGCACCCAGCGGACCAGTCATTTGGGGCCGGGTTGGCGGGAGGATATCGACGGCAAATCGCAGTGCCGGACTCCACGGGCCAGCCTCGTCACTCCCGTTGAACCCCCGCACCCAGACCACGTAGTTACCCTGTGAGAACTCAGTTGTGGGTTCGAAGGAGGTCTGCGTACCGGGAATATTGGATACAAAGACGTAGCGAGCCTGACCGGTCGTCAGGTTATTGACCTGCAGTTCATAGCGAGCGGCCTTGACGTCGGTCCAGACAAACCGCGGGGTGTTGCTGGTGGTTGTGGATGCTGGTGCAAGAAGAGTTGGTGCGGCGGGTCTGAGGGCAGCGACGATAAAGTCGACAGCGCGACTCCACGGGCTTTTCTCGCCGACGCTGTTGGTCGCCTGCAGCCACGCCCGATAGGGACCGTTGGCCAGTGCGGAAAAGTGAGTGTACGTCAGACCGTTGTAGTCAGTTCGGAAGATCACTCGCTGCCCGGTTGTTCTGTTGACCACCCAGAGCGTGTAGGCTTTGGCGTTGGCGGCGGCCGCCCATTCAAAGAGCGGGAACGGTTCGCCGATTTCACCGACGGGTCTGAGCAGTGTGGGGATGCCCGGGGCAGGAACGTCGATGGTAAAGGTGACGAAATTGCTGTATTCGGTGAATCGGCCGTTGTTACCCAGAGCCCGCACACGTGCCCGGAATTCACCCTGTTCGAACTGGCGCCGCGCCGTGAAGGTTGTGACGGTCAGGCCGGTCTCGGAGTAGTACGGATTCCAGAGTCCCGACTCCGGATCACGGATTTCAACTTCAAGTGAATAGGACTGCACGTTTGCCGCCGTCAGCCAGACGAACACCGGGAGCGGATCTTCGAGCGTCCCGGTTGGCCCGAGCATCACGGGCACGGACGGGAGCGGCACGACGGTTCCGGACACCGTATACTGGCCGATCGCGCCGTACTGACCGGTTGTGGAGACGGCGAGGAAATACGTTCCCTGAACGACGGTGGCGGAAACGGAGGCGTTGAGATTCTGACCACCTGCAGGATTGTCGACTGCAATGACGTTTCCGTTGCGATCGCGCAGTTCGAGCACCAGGTCGGCGTTTGTTCCCGGAGTCAGTGCGTTGTTGTTCAGGATCCTGCGGAGGTCCAGACCTTCTACGGTGAAGGAAATCGGGCCTGCATCAGTCTCAAACATGAACACGTCGACATCGTTGTTCTGCCCGATAAACCCGGTTTGCAGGAAATTGGGAGACGTCACGGTGTAGGTCGTCGCAGTGGTGTTTGTATCACCGGCGTCATCAGGGCGAAACGCAAACGTTCGGTTCGCAGCTCTTGTCATCACCTGAAAGTCATCCTGGATGCTGTTGACACCATTGGTGTCGGAAGCACGGAACCAGGTCTCACGATAGGATCTGTAGGGTGCCCCCATGATCGGACCGAGAACAGGCGTCCCGGCATCATACTCGTCCGTTTTGTTGCCTCCAGCGTCATACACGCTGTGGTGATTCAGTCCCAGCATGTGACCGACCTCATGAGAGGCAGTCATTGCGGCACCTTTCATGTGGTCGACGGAGCCACGACCGACATTGTCAGTGAATACGTAGCATGTGTTCACTGCACTGTTGTTGAATGAGTTCAGGAAGGCAACGCCACCGGGACTCCCGATCCAGGATCCATTGCCTCCGATGGACACAAGCACGGCCTCAAAATTATTGAACGAGCCGGGGTTGACCGTCGTCACGTTCACGTTGAACGGCGTGAAATCCTCGGCAACTCGGTGCCACATCTCACGAATCATCACCAGTTCAGTGTCGCTGAATGTGGTGAAGTCATTATCAATGTCAAATACCGGCGTGACGATGGGACCGGACTGGTTGTCGGACCGTGCGCCTGGCCAGTCCTGGTCCTCTGTGTGGCCATCGAAGTCAAGGTAAATGGTAACGGGCGCCCCCGGAAGACTGTTGAGTGGCGGGATGGAGGTGAGCGGGTTTGTGAGCAGTGATCGCTGTTCCAGTTGCTCAAATGCACGCACCGCGACGACTGTTCTTCGCCTGCGGTGGCCACCGGATACAAACCAGCTTGCAAACAGTCCTCGGATTCCGGAATTGGGTGCCATCGCTTGATCCCGACAGACTTCAACTGGGAAATACACGTGTTCCAAAAACGGCACGGCACACCTGCGCCGATGCTGCTTCTTCGATATCGGACGCAGAGACCGTCAGAAAACCAACACTTCAGATTTGTCAAGGCGGAAATTTCGCTGAAGTGGGCTGCTGTCGGGGTCGTCCAGATTGTGACGCCTGCTGACAAACCACGAAGACTCTGACGGTTTCGCAGATTCTGCCTGCCACGCCCGTTTCCAGGAAAACAACATCCCCGGTTGTTTCAAGGATTTCCTGTTTTTCAGACTCGAGGCCAATTTCAGCTTTTCCTGAAATAGATGTCACGCCTCTGTTATCAACAAGAGGGAAATGTCGTGTCCAAGGAGTGTCCGGGTGTGCAGTGATTCCGCCGATGTCCCGGATGACCGCCGTAAAACCATCGAAACCGCCTGCATTCAAATGCAGGGGGATCTGCTGATGTTTCTCACAGGAATTCTTCGCAATCATCATCTGGTGGACGACGCCTGGCAACGGACCGTAGTCCATGCCCTGCAGTCCTCCCACACCGCTCGACTCCCCACCCTTCGTGGGTGGCTCTTTCAGATCGCCCTCAACGAAGCCCGCAAAATACTCCGCGAAAACCGCAGACTCCCCACCCTCGCCGATCCTGCCAGTCTTGTTGATTTGTCCCCCTCCGCCTCATCCTCCGCCGCTCAGTCATCGCTCGCTCCTGATTCTCAAATCATCACCGACGAAACCCGCAGAATCGTCCAGGAATGTCTCAAATCCCTGCCCCCTGAACACCAGGAAGTGATCCGCCAGCGCATTTATCTGGGGCGGACCTTCACTGAAATCGCCACCCAACTCCAACTCCCGCTCGGCACCGTCCTCACCTGGTGTCGCCGTGGTCTGCTCCGGCTCAAAGAAGACACTCGCCTCAAGGAACTCCTGAAAGACTGACCCTTCCGCCCATGGCTCCCAATCAATCGCCTCGCAATTCCGCTCATCCCACTGGTCTCTCCACTGACAGCGCTCCGGTGTCTGCTCACGCAGACTCGTGGATTTCCTTCGCCTACGCACTGGATGAACTTTCCGCTGCAGAACGGACGCAATTTGAAGAGCGGATGGCGACCGATGCACAACTCTGCGAAGAATTCCTCGCGGCCCTCAAACTGCTCAATGCACTGCAAACGGCCCCGCCGCCCTCCCCGGCACGCACAGCGCCCCTTCGCACTCGCCGGCTCGCAGTAATTTTTCCAGCCATGGCCGCCATCGCCGCGGTCGCTGTGATGGCCGGCCTCCTTCGCTCCACACTCAGCCCTGCACTCGATTCACTGCAGGACGCGGTGGCTTTCTCCAGCATACTTCAACTCTCTGAACCAGCCCCCGAATTCTCTCCTGAGCTTCCTGACGCCGTCAATCCGTCCACCGAAATACTTGAAACCCCCGGCTGGTTGCTCACGGCCGTTGACCTCGACGAACAAGCCTCCACTTCCCATACTCCATCCCCCGACGACGACGAAGCCATTTTTTGATCTTCTCTCAGCTCTTCTTCCGACATTCCCAATGCTTCGCTCCTCATCAAGCCCGTTTCCGTTTGTTGTTCTGCTGGTGTTGCTTTTCGCCACCACCGGTCAGTCGGTCGCATTGGTTGCTCCGGCCAGCGCCGCTCCCGCCCGGCTTACGGTCGCGCATCCGAACGCAGCTGACGAAAAGAAGCTGTCTCCAGACAAATCCGACAAGCAACCGCCATCGAAGTTGCCCAAAACGATTTCCTCCGAAGACCAAACCGCAACGCTCGATTTCATCCGCGAACACCACCCGGAACTCAGCCACCTCCTCGAACAACTCCAGAAATCCCGTCCCGACGAATTCCGTTCCGCCCTTCGCGAACTCGTCCCCCAGACTCAGGCCATCATCCGCATGCGCGATCGTCTGCCCTCCCGCTACCCCACCCAGCTCGCCGCCTGGAAACGCGACTCCCAAATTCGCCTGCTCATGGCACGCTGGTCCCGCACCCAGGACCCTCAGATCGAAGCCCAGGTCCGCGAACTCATCGCCCAGCGGCACAGGGATCGCACAACAGAACTCCAGTCCGAGCAACAGCGGCTCAGCGAACAGCTCCGAAAAGTCGAAGAACAACTCAGGGCCCAGACCCAGGATCCTCAGCAGTCTTCCGACGCCGAATGGGAACAGCTTGCCCGCCGTGCCACCGCAGCGGCTCGCTCAGCAAAAGCAGCCGCTCCGCCCAAAAAGAAGATCCTCAGCCGTCCCTCCAAAATCCCAAAGCCAGCAACCCCCGAAACCGATCCTGCAGACCCACCATCCGCCAAATAACCACAGGCCAGAAGCCCGGCACCCACTCCCACCCGCCCAAAGGAAGACCCATGCGACACGGATTTCTGCTGACAGCGGCCGCACTCGCTGTAACGCTCGCTCCCTCTGCCGTCTTCGCAGCCCCCGCTGATCCGGATACTCAGCCCCCCGTTTCGCAGCGGTACGCCACGGCCGATGCCGGTGGTGAATCCCCGGACTTCCAGAAGCACGTCACCCCGCTCCTTGGAAAGCTCGGCTGCAACGGTCGTGCCTGCCACGGTTCGTTCCAGGGCCGAGGCGGCTTCCGGCTTTCCCTGTTTGGTTATGATTTCAAGACCGACCACGATGAACTCTTCGGCCGCGTTGACCCCGAGTCGCCGGCAGACAGCCTCATCCTGCAGAAAGCAACTATGCAGGTTCAGCACGATGGCGGCCAGCGTATCAAGCCCGGATCCTGGGAATATCACCTGCTCCATCGCTGGGTGCAAAACGGGTCTCAGCCCCGCGTCGACACCCCGCCAACGCTCCAGCGACTCGAAGTCACACCGGCCGAAATTCTGTTCACCGCCCAGGACCAGCACCAGCAGCTCAGGGCAGTTGCCGTGTGGTCTGACGGCAGCCGTGAAGATGTCACCACGCTCTGCCGTTTTCAGACAAACGACGATCAGGTCGCCGACATCACGCAGGAAGGTCTGGTCACTGCCGCATCCCCCGGAGATACTCACGTCGTGGCCTTCTACGACAGCGCCGTGGTCCCCGTGCCGGTGATCCGCCCGGTTTCACCGCAGTACGGCGACCAGTACCCCAACGTTCCCGCTCCGACAATGGTCGACGAACTCGTCGTCCGCAAGCTGCGGAAGGTTGGCATTATCCAGTCAGACCTCTGCACGGACGCCGAATTCCTGCGTCGAGTGAGTCTGGACGTCACAGGGACGCTCCCAACCCCCGCTGAAGTCCGTGCGTTTCTGCTCGATCAGGCTCCCGACAAGCGGTCCCGCAAGATCGATGAACTCCTTGAACGCCCGGGTTACGTCGCCTGGTGGACCACCAAACTCTGTGACTTCACCGGCAACAGCGACGATAAGCTCAACAATGTCACACCCGTCCAGGGGGAAGCCGTGAAACACTGGTATTCCTGGATCGAGAAACGCGTCCGCGACAATGAGTCCTACGACAAAATCATGGAAGGAATTGTTCTGGCGGTCAGTCGCAACCCGGGTGAATCCTACGAAGAATACTGCCAGAACGTCTCAAAGCTCTACCACAAGGATGGCCCGGGTGCCGCCGGCTACGCCGACCGCAAAGGGCTCGCCCACTTCTGGGCTCGCCAGAACTTCCAGACATCCGAGGATCGTGTGATCGCCTTCGCCTACACGTTCCTTGGTACTCGGATTCAGTGTGCACAGTGTCACAAGCATCCGTTCGACCAGTGGACGCAGGATGACTTCAAACAGTTTGAAGGCTTCTTCAAATCCACCGTCGGTCGCCAGGCCGCTCGCCCGGACGCCAAATCCGACTATGACCGCATGCTCGCACAGTTCGACAAAGCAAAAGAACTCCGAGGCAATGACCTCCGCCGGGTCCTTGCGGACGAGGTTCGTGACGGTGCCGTCATACCGTTCGCTGAAGTCTACGCTGTCAAGGCTCAGGCTGCTCCCCAAAGACGTGCAGCAGGACGCAACAATCGGTCCGCAGTAACCCCTCCTACGGCAAAAATCCTTGCCGGCCCGGTGGTTGATCTGACGCAGTTCGACGATCCCCGCCAGCCGCTGATGGACTGGCTGCGATCCCCTGAGAACCCCTTGTTCGCCAAGGCCTTTGTCAATCGTGTCTGGGCCAGCTATTTCAACAGAGGTATCGTCAGCCCCGCCGACGACCTCAACCTCGCCAATCCTCCCGTCAATGCCGAGCTGTTCAACTATCTCGCCAAAGGTTTCATTGAACACGGCTTCGACATGAAGTGGCTGCACCGCGAAATTCTGAACAGCCGCACCTATCAGCTCAGCTGGATCCCCAATTCCACCAACCGTCAGGACGAACGCAACTTCAGCCGTGCAGTCCCCCGCAGACTCCCGGCCGAGATCGCCGTTGACATTCTCTTTCAGGCCACTCTCAACAACACCCGCAACGCCGAATTCGTCACCAGCCTCGACAAGCGTGCCCTCTCCATTCCGGGTGCCGGAATCCGTCGGGGCAACCGTGGCCCCGCCGACTATGCTCTGACCGTCTTCGGCCGCTCCGTTCGCGAAAGCAACTGTGACTGCGACCGCAGCGAAGAGCCCAGCCTGCTTCAGACCATCTTTCTCCGCAACGACAGCCAGGCCCTCGCACTGCTTGACGCCAACGATGGCTGGCTCGCCGAAATCGCCAAAGAACACAAACTCACCTTCACCCGACGCTCATCCCCCGATGGCGCGGACGTCGCCCGCGAACGTCAGCGTGCTGCACAGCGCGAACAACTCAAAGAACGCTTCAACGCTCGCGTCAAACGACTCAAAGCTCAGATCGCTGATGCAGAAAAGAACAACTCCCAGAAGCAGGTCGCCACTCTCCGCAGTCAGCTCAAAACACTCCGCGAACAGGCAAAGGCTCAGGGGATCATCGAGCCTGACAGCGAGGATGCCGCCACGCAGGATGCTCCTGACACAGTTGCCATTCCAGCGGACTTCGACACCACTGAAATCATCACCGATGCCTGGCTGCGGACGCTCTCACGCTTCCCCACAGCCGACGAACTGCAGACCGCCCAGACTCATATCAAGGACGCTCAGGATCCCGTCGAAGGAATCCGCAGTATTCTCTGGGCACTTGTCAACACACGTGAATTCGTCGTGAATCACTGATTCATTCCCTCGCCTGCACCCCTTTTTTCTTCCCCTCCCCTTCCTCACCAGGTCAGTTAACGGAGTTTCCAGGATGGCATTCTTTAAGAACTGTGACGGCGTCGGTCGTCGTGAAGTGCTGCGTGCCGGTGTATTCGGTGCCACCGGGCTGACCATGGCCAGCTACGCTCAGCTGGCTGCGGCTCGCGGAGTGAACCCGAACGCAAAGGCTAAAGCGGCCATCTTCATCAACCTCAACGGCGGTCCATCCCATATGGACACGTTCGACCTGAAGCCCGACGCACCCTCCGAGTACCGCGGAGAATTCAGCCCGATCCAGACCAACGTTCCCGGCATCGCCATCTCGGAACATCTGCCGAAAATCGCGGCCTGCATGGACAAGTTCACGCTGCTCCGCGGTGTCTCTCACTCCGTCGCCGCCCACGAACTCGGCACCAAGTACGTCAACACCGGCAACCGTCCCCTCCCGTCTCTCGAATTCCCGGGTTACGGCGCTGTCATCACCAAAGAACGCCCCGGTGCTGCCGAACTGCCGCCTTTCGTGGCCATTCCCAACAGCGCCCAGCGACCGGGTTACCTCGGCGTCAAGTACGCGCCGATGAACACCACTTCAACGCCGCAGATTGGCCAGCCCTACAAGGTGCGCGGGATCACCATGGCCGGTGGGCTCACCATCGAGGACATCGAAAAACGCCGCAGCCTGCTCACACAGCTTGACCGTACTTTCAGCGATGTTGAAAAGGACAGTCAGCTGCTTGACGGCATGGACGAATTCGGTCGCCAGGCACACGCCGTGATTACATCCACCAGGGCCCGCGAAGCCTTCGATATCAGCAGGGAATCGCCGGAATTCGCCAAGTCCTTCGGCTCCTCACAGTTCGGTTCAAGCTGCCTGCTGGCACTCCGACTGGTTGAATCCGGGGTCCGCTTCGTCACCGTCTCCAACGGCGGCTGGGACACCCACCGCGACAACTGGACATCTCTGAAAACCCGGCTCCTGCCGGCTCTCGATGAAGCCATCTCAGGACTCTTCAACGGACTCGCCGCCCGCGGTCTCCTTGAATCCACCGTGGTCTACGTCACCGGAGAATTCGGCCGCACGCCGAAAATCAACCAGGAACGAGTCGGCCGCGATCACTACCCGCGCAACATGTTCATGCTGCTTGCCGGTGGTGGCGTCCGTGGCGGACAGGTGCTGGGTGAGAGCGACGAAACCGCCAGCATGCCCAAACATGAAGGCTTCTCGCCCGATGACGTCGCTGCCAGCTTCTACCACGCGATGGGTATCGACCATACTCACGAGTACCACACGTCCACTGGCCGCCCGGTAATGATCGTCCGCGACGGCAACGTCATCCCGGGCCTCTTCGCCTGACGGATTCGCTGCATCAACCGCCTCCCGCTCCCTTCAAACGGAGCGGGCAGCGTTGAATCGCACCAGCACCCAGCCCTGCACGGCACACTGCATCCTGACCGGATGGCGTTCGCCCAATGCCACCTGCTTTGAGCGGAACGGCGCGAGCCGTCCGGTGATGGATGCTGAAATTTCCTGTCGTTACCGGACGGCTCGCGCCGTACCGCTTCTATTTGGAGCCGAATGCAGGTGGCAGTGGGCGGTGGCCAGTGCGAAGTCGATGGTGTCGTGGGCAGCCGATGGTTGCGTGCAACAGCTCAGCAGTGTTTGCGGGCTGTAAGGCCAGGTCCATCAGCCTGGCATGAAATGCCAGGTCAGGCCGCCCGCGGGAGCTTCGCCCTGTAAGGGCGGTTCTCAGACGAACGCTGCGTGTTCGGTGTGACCCGAGGTGTGCAGCAGCGGTTTTGCGGGGCGCGTTGATCTGGCGGGGCTCGCGCCTTCCGGGTGAACATCGAGGACTTTGGACGTACCCTGGCACGGTTGCATCGCGCTGCCTCCACTCCTCTGTGTTCCTCTGTGCCTCTGTGTTTCAAAACCCATCC
>CAZLOQ010000200.1:0-10611 GCA_964561125.1 uncultured Chitinophaga sp. | reverse complement strand
CGGTGAAAGTTGCCGAGCTGCGGTGGAAGCTATATCAGAAGGCCAAACAGGAACCACGTCGAAGCCAGCGAGCCTACCGCCCTCCGGCAGGCGAGACCTTCTATGCTCACGTCCATGGCCTCGGCCTGCGACGTCCGTGACTGGTCCCTTCGCGACTTCCCTGACTACACCTCTGAATGAACGTTTCTGCGAAAGCCGTATGCGGGAAATCTGCACGTACGGTTTGAAGAGGAGGAGGGCCCGACCTCGGTCGGCCCTCCTTACTCTACTGTTTCAAAAACCATTCCTCCCTCCACATGGGCGTTGGAGAGGCGTTGGCGGGGCCGTAGCTGAGAACTGCCCCTACAGGGCGTGCGTCTTCGTCGGGGGGGCTGACCCGGGGTTGCGCCCCGGGCTGGTGGAACTGGCCTTACAGGCCGAAATCGCAGGGGGGATGTGGTCATTCGTCATTGGGCCCAATGCAACCGACTTTTAGCGGAACGGCGCGCGCCGCACCGCTTCTATTCGGAGCCGAAAGCAGGTGGCATTGGGCGCGAGCCGTCCGGCAGGGACGAGAAGTCAGAGCTTCCTCACCGGACGGCTTGTGCCGCTCTGCTCAAAGCAGGTGGCCCTGGGTGTCAGCCTGATCGGTCGAGTACCTCGAGAGCGACGTCATGCCGGCCACGCTGGATCACGCCAGCGTTCGAGCCTGCAGACCATTAAGAAAGCGTGGTTCCTCGAGCCCGGGCGAATTCTGAGTGCCGCTTCGCATGGCAGCTGCATGCCCATACAGCCGCACGTGCGCACGCGGTTCCTTCAGGCGTCGTTGGGCACAAGAGCCCATGTGCAGCGGTACGGCGTCTGCAGAAGAGAAGCTTGAACAACGTCAGCACGTCGACGCTGATGTCGCTGTCGACGTTGAGGCCGAAACGGGGTTCGCCTCGACCGGATTCCACAGGGGAATCACTTCGGAGTCTTTGTATGAGCATAAAGGAGTGAGAGAGATGAATCGGTTCAGAAAGATGCTGCGGAAGCTGATTGTGAACGAGCAGGGTGCAGCACTGGTTGAGTACGGGCTGCTGGTGGCGCTGATTGCACTTGTCGCACTGGGGGCGATTGAGGCAGTTGGCGGAGGTATCACCGCCCTGTTCAACCAGGTTGCCGGAGAGCTCCCGGCGGCACCGTGACGCGAGAATCTCGCACCGTGGGTGTCTGCCGGGGACGCGTTGCCTGCAGAAGGAGCTGCGGGCAACCTCCGGGATGTAATGATGTCTGACGTGAGGTATTGAGTGATGGTGCAGCTTCCGACGATCGCAGTGGTGTTCACACTGTGTCTGCTGTTCACCGTGGTCGTCACGGACATTCTGTGGCGTAAGGTACACAATCTGGTGACCATTCCTTTTATTGTGTCGGGTGTCATCCACCATACTGTGCAGTCGGGTGTCACAGGGCTGTTGATGAGTCTTGCGGCTGTTCTGACAGCTGTCGTGCTGCTGATTGTTCCATTTCTGCTGGGCGGTTTGGGAGCAGGGGACATCAAGCTGCTGGGGGGAATTGGTGCGTGGGCACTGGTTCCGGACGTGATCTGGGTATTCGGCATTGCGGGTCTGCTGTTCGGCGTATTGGCGCTTTGGCAATGGCGATTCTGTTGGAAGCTGCCGGCTGCATGTGTGGGCAGTGACATGCTGACGGATGATCAGACGCGGTCGTGGTCCCGGGTGACGCCCTTTGCGGTGTTGCTTGCTGTCGGCGTTGTGGTTCGGTTTTGCATGGTGTATGGAATGAAGGAAACTGGCACCGCTTTGGAAGTGCAGGTCTGAGATGCGACGACAAACGATTCTTCTGGCTGGATTGGCGCTGGCAGCCGGGGCGGCGGCAGCGATCGGAGTTCACAGGCTGGCGCGGCAGTGGGAACCGCAGCCTGCGGAACCCACGGTAGCTGTGGTGACGATGGCTGCGGACGTTCCGCGCGGGGATCGGATTCCTGACAGGGGGCTGACTGTGAGTCGCTGGCCGAAGAGTCGCGTTCCGGTTGGCGCCATGCTGGACCGGGAAAACACCGTCGGCCGTGTGGCACTTGTGCCACTGATTGCGGGTCAGCCTGTCTTTCAGAGTTTTCTGGCGCCGGTGAACGCGGTGCCGGGACTTGCCAGTCTGGTTCCGGAAGGCATGCGGGCCTTCACGATTCGCACACCGACGATTGCCTCAGGAGTTGCGGGATTCGTATTGCCGGGCAATCGCGTGGACGTTCTGCTCACGGTCGGGGCCGCACAGTTTCATTCCCCGGGAACCATCACTGTGACTCTGCTGCAGAGCGTGGAGATACTGGCGGTGGACCAGTCGATGGATGCGGATGAAGTGGCGCCGTCACGGACGACTCAGCTGAAGTCCGTAACTTTGCTGGTGACACCGGAGCAGGCAGCAAAACTGAGTCTTGCGCAGAATGGTGGCACACTGGAGCTGGCGCTGCGTAACCCGGCGGACCAGCTGCCTGCAGTGACCGCACCAGTGACGGTGGCGGATCTGCGTCTGCGTGGAGAACTGCCTGCAACTGAGCAGTCCGATCGGGACAGGGAACGCAGGGAGCTGCAGGCCAGTCTGCAGCAGCAGATCAATCAGAAGGTGCGTGAACTGCAAAAGAGTCTGGAGGCCGTGAACCAGCAGCTGCGTGAGGCCACTGCTCAGAAGACCCCGCGCAGAACTGTGCAGCCGGAGGTGCGAATCCGGACCCTGCGGGGGACATATGGCGGCCTGGTGCTGGTACGCCCTGCAGACACCGCAAATCTCGGGGGGATTGACAAGTCTTTGAAGGAGCCGTGAAGGCTTCTGCAGTGCAATTCAGGAAGGGCATTCAGCGGGGACATTTGGCGCAGCGTGTGGAAGGAACGGGGATAGAATGCGAGCCGTGGTGATGAGTGCTGACAGTTCCATAGTGGCGCGAATCGAGGCCGTTCTGCAGAAGTGGTCGTGGGACTGCCGCAGTACTTCGATGACCGACATATCAGAGCTGAAGAAGCTTCCCGGAACATCGCGGCCTGACGTGCTGATTGTGGTGCTGCAGCCGGATCAGGATGTCGCGTCCCGGCTGCAGGAGCTGAAGAGTCAGCTGAACTCAAAGCTGGTGGTGATCGGATCGCCTGATCCGAAGCAGATTCTGCATTTGCTGCATAACTGTGGTGTGGACGAATATCTGAACGAGGAGGAGCTGGAGAAGGAAGTGGAAGCGATGCTGCGACGGTCGCGCGGCGAGGCGAAAGGGAAGGTGATTGCTGTGCTGTCGCCATCCACCGGCGGAGGCTCATCTGTCATCGCGGCGAATCTGGCTGCGTGTATTGCGGCTGCCGGAAATCAATGTGCCGTGATTGACCTGAATCTGGCCACCGGTGATCTCGCTGCCCTGCTGGACGTGAAACCTGAACACAGTATTGCAGATCTGGCAAGAAACATCGCCGATCTCGACGAACTGCTGCTGACTCGAACACTCACACCTGCCGAAGGCGGAGTCCGGTTGTTGTCGGCCCCGCTGCATTATGAAGAGATGCCGAGCATTACTGTGCGGACTGTTTCAGCTGTGGTTTCAATGGCTCGAATTGTCTATCCGTACGTGGTGATGGATATCCAGCCCTCTTTGCGTGACGAGCAGATCGCGGCTCTGGAGCTTTCCAACGTGATTCTGGTTGTTTTTGAAATGGATTTCTGTTCGCTGCGGAATGTGATTCGGGTGCTGGAATATTTCCGGGTGCACGGCGTGCCAAAGTCTTCGATTCGTCTGATTGCTCATCGAGTGGGGCAGGCGGAACAGCTGTCTCAGCGTCAGGTGGAGTCTGCGCTGAACCAGTCGATTGATCTGCTGTTGCCGGACGACCGCAGGGCGGTAATCCGGTCGGCGAATACCGGGATTCCCTTTGTCAGGGGCTTTCCCCGTTCACCGATTGCACAGCAGCTTCAGAAATTCACCTCAACTCTGCTCAAAAATCTCTGATCCCGGGAGCGATGTGTGATTTGGTCCATGTCGGGTAATGGTGGTGCGTCAGACAACTCCGAGGATCTTCGTCGGATCCGGGCGAAGCTGCATCGGCAGCTGATTTCAGCGATGGATTTCTCCGCCCTGAGTTCGCTGAAGGATGACGAACTGCGAAGAGAGGTTCGGGCTGCAGCGGAGCAGCTGTGCAATCAGTCCAGTGAACTGCTGAGTCAGGCAAATCGTGAGGCCCTGATCAGTGAAGTGATGGATGAGACATTCGGTCTTGGACCGCTGCAGTCGCTGATGTCGGATCCCGAGATCTCAGATATTCTTGTGAATGGCGCATCGGATATTTACGTGGAGCGACGCGGGCTGCTGGAACATGTGGAAGGTCTGGCCTTTTACAACAATGCGCATCTGCTGCAGATTATTCAGCGAATTGTGGGTCGCGTGGGGCGACGTGTGGATGAATCAAGTCCGATGGTGGATGCGCGTCTTCCGGACGGCAGTCGAGTGAATGCGATTATTCCGCCGCTGGCTCTGGATGGCCCGTTGCTGTCCATCCGGCGATTTGGAACAAAACCACTCACAGCGGACAGCCTGGTCGCCAATAATTCGCTCACACAGGACATGCTCACATTCCTCAAGGCCTGCATTGAATCGCGGCTGAGTGTTCTGATTTCCGGAGGCACTGGTTCCGGAAAAACCACATTGCTGAATGTGCTTTCCGGGGCGATCCCGGCATCTGAGCGAATTGCGACAATTGAGGACTCCGCTGAACTGCGGCTGCAGCAGCGGCATGTTGTCCGCATGGAAACACGGCCACCGAATATTGAAGGCCAGGGCCAGATCACGCAGCGGGACCTTGTTCGCAACGCTCTCCGCATGCGACCGGATCGGATCATTGTCGGCGAATGTCGTGGC
This sequence comes from uncultured Chitinophaga sp., assembly GCA_964561125.1. Classification (GTDB taxonomy): domain Bacteria; phylum Planctomycetota; class Planctomycetia; order Planctomycetales; family Planctomycetaceae; genus SXXK01. The sequence goes on along the minus strand of CAZLOQ010000200.1, from coordinate 5,744 downwards.
GGCGAGGCGATTGACATGCTGCAGGCGATGAATACAGGCCATGAAGGAAGTCTGACAACAATTCACGCGAACAGCGCGCGGGATGCCACCAGTCGCCTGGAAGTGATGGTCGGGATGGCAGGCTATGAAATGCCGATCTGGGTTGTGCGTCGTCAGATTGCTTCGGCGATTAATCTGGTCGTGCAGGTGGCGCGTCTGTCCGGAGGCCCGAGAAAGGTGATCTCTGTGTCAGAAATCACCGGGATGGAAGGTGATGTGATTTCCATGCACGACATTTTTCTGTTTAAGCAGACAGGAGTTGACTCCACGCGAAAGGCGCTGGGGTATTTCTGTTCCACCGGGGTTCGCCCGCACTGCCTGAATCGACTTGAGGCTTATGGGATCAGCTTTTCACCCGGCCTGTTCGAGGCGCGGATGATGACTGACGGGGAATCGCCTCGAAACTGCGGAAAGGGAGCTGTCAAATGACCATACTGATTACAGTCCTCGCGTTCGCTGCTGTACTGCTGGCTGTTGCTGCGTCAGTTGCCGTGCTGCGTGATGTCCGGCAGAGCGATGCGACGCGAATCCGCAGACGAATCTCTGAAACCATCACCAGCCCGACCATCCGCAGCCAGCTCTTCCGGAACCTCAATTCAGCAAACCCGACTGCTGCTGAAGCACTTGAAGAGAATATCGGATGGTGGGAGCGATTTCGGCTGCTGGTGGAACAGTCGGGGCTGCCGATCAGCACACATGCGGTACTCCTCCAGGCAATCGGGCTCGCGCTGCTGCTGGGCCTCCCGGCGATGCTGCTGACTTCGTTCCCGGTGATTCCGTTGCTTTCGGCCGCTGTGGGCTTTCTGCTGCCGATTCTGCGAGTGCTTTATGTGCGATCACGGCGACTGGAAAAGCTGCGGTCGCAGCTGCCTGATGCCTATTCCATGATGAGTCGTGTGATGCTGGCCGGCCAGACATCCACGCAGGCCATGCAGCTGGTATCGAGCGAATTCACCGACCCGATTGCACGAGAATTTGCGTATTGTACGGAGCAGCAGAATCTGGGGTTGCCGGCGGAAGCAGCGATGATTCAGCTGGCCCGTCGCACCGGGCTTCTTGAGGTGCGCATGTTTGTGGTGGCCACGACCGTGCAGCGTGAGGCAGGGGGAAATCTGGCAAGTATCCTCGAAAATCTCTCAAAGGTCATTCGGGAACGGTTCCGCATTCGCGGGGAAGTGCAGACGCTGACGGCGGAGGGCCGGTTTCAGGCTGCGGTGCTGCTGTTGCTCCCGTTCGTACTGTTCGGGTTGATGTATCTGCTCAATCCGGGGCATATGGCTGTTCTTTTCGAATATCCGCAGCTGATCGCAGCGGGGTTTGTTTCCGAGCTGATCGGGGCAATCTGGATTCGCCGAATCATCAACTTTGATTTCTGAGGCGTTGATCAAATGGATCTCATTCTTCTGATTGCAGCATTCGTGACCTCCAGCTGTCTTGTGGGGTTGGTTGCCGTGGTTGTTACCAGCTTCAAAAGCCGTCTGACCACGCGTCTGGAGGAGCTCAGACGCAGTGATCAGGAAGCGGGAACCGGCAGTCGACTTATGGGTCGGCTGGTGGATGATGTGATTCCGCGGATGGGAGTCCCGCTGATTCCGGGAAATGTGGAGGATCAGGACAGGCTGCGGACGAAACTGATTCGGGCGGGCTTCTATCGTGAGCAGGCGCCGCTGATTTTTCTGGGAACGAAAATGCTGCTGCTGCTGATTCCGGCAGCGATTATTCTCGGCTTCTGGATCACGGGGCTGTTGGCATCCTCGCTGGCGCTGCTGCTCAGCGTGCTTGCCGGTTCAGTCGCCTTTCTGCTCCCCGACTACTGGCTGAAGTGGCGCGAAGCCAGGCGACAGACGGAGATTCGAAGAACACTGCCGGATGCCCTCGACATGATCGTTGTCTGTGCCGATGCGGGGCTGAGTCTGGATGCCGGGATTCAGCGGGTGGGGTACGAACTTCGGCTGGCGCATCCGTTGCTGGCTTCTGAACTCCGGGTTGTCAGTCGTTCGATGGAGCTGGGTATGTCCGCACCGGACGCTCTTGCACAGCTCAGTGCGCGGTTTGAAATCCCCGAGCTGCGATTTCTGGCGACGATTGTTCGTGAGGCGGAGCGATTCGGCTCCAGTGTGGGGAAGGCGATTCGGCTGCATGCGGAAACACTTCGAATCGAGCGGATCCAGCGGGCAGAGGAGGCTGCGCGCAAGTCGGCGGTAAAGATGCTGTTTCCAACAATCCTGTTTATTTTTCCCGTGCTGCTGCTGGTTGTGCTGGTGCCATCCATTCTGCAGATTCAGCGTGTTCTTGGTGAAGTGATGAGGAGAGGATAGCCGGAATGTCGCTCATTCAGACCGACAGTGAAAGCGCACTGCAGCTGCAGGCATCGTGGAAGGAATGGACACGGGTCGTGTGTCGGTTTGCCCGCCATGGAGTTCACACAGCGGAATTCAGCAGGCAGGGATATTGCCGGCTGCATGCCAGCCTTCAGGAGGCCATCGACCGGTCGCTCGAATCGATGACCGGGGATGTCTGTGTGTTGCGGAGCATGAAGGAGCTTTCGGCACCGTGGGCCAGCGTGGATTCACTCGCCGCGGCTGACAGGAAACTGCTGCAGGATCTTGGGGAACGCTGTATTGCTGTTCAGAAGACATGGGGCAGTGCTGCTGAAGCTGCACCGCGAGGCCGGAAGACTGCTGTGGTTGCGGTATTGCTGGTTCTGGCCGCGAGTGTCGCAGGGATATTGCTGGTGGTGACTCGAGGCAGTCCTGATGGATTCCCGCTGGATGCCCGGTTGCCGTTCGCGGGCCTGCTGCGAACACTGGTGCGTGGCGACTGGAGTCTGCAGTCCGGAATTCCGATCGCCTGTGCAGCCGTCGTTGTGATGGTGATTACGTGGCTTGTGTTCCGTCCCCCCGGTCGCTACTGAACGAAATCGAGGGATCAGATGTGGCGCGCAGAGCAACCAGCTGACCAGAATCGCAGGGGTGTTGCGGCAATTGAGCTGGCCGTCACACTGCCGCTGCTGGTACTGCTGCTGCTGGGTTGTGTTGATGTGGGACGGCTGACACTGAGATACATTTGTCTGAGCAATGCAGCGAGCGAAGCAGCCACGTTTGCCAGTCTGAATGCCCCGGGACAGTTTGGCGGCGTCCCGGGCTGGATCGCGGCTGTACGACAGCGAGCGATTTCAGAGTCAGCGCTCCTCAGCCCCCCGCTAACGGCCGCAGAAATCCAGGTTGATACGTCGGTCCTTGCCGATGGGCTTGTCAGCGTACAGATTGAGAGTTCATTTGAGACGATCGTTTCGTGGCCCGGCCTGCCGCACACGTGGACCATGGCTCGCAAAGTTGTCCTGTCACAGACTGCGTGAGACGGGAGCTGCAGGTGCTGCGGAAAGTGCTGGTCAGCAGAATTCAAGATGAACAGAGGAGGTGTTCCGTTGCGATCCGTCATGATCCGGCCTGCGGCAGACAGCCCTGACCGCAGGGGGGCAACACTCGTCGAATCAGCACTTACACTCCCGCTGCTGCTGCTGCTGATTTTCGGCATGATCGACCTCGGAATTACAGTGCAGCGGGCAGCACTGTGTCACGAAGTTGCCCGGATCGGTGCGCGCATGGCGGTTGTGCATGGTGCGGACGCGCGTGAACACGGAGTCTGGTCGGCGGCCCAGGCGGTGGCAGAAATTCACAGTCGAATCGATCCGATTCTTGAAGCTGCGGCGATTGACCCGGCCGGTGTGCAGGTGTCGGTAACGTGGCAGAAGGGCGGCAGCGGAACGTATCTGAATTCACCGGGCAGCTTTGTGACGGTGCAGGTCTCGATCCCGCACCGCAGTCTGGTGTCGTTTCTGCGCTTGCCTCCACTGACGCTCCGCAGCGATTCACAGATGGTCATTTCCAACTGACAGGCAGGTGTCGCCATGAAGAATTCTGTGGTCTGCCCCCCGGTGTTCCTTCGCCGTGCGGGTTATGTGCTGATCCTCGTTGCATTGCTGCTCCCGCTGCTGCTCGGCCTTGTCGGGCTGACGGTTGATGGCGGCCTGCTGCTGGCCAGCCACGAACGAGCGCAGAATGTGGCCGACGCGACGGCGCGGAGCGTCGCCAATGCCCTGAAGAACGGAGCTTCACACAACTCGCTGCAGGCGTGGGGTGAATCCGTCGCCTTTGGATTGAATGGGCTGCCACGGGACAGTGAACTCAGTGGAGGTGCTCAGGTTGTCGTGCATCATCCACCCATTTCGGGACCGTTTACCGACGATCCGGCGTTTGTTGAGGTGCTGGTCAGTCATCCACTGGATACGAGGTTCATTCATTTGTTGAGCAGGGGGGCCACGCATCACAGTCTGAGAGCCCGCGCGGTGGCTGGATTTCGCAGCCTTCCGCTGGGTGCCGGTGTGGTGATTCTGAATCCAGTGGGAAGTCCGGGGTTGAGCGTTTCCGGGACGAATGCACGGCTGTTGGTGGACGCGGCTGTTGTGGTGTTTACAAATCGTCAGGGGGAGAACGAATATGGTGCAATTGTGGGAGAGATTCAGGCCGGGCAGCCATCCGTTGTGATGGGCGGCAGCGGTTCGACTCTGCTGGCTTCCAGTGTTTATGTCTCCGGTGGGGTTGATGACGCGGCCAACTACATTGCGCCCGACGTGGGCGAGCTGCATGCGGGCACAAACGATCCGGTCGATGACCCGTTTCACGATGGCGGGAGCCCTCTGCCGGTGCCCACGACCGGCAATGGAGTCATCAATCGACAGCTGGGGAAAGTCTCCGTCACCGTTGGAGCAGCTCAGAACCTGACAGCGCCGAATTTTTATGATGCCCTGACCGGTGTGACGACACTGCATCCTGGAATTTACAATGGTATTACCATCAATGGGGGCAATGTCGTGTTTATGCCCGGAATCTATGTGCTCCAGAATCAATCCGGAGGCGGCAACATCCTGTCAATTACAGGAGGAACGGTGAATGCAAACGGTGTAATGATTTACAATACGGGGTCGAATTGGGATCCTGTCACAGGAGGTGCTGACCAGGCCGATCTGGCATTATCCAGCCAGACGGCTCCGCATGGACAGCAGACAAAGTTCGGAGGCATTACGCTGAATGGCCCGAATGTCAATATGACTCCGATTCATGTGGCCGCTGATTCGCCGATGTTTGTTTTTCAGGATATGGTGCTCTATCAGCGCAGGGTAAATACAGAAAGCATCAGTATCAACAATGGCGCGTCCTGGCCCGATGGAATTTCGGGCCGGATCTATGCAAAATGGGGATCGCTCAGTGTAAGCGGCAACGGTACCTATAACTTCTCTATCGTCGTTGGCAGCCTGTCTGTCAACGGGAATGCGGCGATCACAGTGCGGGATCGGCTTCCGCTGACATCGCGGATTCGGCCGGTGCGGCTGGTGGAGTAAGGGAGAGGCGGAGAGTGAATGGTGACTGGAACAGGAGCCTCAAGGGGGCATTCACCTGTACCGGAGTCGCAAGCTGAACACCGGTCGCGTGGTGGAAAGAATCTCAGCCCACCGTCCTTGCTCAGGACCCGTTGGAGTATTCATAGAACAGCAGATTCAATGTTGGCCTGATTGTTGACGTCGCAGCTCTTCAAGCTGAGTTGTCAGGGCGTCGTTGGACAACTGGTCAAGCTGAAGATCAGTTGCGACGGGGCGCCCGAGCAATTGCTGGAGGAGCTGAATCTGGCCGATGAGGCTGCCGCGA
>CAZLOQ010000199.1:4993-10637 GCA_964561125.1 uncultured Chitinophaga sp. | reverse complement strand
GCCCCCCACCGCCCCCGACGGGCTCGCCCCGTCGGAGCTGAAGGTTCGCCGCTAAACCCCACCCCCAATCAGCCGGAACGCGTTAGCGTCCGGTTCCCGCCCCCTCCCAATAGAAGCGGTACGGCGCAAGCCGTCCGGTAACGCCCCCCGCCCAGGTGTGTCCGCGGATCCGTGCGTCCCTGTCCCTGCTTGACGGAGCCAAATCTCCGCCTTAGGTTGTGCATCTTCCAATGATGTCTTCCACGCAGAGCAATACTCTTCAGGGCTGTTCCCCGATGTCCGCATCCTCTCCCTTGCTGCGTCAATGGCAACTCCTGCAGCTGCTGTCGCGTTCTCAGCAGGGTGTGGGTGTGGTGGAACTCGCGGAGTGGATGCAGCTGTCGGTGCGATCGGTGCGACGGGATCTGCGGCTGCTGCAGACGGCCGGTTTTGCGGTCGAAGAGATCGTGGGCTACCGCGGCGCGAAAAAGTGGCGGATGCCGCCGCTCGGTAATGTCCCCCCGTTTCAGCTCACGGAACTCTTATCCCTGTATGTGGCCGGGCAATTCCTTGAGCCGCTCGCGGGGACGCCGTTCTGGACCGGCCTGCAGACAGTGCTCGATCGCGTCCGCACGGCGCTCGGCCAATCGGCGATCCGCTACCTTGCAGAGCTGGCGCGGACGCTGCATGTGGTCCGCTTCGGCGCGGGCAATTACAGTCAGCGGCACGATCTGATCAGTGAGCTGATGCAGGCGATCTCAGCACAGCAGCGCGTTGAACTGCTCTACCGGTCTGCTCAGGACACCCAGCCGGCGCCGCGAGTGGTCGATCCGACCACGTTTTTGTGGCATTTCGGCAGCTTGTATCTGCTGGCATGGACACCGCGTCACGAACAGATGCGGACGTACAAAGTCGACCGGATCGTCTCCCTGCAACCGCTCGGCCCCGCCGCTCCGCGAGCCGTCCCGTTTGATCCTGCAGACTGGCTGAAAGACAGTTTTGGCATCATTCGCAACCCGAATGCCCGCGTGGCCACTGTCCGCATCTGGTTTGCTGCAGATCGAGCGCGGTATGTGAGCGAGGGCTGGTGGCATCACAGCCAGCAGCTGGAGCCTCAGGCTGACGGCAGCCTGATCGCGGAATTCCGCCTTGCTGACTGGAGCGAACTCCTCGCATGGGTGCTGAGCTTCGGTCGCTCAGCGAAGATTGTAGCTCCGGCTGAGCTGAAGGAAGATTTCCGAGCACTGCTGACGGATCTTCTGAAGGAGCTGCGCCGGGAATGACGGCATGTGGAAGTCAGCCCGACCGATCCACACCGCGCTTCGAGCCTCGCCAGTGAGGAAGCGGGGCGTGGATGACAACCGGACGCTAACGCGTTCCGGCTGATAGGATCGGGCAGGGTCTGAATACATGGCACCTGCGGTGAACGAAAACTGCCGCTGTTGCTGACCTTCAGAACGCGGCCGCTGCACCTGACACCACCACCACCTCAGCCCACGACCCAATCCGTGAAAAATGCGTTTTTTCGGACGACCCTGGACAGGATCTGTCCAGGGTCGTGGGTAAGGTAAGGGCCGTGTTCAGGATATTGCGGGCCGGATTTACACTGAAGAAAAATGACCACCGCCTGAAAACACAGCCGCGGGAGAGGCGGTGGTCGCAGGAAACAGGCCGGCGAAAGAGTCCGAAATCCGTGTGGAATTCGGAAGTGCAGACGCATTCGTTGGCAAAGTTTCCGGTCACTACGATTCTTCAATGAAGCCCGCGGCGACAAGATTCTAACCAATCTGCTAACGCGTGCAACTTCATAGTTGTGACAGGAAAATTTGAAAGAAAACCCAAAGCGCAAAATATTCGTGAACCAAACCAGAACCATTATCGTCTTTATCACTGTCAGAACCTCCGGCAGATACCGGGAACACAACAAGGCATAAAGGAGTAACCTCGTGGAAAGCAGTGAACAGAAGTATACGCATGATACGGCTATAGCAGTGGAGCGGTACATCGGTGGGTTTATTCGTTCCGAAAGTGTGAAGCGTTCTCTTCAGCGGCACGGGTACACGGTGGATGATCTTTTGCAGGAGACACACCTCAAGTTCGTGCGGCATGTCCAAAGAAACGGTGTTAGCGCTGAACAAGTGCACCGGTCTGCAAGGGTGACCGCGGGTCACTGTTTCACCGACCTGATGAAATCATCGAAGCGGCGAACACAGCGAACATTACCGCTGGAGTGTGATGTCCCTGTCGAGCCTCGGCAGTCGGTTTCAATCCTGTCACTGATTGGTTCGCTGTCGCCCGCAGACCAGACAATCATTCTCGCGAAGTACCTTGAAGGGCTGTCAAACGAACAGATCGCCGAGCGACTCGGTATCTCAAAAGCAACCGTCTTCCGGCGTCTTCAGGCGGCGCTCAGTGAGTTAAGAGCCGGCTTTTGGTGACGCCCACTCCGCTCTGCTCCGATCCACTCCCAACTCTAAGGACCCATCTCATGCCACGCAGCAACAAACAACTTTCAGCGGCCTGTGAAACTGTCATCAGCCGCCTTTGGTCTGAATTCCGGGCCGAGCATGACATTTCTGTCGATCGCCTCGTGTGTTTCCCCAAGTACCGCAATGAATTCCTCAGCCGACTCCACCGGGTGCTCCCGACAGCTCCCGAGGGCGAAACCTTGTGGTGGCTGTTAAACTGCCGCAAACGCAAAGAATTGACTGTGTAACGCTGCCTGGTTTTCTTGCACGAATATTTCTTCCCCCTGAACTCCGGTCCATTCCTTTCTCCACATACGGTTTAGTCCCGTCAGGTTTGTCCAAATGCTCAATTTCGATGCTGCATTTCAGGCTTTGACCGGCCACCCGCCGCTCCCATGGCAGCGACGCCTGTACTCACAACACTTCCTTCCCGCACAAATTCCTTCAGACTGCAGCCTGCCCACAGGGCTGGGCAAGACCAGTGTGGTGGCAATCTGGCTGATTGCCATCGCCAACGGTGCGCCCGTCCCACGGCGGCTGGTGTACGTCGTCAACCGCCGGACGGTCGTTGACCAGACGACCGACGAAGTCGACCGCTATGCCACGGCCATCAGCGAAAACGAGCTGCTGGCACCGCTGAAAACGGTGTTTGACGGGACACGCATCAGTACTCTGCGGGGCCAGCGAGCGGACAACGGGCTGTGGTGCGAGGACCCGTCGCGTGCCGCTGTCATCTGCGGAACCGTCGACATGATCGGCAGTCGACTGCTCTTCAGCGGCTACGGGATCGGCCGCAAAAGTCGTCCGCTGCACGCTGGGTTCCTTGGCCAGGATGCACTACTCATCCACGACGAAGCTCACCTCGAACCAGCCTTCCAGAAACTGATCGAGGCCATTCAACAGCAGCAGCGTGCCGAGGCTGCAGTCGACTGGCCCCAACTCCAAATCATGGCACTCACGGCCACCAGCCGCAACCACAGCGAGTTCGGGCTCGATGACGCAGATTACGCAAATCCCGTCGTGCAACAGCGCTGTTTCGCCACCAAACAGCTCCAACTGCACGCGCTCACCGACTCCAAAAAGCCCGCCAAAGAACTCGCCGAACGCGCGCTGACACTGCGCGACCACGGCGGGACGGTGCTGGTCTATGCCTCCACCGTCGAAATCGTGCTTGAAGTTCATACCCAGCTCAAACGCGCCCCCGTCCCCGCTCAACTGCTCACAGGAACCATGCGCGGCTTCGAACGTGATCAGCTCGTCCATGACCCGGTGTTCACCCGGTTTCTGCCGCCTGCCACACCTCCCGAAAATCCGCCTCAGGAGACCGCTTATCTGGTGTGCACAAGTGCCGGAGAAGTCGGAGTCAATCTGTCGGCCGACCACATGGTCTGTGATCTTTCACCCTTCGACAGCATGGCGCAGCGACTGGGACGACTCAATCGCTTCGGCGTTCGCGATGACTCCACCGTTCACGTCCTCTATCCCACCACATGGGACGACAGTCATCCGCTCACACCTTCCCGCCAGCACACCCTGCAGCTGCTCCGGCAACTGAACGGATCCGCCAACTCCGCAGCACTCGCCACTCTCCCCCCCGAACACCGCGCAGCCGCCTTTTCTCCCCAACCCCGGGTTCTGCCGCTCAGTGATTCACTCTTCGACGCCTGGTCAATGACAACGATTCGCGAAAAACTGCCCGGTCGCCCGGATATCGCGCCCTACCTCCACGGAATCTCAGACGCCCAGGCACCCGAAACCACAATTGCCTGGCGAGACGACGTCCAGCGGCTCAATCATCACACCATCACCGACGAACAACGCACAGAAGTCCTCGTCGCCTATCCGCTCCTGGCTCGCGAAACCCTCCGCGAGCCCTCTGTTCGAGCTCTGCGACACCTCGAAAAACTCGCCGCCGCTAACCCCGAGGCTCCCGCGTGGCTCGTCGATCCCGACGGCACCGTGCAACAGATTCAGCTCGATTTCTTCCTTGATCGCGACAACCGCGAAGAGATTTTCAATCGCACGATCATCCTTGCCCCCGCCACAGGCGGACTCCAGGACGGCATGCTCAACAGTACCTCCGATTCCCCCGCCACAGACGTGTCTGCCACGGCGGATCGAGGCCGTTCCTGGGATGCCAACCTGCCGATTGAAGAACTCCACGAAGTCCTCAGCATCTCTCTGGCCGCCGAGGACGATGACCTGACGGACGCAGACGCCTCGGAAAAACTCCTCGTCTGGTACGCACGACGAAACACCGGCGAACCGCGCGCCCGTCGCGCTGTCTCACTTCAGACCCACACCGACGACGTCGTCGCCCAGCTGCAGAAAATCATCACCAACCTCCCGCTCACCACATCACTGAAGAACTGCCTGATCACCGCAGCTCACCACCACGACAGCGGCAAACGCCGCGCCATCTTCCAGCGTATGCTCGGCAACACCCGATTCCCTGAGATCTGGCTGGCGAAAGGCAGGTCCACCACCCGCGCTCGACTCCCGGAATACTACCGCCACGAATTCGGTTCCCTGCATGACCTCCCCGATGCTTCAACACTCCAGCTGACTTCCGACGAATACGAACTCGTCCAGCACCTCATTGCCACCCACCACGGACGGGCTCGCCCGCATTTCCCCAAAGAAGAAGCGTTCGATCCTGCAGGCACGCCCTCCCGAGATGCTGCCACCGCGGCCGCCGTCACCCAGCGCTTCGGCCGGCTCCAGAAACGCTTCGGCCGCTGGGGACTCGCATGGCTCGAATCCCTCCTCCGCGCTGCCGACTGGGCCGCCAGCGCACAACCCAGCGAAGAACTGGAGCCTTCCATATGACCACTCAACCACAACCGCTGATGATCGATGTCGATGCCGCTAACCCCGGCCAGTTCTTCGCCTGCTGCGCACTCCTCGAACTCGCCGATCGCCTCTGGCCAGGCGCCGAAGGCTGGTTCACCAGCGATGATCGCGCATTTCAGATCCAGTGCGGCTCCCACACCCTCGATGAACTCCTGTATGCGATCGCTCATGCAGAACTTGAGATAGTAAAGCCCGATGACCCTTACTCTTCGCCAATTCGCATCGGACATCCGTTCCGAACGCTCATGGTGGACTGGTGGGAGAATGACCAAACAGGCGCTCGCGACCTCAAAGTCTGGGCTGGGAGAATGGAGAGTTTTCGTATTGCCTGCGCGATGCAGCAT
>CAZLOQ010000199.1:0-4983 GCA_964561125.1 uncultured Chitinophaga sp. | reverse complement strand
CCATTCTCAATCACGGCGCCGTGGTAATGAATCCAGACCAGTCAAGCAAGAAAGAACCGTATTATTTCGATTCCCGACGCGCAGGGAATTCGCATGCTGTCGATGTCGGTTTTTCGGCAGACAAACTGGGTGACCGTGGTCTGACCACAGTCGCCCACCCCGCCGTCGAACTGCTCTGCCTGATCGGTCTGCAGGTCGCCCGCCCCGCATTCACTCCCCAGAAACGCATTTACGAATACTCAACCTGGTCCCTCCCCCTGTCCCCCGGCCTTCTCCTCGCTGCAGCCACCGGAGCGGCCGAAGTCCCCAACTCCCGTACCTATCGCTTTGAAAACTGGTTTCGTACCGGTCAGAAAAAACACAAGGCTTTTCGTCCCGCAATCCCTTTACCCATTTCCCGGAGCTGAATTCTCATGTCACAACTCAATCAATTTGACACCTGGATCGAAGACAACGGCCCTGCAGCGATTGTGCTGCGTCAGCCAATGATGCCTGTCGAAGGCGAAGATGGAGTGCTCTTTCCGGCCACTTACGCCGGAGGCGACGGCTTCAAAGGTGGCTACAACATCGACGAAGATGCCAGCGGCCGCAACGTCGCGCTGATCGACAGCGTGGGATCTCAGGCTAACCGCATCGAACCCATCTTCGGGCAGCAAACCTTCCGCCATCTCGTTCCTCAGATCGTCATCACGGCCGGCAGCCGCGAAGTCAGCATTCTTGAGGCCGGGCATCGTGCAGGCGACGCCATCATCCGCTGTTCTTCACTGCAGACAGAACTCCAGAACGCATTCCGTGCGCTCCTCCAGGGAGATGCTGCGCAGCTGGCCACCATTGCCCCGACATCGCTCGTTTTCGGCGTCTGGGATTCCCGGGACACCCAGGCAAAAGTCCCGCGCAGTATCGCGGCCACAATCCGGGCATTCAATGTTCGCCGTCTGACTCGCGGTGCACAGTACATCCCGGCCGTCCGCTACACCAACGAACAGCTGCTCGACGAACCCGCCGATGCCGGCCAGAAAAAGGCATTCTCTGAACGCGGATTCCTCGACGTCCCCGCCACAGCAACTCACGGCGGTGTGATTGCGGACGGTGGCGTGCAACGCACCGTCACCCTCGCCTTTGCACCCATCCGCATGCTCCATGCCGGTAAGGACACCAACCGAACGCTCGCCCTCCGCAGGTACATCCTGGGCCTCAGCCTTGTGGCGCTCACCCACAACCCCTCGGGCTATCTGCGCCAGGGCTGTGTTCTCGTCCTGAATCCCGAAAAACCAGTCGAATTTGTGCTCGTCCTGCCCACCGGCGAACGACAGCCGTGTTCGCTCAACGCCCACGAAGCGCTCGCGTTCGCCACCGCAGCGGCAGCCGCATGGCAGGTCGGCCCGGACCGCACGGTTCCCTTTGATCGCGAACGCGCGAAAAAGGACGTGGCGGGTGAAGGTGAAGCAAAGGGCGGAAAGAAAAAAGGCGCAAAGAAAGCCGCGGAGGCCGCATCCAATGAATAAACTCCTTCGTATTACTGTGCGATTCCTGCAGCCGCTCGTACACGGACGGCTCCAGAACGGCCAGCAGGAATGGCCACCTTCCCCGTTACGCCTGTTTCAGGCCCTCGTCGCCGCCGCCGCCGGACGGTGGAATGAACGTGTTGAAGTCAAAACCGCGGCACCAGCATTGCGTTGGCTCCAGCGACAACATCTATGTGAGATCGTAGCGTGTGAAGGAGTTAAATCAAAGGCACCCACACAGCTATATGTGCCCGATAACACCGCAGACCTCGCAATTTCCGCGTGGAAAGACGGTGCCATCATAGCTGCGCCGAGTCGGAGCGAAAAAGTAGTACGGCCGACTCATTTGGTTAGTGATGCCGTCCATTATTTATTCAGCTTGCAAGATCACTCAAGCACACATCTGGAGATTCTCCAGACTACTGCAAGGTGCATTACACACCTCGGTTGGGGAATCGACATGGCAATCGCTGAAGCGGAACTGATCACTGCCTTGGACGCCAGCCGACTTGATGGCACGCGTTGGGTGCCGTCATTGTACGGGGCCATCCAGCTGCGAATGCCGAACGCTCAAACTTTCGACGATCTCAGCCGCAAACATGGCGAAACTCTGGAGAGACTAGTCGGGAATGTTTTTCGCCCCGTCCCGCCTCTCACTGCCTTTCAATTTCAATCCTTCCGCCGGGACACCGACCTCGAACCCCGACCCTGGTGCATGTTCTCCATTCTGAAACCCGATGCATCCAGCAACCTCGCACTCAATACCGCGCGACGAACACGTGATGTCGCCGCCTGGATCCGGCACGCCGTCGCCGAGGTCTGCAGCGACTGGCCGGACCTTGCCGGATTCGTACATGGGCACGCCCCAACCGGCGAGAAAAATACGGCCGCCAATTCATCGCACCGATTCCAGTATCTGCCAATCCCCAGCATCCTCATGTGGGAAGGACAAAAGAAAGTCGATGCCATCCGTCGCGTGATCATCACAGCTCCCCCCGGCTGTCAGGACCGTATCGACTTCATCCGCAGACGACTCATCGGGGCCGAATTAGCCTGGCAAGGAAAGGTGTCGGGCATCCTCAACGCAGATCCGGGTCACATGAAGCTCGTCCGCAGCCAGTACGTCGATGCCGCGCAGTTATGGAGCACCGTCACGCCTGTGATCCTCGATGGTTTCGATGATCACAGTCCGGCAAAAACACGGCGACTGCTTGAAAAGGCGCTGCGACACGCCGGACTTCCCAAAGTTCTTCAGCTGGACTGGCAGCCGTTCGGATTTCAGGAAGGGGTTGAACCGGTCCGCCACTTTATCCGCCCCGAACGACTCAACGGCACCATGGTCCACGTTCGCCTTGTTTTTCACGGTCCGGTTCCCGGTCCCATCGCCATCGGTGCCGGCCGTTACCGCGGCTTCGGACTGTTTGCCCGTGAAGAAAAATCTGCCAGCTGAGGACCAAATCACTACCAAAAACCGTGTTCACATCCCCTCTGAACCGCACGGCCCCCCGATTCCCCCGAGAGTGCCGTGCCAACGGTTGCTGAACCACGGAGTTTCCCTTTACTGCACGGAGGCCTTTCGCTGTTCATATCAGAAAGGCCGTTCCCATGATTCTTCCCGCCTCTTACCCCGCCGCACCGGAAACAGCCCCGCCCCCCGAAGGGCTCAGTTCGGTTCCCGATCTGATCCCCGTGCGCATGCTCAACGAATTCACCTACTGCCCCCGACTCGGCTGGCTCGAATGGGTCGATGGTGAGTGGGCCGATAACCTCGAAACCATGCAGGGCACCTTTGGCCACCGACGTGTTGACAAAGCCGACCGCCGGAACATCCCCGCCGCCGAAAAACAGAAAAGCGCCGACAGCCCCGACACGGACAGCACTGCGGATCAGCCGCAGCCGGATTCCCCCGAATCCATCCACGCCCGGTCCATCATGCTTTCCGCTCCCGGCGAAGGACTCCTCGCCAAACTCGACCTGCTCGAGCTCGAAGGGCTCCTTGCCACACCCGTCGACTACAAACGCGGCCAGGTCCCCAACGTGCCCGAAGGGGCCTGGGAACCCGAACGCGTCCAGCTCTGTGCCCAGGCACTGATCCTCCGCGAAAATGGCTTCACCTGCACCCACGGCGTGATCTACTACATCGCATCCCGCAAACGAGTGACGATCGAATTCACTCCGGAACTCATCAGCCGCACCCGCCAGCTCCGCGACGAATTCCGATCAGCCGCGGCTGCTGGCGTGATCCCGCCACCGCTTATCGACAGCCCCAAATGTCCCCGCTGCTCGCTCGTCGGCATCTGTCTCCCTGACGAAGTTCACCTGCTCCAGCAGCTCGGGCTCCCGCAGCCGCTCAGCGACGATCCCGCGCAGTCACCGGAGCCAGTCGAGCCGGACGTGTCCCCGCGGATCCGCCGGCTGATCCCTGCCAGCGACGATGCACTCCCGCTGTACATCCAGACCCAGGGCGCCATGCTCGGGAAATCCGGCGATCGACTCACCGTCAAACTCAAAGACGAACTGCTCGCCGAACGTCGCCTGATGGATGTCTCTCAGATCAGCCTTTTCGGCAATGTACTCATCAGTGCCCAGGCCTTGCGGGAGATTACTTCACGGGGCATCCCGGTGTGTCACTTCAGCTATGGCGGCTGGTTTCATGCGATCACTGCGGGGCTGGTCCACAACAACGTGCAGCTGCGAATCTGCCAGTTTGCAGCGGCAGCAAATCCGGCCGCGGCCTTGCGAATTGCCCGCTGTCTGATCAGCGGTAAGATCCGCAATGCCCGCACGCTGCTCCGCAGACATCTGGCCACCGCTGACACCGCTGAACCTGACGACCCCGGTGCTCCGGATGTCGTGGCGGAATCATACCCGGCAGAAGCGGTCGCGCGCAAACGATTGCTGAATGCACTGGAAGACTACCGCCAGGGAGTCGTCCGCACCGACTTCGCCGATTCCCTGCCGGGAGTCGAAGGCTTGGCGGCAAATACGTACTTTCAGGGCTTTTTCGAACTGTTGCGGGGACGGCACGAATTTGACATCAGCGGCCGCAACCGTCGCCCGCCGCGTGACCCGGTCAATGCGGTGCTCTCGTTCGTCTACGCACTGCTGGTGAAAGAGCTGACGATTGTGCTCCAGGCCGTCGGCTTCGACCCGCTGCTGGGCATCTTCCACCGTCCTCGCTTCGGCCGCCCTGGACTCGCACTGGACTGCGCCGAAGAATACCGCCCGCTGATCGGCGATTCGGTGGTGCTTATGGCCTTTAACAACGGGGAAATCGACAGCAGCAGCTTTCTTGAGCGCGCTGGCGCGGTGGTGCTCACGGAGGCCGGTCGCCGGTCGGTAATTGGTGCGTATGAACGCCGGATGGCTCAGGAAGTGACGCATCCACTGTTCGGCTACCGGATCAGCTACCGCCGGGTGCTTGAGGTGCAGGCAAGACTGCTGGCCCGCGTGTTCACGGGAGAGCTGCCCGAATACA
>CAZLOQ010000198.1:4157-10642 GCA_964561125.1 uncultured Chitinophaga sp. | reverse complement strand
TGACCTGGCATTTCATGCCAGGCTGATAGAACTGGCCTTACAGGCCGTAAACACAGCCGGGCTGTTGCCTGCAACCTTCGGCTTCCTGCAACACCATCGACTTCGCACTGGCCACTGCCCACTGCCGCCGACTTTCGGCGCCAGATAGAAGCGGAACGGCGCGAGCCGTCCGGTAACGACAGGAAATTTCAGCATCCATCACCGGACGGCTCGCGCCGTTCCGCTCAAAGTAGGTGGGATTTGGGGGACAACTCCGGGACCGATGATTATGCGAGACTGCATCGGAGTTCGGTCGGCAGCGTTCGGTCATTAACAGAACCAAACCACACGCTCTCCGCCACCTGCGGCCGCAATAGTCAGGAAGAGGACCACCCGCATCCGGGTCTCCAGTCAACGGTTTCTTCGGTGGCACTGGCAGGGCCGGGGTGCTTAGGGTAATTGCTCCTGGCAGTATCGCTCCTGCGGCCGAGAGGCAATTGATGAGAGTGGCGCGTTCGTTTGTTTGTGTCGAAGATATCGTGGGCAGGGATTTTCGGATTCATGCACGACGTTATTCGATGGAGCGAACAGCGTGAGCAGAGCTGATTGCAGGGGGGGTCATATGCGGTGGCGGCGGAGGTTGGTGGTGTTTGGATCTGCCTGCTGGCTGCTGGCGGTTTTCCGGGGAGGGTCGGCATGGGCGCAGCAGTCTGTGGACGATTGGGTGGGAGCTATGTCTGCGGCATCGGTTGATTCGACGACGGAACTGATTCCGGCGGCACCGCAGCCTTTGGGGGACCTGGTGAATGCGGTTTACGGGACCGACGGCAGGATGGAGGTGATTGTTGGTCAGGGTCGCCTCTTATCGCTGAATCAGCGGCTGGCGACGGAGGAGCGGGATGGTGCGATCATTGCGCTGGGCGATCCTGCGGTTGTGGATTTTGAAGTGATTGGACTGACAAGAATTCGCTTAACGGGTCTCCGGATCGGTACGACTGATTTGTCGTTAACGACAGCGGATGGGCTCAGCCGTTCCATTGAGATTCATGTGGTTGCTGATCTGCGTACGCTGCGTGCGCGTCTGGAGAGTATTTTTCCGGATGCATCTGTGACGGTGACGCAGGTGGCCGATCATCTCGTTTTGCGTGGTCAGGCGCGCACGGCGGCTCAGGCGCAGTCGATTTATCAGATGACTGAGCTGTGGCTGAAATCGGTTCAGAGTGCTCAGACGCGGCGCGTCACATCGGGTGGGACGGTCGGTTCCGGGTCGCAGAGTGCTGCGAATGCTGCAGCGGGTGGTGATGCGGCGACGAATGCGGAGACTGTGCGGGAGCTGGAGCCGGACCTGCGGGCTTCTGCCGGCGCGGCGGAGGGGCAGGTTGTGAATCTGCTGACGGTCCCGGGTTCTCAGCAGGTGATGCTGAAGGTGCAGATTGCGGAACTGAATCGAACGGCACTGCGGCGTCTGGGGGCGAGTTTTCTGTTTACTGATGGTCAGGCAGTAATTGGATCGAACGCAGCGGGACTCAACCCTGGATTTCCGTTCCTTGGAACAGCATCTTCGCGAGTGGGTGGCGTGATTGTGGATGGAAGCGGGTCGCTTTCCTATATCATCGATGCGCTCCGCGCGAACTCGGTACTGAAGATTCTGGCGGAGCCCACACTGGTGTCTTACAGCGGTCACGAAGCCACATTTCTGGCTGGCGGTGAGTTTCCTGTGCCGGTCCCGCAGAGTTCGGGTGCGGGCATCAACACGGTGACGGTGCAGTTCAAGGAATTCGGCGTGAAGCTTGGTTTCCTCCCGCAGATACTCGACGGGGACCGCATACGACTCACAGTGACTCCTGAAGTCAGTTCGATTGACCGGACGCTGAGCACAACTCTGGTGGAGAATGGTTCACCGGTTCCCGGCCTGAATACGCGGCGATCCACGACGACGATGGAAATGATGCCGGGGCAGACGCTGGCGATGGCGGGTCTGCTGCAGTTGACGATGACCAATGAAACGCGTCGGATACCGGGGATTGGCGACCTTCCGGTGCTTGGCCCCTTCTTCAGCAGTAACTCCGGTGAACGCACCGAGAAGGAGCTGATAGTGATGGTCACACCGTACATGGTGGAGCCGGTTGAGGAAGCTGAAACCGGGCTGCTGCCGGGAGAAGAAGTGCAGGAGCCGAATGATCTGGAGTTTTACCTGCTGGGTCGCGCGGAGGGCCGGACGGGCGCGGACTTTCGTTCCACAACGAGCTGGGATGATCCGCTGAATCTGAGGGAAAAGCTGAAGCTCCACCGAAAGTACCTCACAGGTCCCTCCGGCTACTCCCGCTGACCTGTCCGGCTTTGATCCTTTCTGTGGTTACCGAATCCTCTGAAGAGCTATTTCCGATGAATACATCCATGCGTGCTTTGATTTCGGTTTCCGGTCTGTTGCCAGGAATACCGGCGTTTCTGCTGCCGGCGTTTGTGATGGGTGCTGAGCCGATGCAGGAGCCGGTGAGCAGCGAGGGGCTGCAGACGGTCATCAGCGAACCCGCTCCGGAACCAGTCAGCCCTGTTGCGGCCCCGGCACAGCGTGCGACGGTTGCTCGCCTGTGTGACTGCCCGGTCTGTGTCGGGAAGCGGGGTTCGGCGTGGTCCCGATACAAGGCGCGCAAGCAGGCGCAGTACTGGGGATATCCCGAATATTTTGAAGAGGTGAGTTTCGGGGTGCTGTCGATGGAGCTGACGCGTCCGCAGGTGATTCGTGGCGAGCTGGCGCGGATGACGCTGTATGACTGTGACTTTGTGCCTGGCACCGCGCGGCTGAATCCGCGAGGATTTCAGCGCCTGCGGGAACTGGCCTGCAAAGCGGCGACCACGGGGCATTCGATTACGGTGGAGTCGACCGGCACGGAGATGGATGATTCCCGCTATCAGACTGTGGTGGCGATTGCGACAGCTGTGCATCTGAATCCAGCACAGGTGACGTTGGGGCGACCGATTGCCGGTGGACTGTCGGGAGAGGAAGCATTGATTCACCGGCAGACGGGACTTGACAACGCTCGGGACTATGGGGTCCGGCAATTTCAGTTTGGCTCCGGTTCCGGTGGATTTGACACTTCCGGTTTTGGGACTTCGGGGAGTGGTGTGAGCAGTGGCGGGAGATGAGCAGTGGTTGGTGCGGGCTGAATTTCGGAGTGGTGGCGGTGGTTTGAGGAGCAGGTGACGTGCGAATCCGAATGCTGACGTTTGGGGTGCTGGTGCTGGTGGCTGCATGTTCAGGTTGCAGTGGTTCAGGGACGGCGGCGCGACCGGGAATCAGATCACTGGCGGTGCTCATGCCGGACAGGACGCTGGTTTCTGAAGAGGACGAGGCGCGTTCTCAGTTTGCGGCAGCGAATTCGCGGCTGGCGGAGGAGCGGGGTGATGTGCGAGCTGCTGTGGAGATGTATCGGGAGGCGATCCGCATCAATCCGCGGAACTCTGATGCGCTCTGGAGACTTGCGCTTCTGCATGTGCGGCAGAATGAATCTGAGCTGGCGACGGAGGCCTTTGCGGGAGCAGTGGAGGCGGATTCGCAGAATCCTCTGCTTCTGGCGGACTTTGGTTATCACCTGTACATGTCTGGTGATTTGAAGAGGGCCGAGAAATACCTGCGTGGTGCGGTGCGTGGCGCGCCGCATGATCCGCGGATCTGTAACAATCTGGGTCTTGTGCTGGCGGCTCAGGGCAGAGACGAAGAATCGCTGGCAGCCTTTCTGGACGGGGGCTGCACGGAATCCGAAGCGCGGGCGAACCTGGCTTTTGTGCAGGCGCTGCGGCTGGATTCGTCGAGCGCAGCAGAATCGTTGAAGGCATCATTGTCGCTTGACCCGACCAACCCGCGGGCAATTTCGGCACTGCGGCAGGTGGTAGCGATTGAGGAGCGGACGCGTTCCCGCGAAGTCACGCAGAGCGGGTATGCGACGATGGAGTGAGTCGGGCGGAGAGGAAGTTTCTGAAAGACGTGTCGAGTGCGTGTATCCCTGGGGTTACTTCCGTTGGTTGCGAGCATCGACGCACTGGGCGACGACGAGGTCGCCGACAACGTTGACGAGTGTGCGGGACATATCGAGGATGCGGTCCACACCGAGAACGATCGCGATGCCTTCGGCGGGAACGTTGACCGTCTTGAGCACGACGATGATCAGCGGGATGGAGCCGCCGGGGACTCCGGCGGTGCCGACGCCGGCGAGTACGGCCATGAGCACCACAATGAACTGCTGGCCAAAGCTGAGGTCCACATTGAAGACCTGTGCGAGGAACAGCACCACGACGCCCTCGAACAGTGCAGTGCCGTTCTGATTTCCGGTGGCCCCAACGGTGAGTACAAAATTTGAGGTTTCTGGGGCCAGGCGGAGTTTGTCCTGGGCCACTTTCATGGAGGTGGACAGGGTGGCACTGGATGAGGAGGTGCTGAAGGCGACGATCATCGCTTCCTGAATCAGCCGGAAGAAGCGGAGCGGCTGTATTCGGCCGAAGATCTGAAGTACGGAGCTGTAGACCAGCAGCAGCTGGATGAGGAGTCCGGCGATGACGACGAGGACGAATACGGCGAGTGCCTGGAGGATTTCAAAGCCCATCTGGGCGGCCACACCGAAGACGAGGCAGCCGGCGCCGAGCGGTGCGAGTCGGAGAGCCCAGCCGATGATGGTCATGGCGATTTCGTAGAGTCCGCGGAGCGTTGCGGTGAGCGGAGCCGTTTCGGCGGGTCGGAATGTGGCGGCGATGCCGCAGAGCAGAGCGAAGGTCATGACGGCCAGCATGCCGTTTCCGGGTGAGGACCCATCGAGGGCGCCGGCCATTTCCTGAACGGGGTTTTCGGGGAGGAGGTCAACGATGATGCGTCCGAGCGACTTGGCGGCGGCTGCTTTTTTTTCGCTTTCCTGGGCTTTGTCGGCGTAGGCCTGGGTGAGGCGATCGCGGGTTTCGGCGGAGAGCGACTTTCCGGGTTGAACGATGTTGACGAGTCCAACGCCGATGAGGACAGCGGAGGTGGAGAGGATCGCGGTGAAGAAAAGTGTGGTGAGTCCGATGCGGCCGAGTCTGCGCAGGTCGCCGACGTCGACGACGGCCAGATAGAGGGCAGAGACGACGAGGGGCAGCACGACCATCTGCATCAGTCGCAGGAAGAGTCTGCCGACGGGTTCGGCGAGCGTGGTGGTGACCTGGAAGAGAGACGTTTCCTGGCCTGGGGGGCCTTTGAAGGCATGGACGACGAGCCCCAGAAAGATCCCGATGGCGAGCCCGAAGAGGATTCTGAAGTGGCCGGAAGCGGGACGGGGTTCCGGGGCTGGAGCATTCATGCTGCGTCTTCCGGTTTCGGGCCGAGGGAGCGGGGCGGGGCGTGGAGGGGTGAGTCAGTTAGAAGGGGGTCCAGACTTCTTCGACGAGGTCGGCGTCCATGGTGTAGACGGGGGCAAAATCGTAATCTTCCGGTGAGCCGCCTTCACCTGCCTGGGGATTGGCATGGAGGATGCCGGCGACGGCGACCATTCCGATGAAGGCCTGGGTGGTGAGCTGGTTGGGGTGTGCGGCCCCGAGGGCTTTCTGTTGTTCGGGTGTGAGTTTTGCGTCGGACATTCCGGGTGCGCGGCTGGCGAGAGGCGGGCGGGCGCCATCGGGGTAGGATTTGAGGGTGACGGTGATGAAGTCGTGGGACTTGGGTTTTCCGCCGAAGCAGCATTCGCCGTTATCCTTCAGCAGGATGAAGCGGGGGATGCCATCGGTGGCCTGTGTGGCCCACATAAAGCCTTTGAGATAGACTGGTTTGCCGACAAGTTCGGCGACTGCGGGTGGAATTTTGCGGCGTCCGTTGATGTAGACGAACTGGTGATCTGCAATCTCGCGGGGGAAGTGCACTCGCTGGAAGCCAGCGGGGACTTCGGTGTTGTAGGCATAGGCCATTTTTACGCTGCCGCCGGCGAGGCTGACGATGGCAAGGAGCAGGCCGGGGATGGCCATCCCTTTGCCTTTGACGGTGCCACCGCCGCTGCGGATTTTGGCAAGTGCCGCGAGGCCGACGAAGATACTGAAGCCGGCGACATAGAGGCCGAAGAAGCCCATGAATCCGGTGAGTGACAGCAGACCGAGAGCGAGGGAGACGGGAGCCCATGGGGAAACGGGCACGTAGTCGAATTCGCCGTCGGATTCGTTATCGGCCCAGGCACGGCGGATGGCGGTGTGCACATCGGGAGCCGGGATTTCCTGTTTGGCCGGGCCCGGGGAGTTGTCGGGCATGGCCGGGAGTGTGGAAGTGCCGACGGTTGAAGAGGGGGCATCGGTGGAGAACGTTTGCGTCATTGTGTCTGGCCCTGTCGACCCGCTGCAGAATGGAGGAATCCTGACCGCCTTAGTTTACGCACAGTCGGGCGAACGGGTGAAATCAAACCGATGGAAAAGGAGCAGATCGGAAAAAATCGCGCGATTTCCGGGGATTTCCAGCTTTTTTCGGGGGGATGGGAGGCGATTTGGCAGAAGAGTCAGGG
>CAZLOQ010000198.1:0-4147 GCA_964561125.1 uncultured Chitinophaga sp. | reverse complement strand
AACTCCGTGGCCCCGGGCACCCCAACTTCTGTCCGCCACTGTCTTTTCAGTTGCCTGCGGGGGGAAAGGTCGAGTACTATACCGGTCCGCTTCCGTCCGCCTGACGATCCCCGCCCAGCTTTTACTTCCTGCCAGAGGTGCCCATGTCCGCAGGCTCATTACCGCTGCGTCATCCGGGAATCGCCCGCCGTACCGCTGTTCAGGCCGGCAGCATCGGCATTCTGGGGCTGGGGATGAACCACATCACCGGCCTGCAGTCGCTCGCTGCGTCCCCGGGTCCGGCGCCTGCATTCAAGGCCTGCATCTACATCTTTCTTTCCGGGGGGCTTGGGCAGCACGACAGTTTCGACCCCAAACCGGCTGCTCCGGCAGAAATTCGTGGTGAGTTTGGTGCAATTTCCACGGCCGTCAGCGGGCTGCAGATCTGCGAACACCTGCCTGGCCTGGCCCTGCGAAGCAATCTCTGGTCCGTCTGTCGATCGCTTGGTCACTCCACCAACGATCACTCCGCCGGCCACCACATGATGCTCACTGGCCGCTCCGATCTGCCGCCGGGTTTCAACCCCAGTGTTCCTCGCGCACAGGACTGGCCCTGCATCGCAGCGGTCGCCGGCGCGCTCACTCAGCCCCGCAACAACCTCCCCACCGCCGCCGTCCTCCCCGAACAGCTCGTGCATTACTCCGGGCGCATCATCCCCGGGCAGTTTGCCGGGATCATGGGAAACCGTCGCAATCCGTGGTTTATCGAAGCGTCTCCGTTTCATTCCACGTCCTACGGGGCCTACCCCAGCCATCAGTTTGATCATCAGGACCGTGGCAATGCCGATCGCCGGCTCTTTGAAGCCCCCAGTCTCAGTCTTGCTCACGATCTCACGCATCCGCAGCTGCATCGTCGTGTTTCTCTGCTTTCCAGCCTTGAAGATCAGTGTCGGACTCTGGATGCCGCGGCGGCTGCACAGAATTTCGACCGTTACCGTCAGGGCGCCGTCTCGCTGCTCACCGACCCCAAAGTCCGCCGCGCCCTCGATGTCACTCGCGCCCCCGAAGTCACTCAGAACCGCTACGGCCGCAATGCCTTCGGCTGGTCACTGCTCATGGCTCGACAACTGGTTGAAGCCGGGGTCAATCTGGTGCAGGTGAATCTGGGCAACGACGAAACCTGGGACACGCACGGAAACGCTTTCCCACACCTGCGTGACAATCTCTTTCCTCCCACCGACCAGGCGCTCAGTGCACTGCTGGACGACCTCGCCGACTCCGGTCTGCTCAACCAGACCCTGATCGTGATGGCCGGTGAATTTGGCCGCACTCCGAAAATCAGTCTGCTCCCCAGCCACTACAAACGCCCCGGCCGCGATCACTGGGGCGCCGTCCAGTCGGTCTTCCTTGCCGGAGGGGGTCTGCAGGGGGGCCGCATCATTGGTGAATCAGATGCGATTGGTGCCTATCCGGCCGTCGATCCGCAGCGCCCGGAAAACCTTGCAGCCACCATCTATGACTGCCTGGGGCTCCCGCGCACGATTGCGTGGGAAGACGACTTCGGGCGACCGCATCACGTCTACCACGCAGAACCGCTCCCATAACCCCCGGATCAGCTGATCCGAACGACGCTCAATCTGGAAGACAAGGTCGATGTCAGGCACGAGGCCGGAGCAGAATCTGCGAATTGCATGGGTGGGTTTCCATCAGGAAGGCATCCCGGCGCTGCGCTGGCTGCGGAGTTCCGGAATCCGGCTGGAAGCCATCCTGACGCTTGCCGAGGAGGCGTTGGCAAAGCGGAGTGCAGGAGTCCTTTACGACGAAATTACGGCTGGCTGGGATGTCCCGGTGTTTCGGATTTCCAGCATCAACGATCCGGACGTTGTGGGTTTGCTGAACAGTCTGAAGCTGGATCTGATTTTCGTGATTGGCTGGAGCCAGATTCTGCATCGCGATGCTCTGGCGACCGCCAGACTGGGTGTCATCGGTGCCCACGCTTCGATGCTCCCTCACAACCGTGGCAGCGCGCCGATTAACTGGGCTCTGATTCGAAACGAAAAGAGTACAGGAAACAGTCTGATCTGGCTGACTGAGGAAGTCGACGACGGTCGACTGATCGATCAGATTGCCTTCCCGATCACGCCGTTTGATACGTGTGCAACGTTGTATGAGCGGGTTGCTGAAAGTAATCGGATCATGCTTGAACGAGTGCTTGCGGAGCTGTTTGCAGGGCGAATTCCGGGAGCTTCGCAGGCGGCCACCAGCGAGCCGCTGCTGCCGCGCCGCCGTCCTGCGGACGGGCTGATCCAGTGGGCCGGAACGAGTGAATCCATTTATCACTTTGTGCGGGCTCTGACGCGACCCTATCCGGGTGCCTTCAGTTTTCTTGACGGAGTCTGCTGGATCATTCAGACGTGCGCACTGCTGCCGGGCGGAGTCAGTGCAGCGGTCGCGGGGCGGCGTATCGGGGAAATTGTCGGTGCCTGTGTGAGTCCCTGTGCGGAGGCCTGCGGACTGGTGGTTCAGTGCGGCGAAGGACAATTGCTCCTGCTGGAGATTGAGAATTCAGAGGGACGAGTGCTGCGAGGCCGGGAATTAGCCCTGCGGGGGCTGATGGATTCTCCTGCAGATTGCTGGACAGGAAGGACGTGGTTGAATGAGTAACGGACCAGTGCTTGTGATCGCAGCTCATCCGGACGACGAAGTTCTGGGGTGTGGCGGCGCGATCGCGCTGCATCGTGATGCCGGGGATCCAGTGACGGTGGTGATTGCCACGCGTGGCAGAACGGCGGAAGACAGCGCCAGCGGTCAGGCGCAGTTCACCTATACGGCTGCGGCGATGCGGGTGCTTGGGGTGAGCGACTTTCGTTTTCTGGGGTTTCCTGATCAGAAGCTGGACACCTTCGGCCTGACGGAGATCATCACGCCACTGGAGGCGGTGGTGCGGGAGATTCGTCCGCGGGTGGTCTATTGCCAGTATGGCGGGGACATCAATCATGATCACAACGTGCTGTTTCGGGCAGCCCTGGTGGCTTTAAGACCGCAGGAGGAATTTCTGCAGTCGATCCTGACATTTGACACTGCCAGCAGTACAGAGTGGGCTTACCCGCGGACTTTCATTCCGGATACATGGCTGGACATCAGTCGCAGCCTCGAGCGAAAGATTGCGGCGATGGAGTGTTATGAACCGGAGCTTCGTGAGTTTCCGCATCCGCGGTCGTGTGAGGCGCTGCGGCATCGTGCTGCGGCGTTTGGAAGTATGTGCTGCATGCCGGCCGCTGAGATTTTTATGACTGTCAGGCGAGTTCTTCGGGATGGCAAAACGCCTTTTTGATTTCCTGTCCGCGTTCACCGCTCTGATTCTGTTATCACCTGTGCTGGTGATTTCAGCCATTGGTGTGAGGCTCTGCAGTCCGGGTCCTGTGCTGTATCGTGCGCAGAGAACCGGCTGCGGAGGGCGCGAATTTGTGATGTTCAAGTTCAGAACCATGCATGTGGCGAACCGTCCCGGAAGCGCGATTACCGCCGCGTCGGATTCCCGTGTGTTCCCGCTGGGACGCCTCCTGCGAGCACTCAAGATTGACGAACTCCCGCAGCTCTGGAATGTTGTCCGGGGAGACATGTCCGTGGTCGGTCCGAGGCCGGAGGATCCGCGGATTGTCCGGGAGCATTTCGGCCCGCTGGGCATGGAGACGCTGAGTGTTCGACCGGGGCTGGCCAGTCCCGGCAGCCTGTTTAACTACACTCACGGGAACGCACTGGTGGATCAGCAGGATCCCGAGGGCACCTACATCCGGGACCTGCTGCCGCTCAAGCTGGCACTGGAACTGGTGTATGTCCGTGAACGGTCGCTTCCGGGAGACCTGGGAATCATCCTGCGAACGGCGGTTACCATCGTCCGGACGGGAGTTGGCAGAAAGGTATTCGCGGACCCGCCGGAACTGGCTGCAGCGCGGGTCATTCTGAGCGAGTCACGGGAGCGGCTTGTCAGGAACGTGCCGTATGGGGGAAGTTCGGCCGGGCTCGCCGCCATGGCGGCGAACACTTGAGCCCCCGACGGGCTCGCCCCGTCGGAGCTGAAGGTTCGCAGCTACCTCACGTCGCCAACGCCCCGCAGCCCCCGACGGGCTCGCCCCGTCGGAGCTGAAGGTTCGCAGCTACACCCCGC
>CAZLOQ010000197.1:0-10661 GCA_964561125.1 uncultured Chitinophaga sp. | reverse complement strand
GGGGGCTGACCCGGGGTTGCACCCCGGGCTGATGGAGCTGGCCTTACAGGCCGAAGTCGCAGGAGTGCAGTGGGCAGTGGGAAGTGGGAAGTGGCAGTGAGAAGCGGGTGGTGGGAAGCGGGTGTTTCCGAGGTGTTGTGGCGATTGCTTCCCTCGTGCCTCGGTCCTTTCTCCTGAGTGGTTTTTGCTGGTGCCGAGTCATCTGCGATTTCAGCAATGTCGCTGATCACAGGCTGTGTAAGCTGCAGCCGGAGGCCACGGCGCGGGCTTGTTTGGCGGCCTTTGTCAGCAGGCTTCTGAGATTGCCTGCGAAGGGAACGGTTCGACCGGATATGGCATCCTGGTAGCCCGACACGATCGCGTCATCTGCTGCTGCGGCTTCCATTTGCAGCTTTTTCTGACGCAGAAGATCGCGGACAAATTCGCCTGGCGCGGCATACAAAGTGCCATCACCGCAGTTCTGGTCTACGCAGGCCCGCAGTTCATCAGTGAGTGACAGATTGAGCGTACTTGCCATTCTCAAGTCTCCTTCTTGCCGGCTACCCGATACCTGAATTCCTTGTCAATATTTGTCATGACAATCGAGAGGGATTTCAGGCAAACGAAAAAAGCCGTCTGACGAGTCTGTCAGACGGCTTCAGATGCGGCTTGAGTCGGGATGACAGGATTTGAACCTGCGACCTCTACGTCCCGAACGTAGCGCTCTAGCCAAGCTGAGCTACATCCCGAGTTGTGTTAGGGGGTGGCGAGCACCCCGGAGACGTGAGTTTCGAATGTTAGCGATTTGGCGGGTTCGGTCAACTGGAGGTGGCTGGGGGGATTGTTCGGGAGAAACGGATTCGGACGACAATGGGGGGGAATCTGCAGGTTTTCAGGCCATTGGGCGTCAGGATCCGGCAGTTTCTGCGCCCCATTGTTGAAAAAAAGCAACACATCTCCCAATTGGTGGGGTATCTTTGGGAACTCGCGGCGGGTTGGGGAGTGGCTGGAAATGCTGCGGGGAGACTGCGTAGAGCAGCTCAGTTTCAAGGAACTACCCACCGGTTGGCGGTTTGGGCAGCATCACCGACGGAGTGGATTCAGAACTTCTACTGTGGCTCCGGGCAGAGACACGATTGGGGTTGGCATGTCCGTCAAGCTGTATCATCCGGTGAATGGTCAGGATCTTTCTCTTCCTTCACCCGCGGCTGTTCTTCCTGGCCCGGCGGTCGCGGACGCTCTTGTGGTGGCTCCTCTCTGTTCATCCCGTCTGGCATGGTTCTGTCGCGGACTGTGCCTGACTGGTCTGGGAATATCGCTCTATCTGGCATGGTCAGCGCTGCAGATGCAGCCGGTGCTCGGGTGTGGCGGCGGAGAAGTGGTGGATTGCGGGCACGTGCTCAACAGTGAATGGTCAAAGGTGGCCGGTATCCCGGTAAGCATTCCTGCGGTGGCGCTCTACGGCAGTCTGCTGGCCCTGCTCAGTTTCGTCCGTCGTCCGGCTGCTATCGCCTTCCAGCGGCTGCTCTGGACATTCCTTGGCTGCGGCTTTCTGACTGCCGGGCTGGCGGCGGTCTGGTTTATCAGCATTCAGGTGGGTGTGCTCAAGCACATCTGTCCCTGGTGCATGGGTGCTCACGCCTGCAGCCTGATGCTCGCCGGGATTGCCCTGTTTCGGGCGCCGCTGACGCGTGCGGTCAAGCAGCAGGCCAGCGCAATCGCAGTGCTGGCTGCCGGGTTTCTGGCTGCGGTGCAGCTGGGCACGGAGCCACCGGAGCCGGTGTTCATTCCTGCGGCTGAACAGCCAGCGGAATCGGGATCAGACGCCGAGATTTTTGCCCCGCCGGCTGACGTGGAAGTCTTTGCTCCGCCAACCGCGCTGAACCTGATTCAGTCTCTTCCTGCCCGCCTGCTGCTGGCGTCCGGAATCCGCCTGAGCTCCCTGAGCGATCTGCTCTCAACCGGGCTGCTCACCGCAGGCGGCGACGAAAAGACAGACGGGAATGGTACGGGCACCGGCGAAAGCTCCGCTGACGCTTCCACCGCAGAATCTGCGTCTGCAGCCCCGCAGGGGCCGCGGATGGTGATGATTTCGTTCGGCGGCACAGCGGCTCCGGTGCAACTGGATGCCAACGCCTGGCCGCTCGTGGGTTCCCCGACAGCAAGGATCATCTTCGTCGAATTGTTCGACTACACCTGCAGCCATTGCCGGGCGAATCACGCTTCGATCACGACTGCGCTGAAGGCTCAGGGGGTTGACGCGGCGATGATTGCTCTGCCGGTCCCTCTGAACAGCAAATGCAACAGGCACACGACGTCATCACATGCCGGTTCGTGTGAAATGAGTGAACTGGCGATCGCGGTCTGGCGCTGTGACCGGGCGAAATTTGAGACGTATCATTCGTGGATGATGGCCGCTCCGCGAACCGCCGCTGCTGCTCGCGTTTACGCGGATTCGTTGGTCGGTGCACAGGCAATCGCAGCTGAACTGGGTACAGGCGTCCCCACAAAATTCATTGCTCAGCATGTCGCACTGTACGGCAAGGCCGGCGGTGGTTCGGTTCCGAAGCTCATGTTTTCCGACGGCGTCGCTCCGGGCCAGGTTTCGGCAACATGGCTCACAAACCGGCTGCTGTCGCTGCAGCAGGCATTGCCGGACGCTCAGGCCGTACTACAGTCAGATTCTCCGCCACTGAGGCAGGGAGCTGCAGCTTCCGGAGTGGTCGGTAAGCCGGTGCTCCAGTCCGGATCGTCGTCCCGTCGTCGCAAGTAGGGGAACGTGAATTTCCATGGCTGATCGCTGGGATGTGATCCGCGTTCCACTCGCGCGGCGTTTTTTTCTGGCCACGATCCTGCAGGCCACCGTGGTGCTTGCTGTGTCTCTGCTTTTGGGGTGGATCTTCGGTCGCCAGCCCGCAGCAGATCGGCTGCGACTGCCATGGGCATTCGTGTGGAGCACACTGTTGCTGGCCGTTGGCAGCTGGCAGATGGAGCTGGCACGGATGCATGTGCGACGAGAGAAGCAGCCGGAATTTCGCCGATCGCTCCTGCAGGCACTCATTTCCGCCATGGCATTCGTGGCGGTTCAGGGCTATGGGCTTTGGGCGATCGACAAAGGCGGCAACTCCGCTGAAGAAGCCCAACTGGGCGTGCATGGCTTTGTGATCATGTTCACCGCACTGCATGCCATGCATTTCCTGGTGGCTCAGTCCATTCTGCTGTGGGTGACACTCTCGGCGTTTGCGGATCGCTATGACCACGAATATTCGTGGGGGGTGACCTTCGCGGCGGCGTTCTGGCACATTCTGGGGGTTGTCTGGCTCTGCATTCTGTTCGTGTTCACGACGGCCAACATTTCCCCACCGGTCAGCTGATCTCCCGCTCGCGTTGACCTCAGTGAGAATCGCACGCTGACGCGGTCCGGCTGATTTCATTCAGAGGTTCGGCAGTGCAAAGCCGCGACCGGGTATGGTCTGTGCGTCCCGCAGTCGTGCTCCGGATCGCGCAGTCAGAGTTCGCTGTTGCTCTTGAAATGCGGCGGCGGTGGAATGGCCCGCAGGATCCGGCTTTGCTGCAACTGTTCACGCAGCGACGAATTCTCTGCAGGACACTCCAGCAGTGTGCCGGCAAAGGCCCGGCCCGGGGCCAGCGACTGCGAGGCCTCAGGCCAGCCCATCGCGGCTGCGGCTGTTGTCGTGATCATCGACAGGACCTGCAGCGGATCGACCGACCGGTGCTGCTGCAGCACGAACTGGAGTTCCTTCCAGATCCCGAGGTCCGGATTGGAGGCTCGGCTGTCGGTTCCCAGCACCACGCGGACGCCCGTGGCGAGCATTTCTTCGAGTGGATAAGGGGGGTGTCCAAACCATCGCTGCGTGCGGGGGCAATAGACGACCGTAATCGTTGGATGCTCCCGCAGATACTCCCACTCAGATCGGTCAAACCAGTTGCCGTGAATGGCCAGAGCGTGTGGTGCGAGCGTCAGCAGCTCGAGGTAATCCGTAAATTTTCTGCCGCCACAGAAAAGTGCAGAATCGAACAGATCGAGGGAACGGAGGAATTCGGCGAACAGGCCTGTGCCCTGTTCCAGCAGCACCCGCTCTTCCCGCGTTTCTCCCAGATGCATGGCCAGCGGCAGGCGTTCCCGGCGAGCGATACCGGTCAGTCGCGCCAGCAGCTCAGGGTGCACCGTGTACGGGGCGTGGGGGCTGATGCCGATTCGACCACCGGCCGTTTCGATCTCCCGACGCAGACCGAGGAAGCTCTCCAGCATCGTGAGCTGCTCTTCACAGCGCGCCGGTCGCAGCCCGATGACTTCTCTGAAGATCAAACATCGTGCTGGTCCCGACGGAGGCTGCGGGGGATTTGATGTGGCGATTTCGCCGATAAGCTGTACACCCTGTGCAGCGGACTCAGCCAGCCCTGCATCAACCGCAGCCTGCAGGGGATCTGTGCCAACCTTTGATCTGTCTGCATTTCGCCAGCGGAGCACGCTGCGAATCCAGTCCGTGAACGGTACAGCCGGCTGCAGGGGCTCGCTGAGCGTTGAAAACTCCAGATGCGTGTGGGCATTAACCAGCGGCGGCACCAGCATCAGCGGGGGGCCTGAACTGTCGACTGCTGCCGTCGGCTGAACAGCTGCGAGGATTCCGTCTTCAATCACCAGACGGCAGTTCTGCTGCGGTTGCTGGTCGGGGTTGAGCAGCCAGCGGACACACATTTCATGCCGGCCACTGTGGAAATGCTGCCAGCTGTCGATCTGTTCGTGCCGCATGGACGTGTGAACTCCCTTCGACTCAGGCCACACGGCGAAGACCAGTCTCGCTGGTCACAGTTACCATTCCCACTCCCGCCGACACCTCATTCCCCTGCAGTCGCTGCCAGCCGCTTTTGAGACTCCGCAAAGACGGCAGCAGCAGCAGACCGCGGGTCCGATGAATCACGAGCACCACGCCCACATTCCAGATGACTCGACCGGCGAAATAGCCGATCGCTGCCCCCTGGACCGACGCCAGACTGCCAAACCCGAAGATCAGCAGCATCTGCAGCGGGACCAGCGTTACCAGCAGTCGTGAATACGCCCGTTCAAGGCCGAGGGTCTGCATCACGGAAAAGGTCGGGCCGGTGGCACAGTCCGCCAGCATCGCAAGCAGCAGCGCCGGGAGCAGTGTGGGAACGGGAGCATACCGCGGATCCAGGAGTCGCGGGATCAGCGGTGCGAACGGCAGAATCAAAGCACTCAGCACCACGGCAATCAGAGCACTCGCAGTGGCCGTGTTCTGTACCAGCCGCTGCTGCCCTGAGGTATCATTCGAGTGATGCATCCGCGCGAGCGGCGGGATCAGACTCAGACTGAGCATGCCGAGCGGAATTGCGGGGATTCCGGTGATCATCAGGGCATACGAAAAATGCGCAATCTCTTCGAAGCCGCAGCTGGCGGCCACGATGAGCGGCGTGATCCGCTGACAGAGCATGGGACCAATCGCCATGGGAAGGAATCGCACACCCTCGCCCACTCGCGTCCGCAGGTCAGCGGAAGATGCCTGACGGCTGTTGAGGGCCAGAACATACAGCGGACGGAGACTGCCCCGCAGCGTGGTCCATGCCCAGATCAGCGTGGACAGCCCGGTGAAGATCACAGCAGCAGCCATCGCGGACAGCGGAAACTGCTGCCATTTCAGCACGAGGAAGACAGCGATTGTTCCGGCGGGAATGAGCACCTGTTCCGGCAGCACGGCGAGCCGCGTGCCGACCAGCGGAATCGCCGCCCACTGTCGCAGCCATGTGAGTGTGAGTGGAGTCAGGAGCAGCGAGGCCAGAAACAGCGTCTCTGACCACTCTCCCCAGCCCGACAAACGACACACCAGCCCGGCAAGCACTCCGACTGCAAGCAGCAGGCCGCCGAACCTCATCGCACACCGATGGGCGATGCTCAGCTCTGCAGACCGGTCTGCAGGGTTTGAAATCACCGACAACTGTCGCACCAGTACGCGGTCCATCCCCAGCGGCGCAAGTGCTGCGAGGAGTGTGGCCAGCGAAAGACCGGCACTCCAGGCACCGAATTGTTCCGGTCCGAGCACGCGTGCGGTGACTGTCGTCGATACAAACGCCAGCAGAACGCCCAGAACTCGCACGGCCAGAGTCTGCACCAGCTGGGACTGCAGGATTGCCCGAGAAGCCCGCACGAACACTCAACATACCCCCTGACACAGACTGGTCAGTTGAACATTTTTCACGTTCCGCTGACGGAGGCGGAATCGGACGGAATGGTAGTTCGGGGTGAACGTTCACACAACAGGGGTTTTGCGGTGGGCGCAGTGTGGTCAGGCGAGGATTTCCTGAACCACGCGACATTCGCGATTGTCCGTCGGGGTCTGCAGACGGGCGTTGTGGAGGAAGGTGAGTTTTGAATGGTCGAAGCCGAGAAGGTGAAAAATGGTGGCCTGGTAGTCGTTCGGTGTCACGCGGTTGACGACGGCGGAATGGCCGAGTGGATCGGTTTCGCCCCAGGTCATGCCACCACGAATTCCACCGCCGGCCAGCCACGTGCTGAAACCCTGGCCGTTATGATCACGTCCGGCGGTATCGGGGTCACCGTGGTTTTCCGTGACGGGCAGGCGTCCGATTTCGCCGCCCCAGTGAACGATGGTGGTATCGAGGAGTCCGCGTTGTTTGAGATCGAGCACAAGCGCGGCGGAGGGGCGGTCAGTGCGACGACAGATTGCCGGGAGCGTTTTGCGGATGGTGCTGTGATTGTCCCACGGCTGGCCGCCAAGAAACAACTGGACGAATCGCACACCACGCTCTACGAGTCTTCGGGCGATCAGGCAGCGGGTTCCATATTCCCGGGTTTCCGGCTGGTCGAGACCGTAGAGCTGCTGAGTGGCCTGAGTTTCCTGGGAGATGTTGAGTGCTTCCGCGGCGTCCACCTGCATGCGAGCGGCCAGTTCCCAGGTGGCGATGCGGGCTTCAAGGTCCGCTTCGCCGGGGAACTTCTGCTGGTGCAGGCGATTGAGCGTCTGCAGAAGCTGCAGGTTTTGCTGCTGCGGGATGCCGGCCAGATGCGTGGGCGGTGCGAGGTTCAGAATGCGAGGTTCCTGGGGACGCAGCACCGTTCCCTGAAATGTGGCCGGCATCCAGCCACTGGACCAGTTGAACACGCCATCCACCGGATGACCTCCCGGGTCCGTCAGGACCATGTAGCCCGGCAGATTGCGGTTTTCGGCCCCCAGAGCGTAGGTGACCCACGATCCCAGCGACGGTCGACCTGTTACAGCAGGGATGCCGGCGTTCAGGTAGCGAATGGAGACTTCGTGGCCATTGAAGCCGGTGTGCATGGAACGAATCAGGCAGAGATCGTCTACGATGCCGGCGGTGTGCGGGAGCAGTTCAGAGATTTCGGTGCCGCATTCACCGTGCCGGGAAAATTTCCAGGGGCTGCCGAGGAGTTTGCGGCTGGCACGATTGACGAAACTGTAGACCACTTCGCCCTGGTAGTCTGTGTCGTGGAATCGAGTGAGTTCTGGTTTGGGATCGAACAGGTCGACATGCGAAGGTCCGCCGTGCATGAACAGGGAAATCATCGCCTGAGTGCGTGCGGGACGGGCGGCCGGGGTTTTAGGGAGCATGTCGAAGTGCCGCGGCTGTGTTGATACCTCCGGCGGGGCGGCCTGAGATGGGGCTTCGTTGAGCAGTGCGGCCAGCGCCACACCGCCGAAACCCAGGGCCTGCTGACAGAGAAACTGGCGTCGATTGGACATGCTGACACGCGGGGGGCTGGAGGTTGAGGCGGGGTGAAGCGGAAGGCGGGAGGAGTGAAGCGCGATCCTGAGTTCCGGGGCGGAGCGGGACTGGAGGGAATCACTGTGACAGCAGTGAATACAGTGAAGTCACTCGAGCTGAACAGCGTAAAATTCTGTTGCCTGTCCCGCCACCACGTTTTTCTTATCGCTCTTTGCGGCCTGTCACAAGAGAAATCGGTGGCACGGGCGCGGATTTTCGGGGAAGGGTTTGATCAGAGCCCTTCGTGCAGCTTGCGGGTTTCCCGTACGATGTGTTCCTCGACGTCCGGGGACCAGCGGGTGGGGAGCCCGTAGTAGATCATTGAAGATTCGCCTTCGTAGCCCCCTTCCGTGAGCACTCGGCGGGAGGGAATGTAGGCCATCACATCGTTGCTGTACCCGGCAAACCAGGCGTGGTCTCCGGCCACTTCGCTGCGCAGTCTGAGGCTGTAATCCACGACGACTTCTCCGCCCAGAAATGTGAGTGATGCAGCATTGCCGAACTTCCACGCCTGAATGGGGTAGGGATAGGTGCTGCTGAGCTTTCCGGCGGCGTCAGACTGTTTCTTCAGCCATGCAGCGCGTCTGGCGATGTAGACGTTGTCCGATTTCAGATCCTGATCAACCTGTTCGGCGGTCGGGAGCGTGTCGAGGGCGAGGTCGATTTCTGTGTAGCGGGTGCTGAGCTTTCCGGTGACCGGCCGCATCGTTCCGGCAAGCACCTGGTCGACCGCC
This sequence comes from uncultured Chitinophaga sp., assembly GCA_964561125.1. Taxonomy (GTDB): domain Bacteria; phylum Planctomycetota; class Planctomycetia; order Planctomycetales; family Planctomycetaceae; genus SXXK01. Next base: position 2,166 of record CAZLOQ010000197.1, on the reverse strand, counting down.
GCGGCAGCCTGCCGGCCGTAATTTTGAGCCAGTTCGACAGTGCGCCGCGGGAGCGGATTCTGGTCGGCACCACAACCGGCCCAGAACAACGCAATGGTCCCGGGATGAGATTTTTCGAGTTCGATCTGAGCGAAACCGGGCCAGTCTCCGCACCATTCCATACCGCTCAGAACTGTGGCGTGGCAGGCGTAACCGAAGAGCACGGCTTTAAGTTCTCCGGTGGCCGAGCGGGCGGCGAGGACTGGCACGGTATGGTCCACGGGCCCCATGAGTTTGTTCTGCTCTCGGAGCATCGGCACGTCGGCTTCACGGTTGTTGCGACGGTTCACGGCGAAGGTTGCAGTGCCCTCGGCAGCCTCGAGCGTCACCGGACTCAGATTGCCAATCGCCTGACCGGCCGTCTCCACACACTGTTCAATCAGCCGCGTTGTGTAGTCCTGCACCAGCTGCTGCTGGTCGGCCGCAAGCGAGTACATGGTGAGCAGATTGGTGCCGACCACAGGGCCGGAATGAGTGTGCGAGGTGGCGATGGAAATCTGGCTGCGTTCCAGCTTGTGATGCGTCTGGATCGACTCACAGATCTTATGTGACGTGGCCCGGTCAATCCCGACCAGATCCAGCGTAATGATCACTGCTGTGTGACCCGCCGGATCCTGGATCGCGAGTGCCTTTGCGAAGAGATCATGGATGATGCCCTGAGCCGGCGTGTTGCGGGAGGCATAGCCGGACATCCACATGTACTGCTTCGGAGTGATCACCGCTTTGGCGGCTCCGGCCTTCCACATGTCGTCCGCGGAGATTCTGTCTGGAGAAAAGACGAGCCCAAGGAGCACAGAACAGGCAGCGAAGAGCAGGCAACGGTCTGAGCGGTGCATCGATGACTCCGGGAGGCGGGAGGAATAAGGGCGGGGCTGGCAGATGAAAGCATGACTGATCAGAGAACTTTCATCAAGTCAGACGCCAGGGCGGGGGGTGTCCATCGAAGGCCACCCGCTGTTGGCGGTACGCCGCAGGCGGTCCAGTGATGGTGTGCCGACTTCCTGTCCTTCGCGGATGGCCACTGCAAAATGCCGCCTGCTTAATCTTTTTGTTCTGATCTGGTTTTCTCAGGTGCCGCGACACAGCATTTACGCGATGAAGGAAAATCTTGTTTTCCTCATTTCAAATGGGTGAACAGGTGCGCGGCGAACACGAGGCAGCGAGCGGATGTTTTGAGAACGACGAGAAAGAAAAGGATTTCTGCAAGGCTTGGCAGTTTCACGTTGAGTTGTTCGGCCTGCCGGGTTTGCAGCAGATCCTTGACGAGGAAGAGCGGGGGGACGCCAGGTGAGCCTGCACGCAGGCACCGACACTCGTGTTTTTGATCCTGCAAAGACCGGGAGGTGGTCTCTCTCTGCGTGCTGTCGTTCAGCAACTTTTGGCGCACCATCGCGGTCTGCTCTCGGTGAACCATCGCGACGGGGAACAGACAGCCATCATGAGCTGCCGGTGTCAGACTTCCTCCGCGTCAGGTGAACTTTTTAGCCGAGTCGAAAAATTGCTGACTGAATTTTATTGACTGACGCATATAGGGTGGTTACTGTTGTACTTTGCAGTGTATTGGTTTTCCTAGCGATTTTCAGGTTAACTGACATGTCCCGTATAGCTCGTTCTGAAGTATTTTGTCCCACTCAGACAAACTGCATCTTCACTGTCTGCACAGCAGCCCCCGGCAGACAGCTCACCGACCAGCATTCATCATCGTCTGACGGGGGCGACCAGCGGCGGGCGCTCATTGAAGACCAGATCGCGCTCTTCAGTCAGTATTTCGCGATCGACCTGATCGCCTTCAGCCTTGACAGCAGCTGCCTTCGGCAAATCCTGCGGTCCAACCCGCAGCTCGCACAACAGCTCAGCCCCGAAGAAGTCGCTCGACGGTGGCTCATCATCTGCCCGTCTCTGCGAAAGCACGCTGCACCCCTTCACCAGCCCTCCGAAAAAGACATCCGTCAACTCTGCGAAGACCCTGGCCGGATTGAAACAATCCGCAGGCAGCTCAGTGACGTCGCCTGGTGGAATCGACTCCTCTGCCAAAGAATTGCTCAGGCGTTCAACAAGCTCGACAATCTGAAGGGGCATTTCTGGGCAGACCGCTTCCGCTCAACTTTGCTTCTGGACGCACTCAGC
>CAZLOQ010000196.1:2835-10689 GCA_964561125.1 uncultured Chitinophaga sp. | reverse complement strand
CTCGACCTGCTCCTCGCTCAGCACTCCGTGTCGTTCACACTCGTCCGCGGTCATGCCGGACACCCGGAAAACGAACGCTGTGATCAACTGGCCGTGGCCGCTGCCAGTGCCGTCAGATCCGCGGCCGACGCTTGACCTTTCATCCCTCCAGTTGACAGTCCAACCATGTCCACTCCACAAAAGCTCAGCAAAGTCGAACTCCTCAAAGAAGCCTCGCACCAACTCCGCGGCACGCTCGCTGCCGAACTTGGCAACGACCTTCCGGAATTCTCTGACGACGCCGCCACACTGCTCAAACATCACGGTTCCTACCTCCAGGACGACCGCGACAGCCGCCGATCCAAAGATGCCGACGGCAAACCGCTGGGCAAACAGTACAGCTGCATGGTTCGCACCAGTATCCCCGGCGGGCGACTCACTGCCGAACAACTGCTCGCAGAACTGGACATCTGCGATTCACTCGCCAACGGCACCCTCCGCATCACCAGCCGCCAGGGTCTGCAGCTCCACGGAGTACTCAAATCCCGACTCCGCGAATCGATCCGCGAAATCAACCGGATTAAACTCACCACCTTCGCAGCCTGCGGAGACGTGAATCGCAATGTGATGGCCTGCCCTGCGCCGCTCCACAACAACCCGGTTCGCGAACAGGTCCAGACGCTCGCACTGCAAATCGCCGAACACTTCCGCCCCAGAACCACCTCCTACTTCGACATCTGGCTGAAAGATGACGACGGCGTCGAAACGGATGTCGGCGAATTTCAGCCCGTGGAAGAACCCATCTACGGCACGCGGTATCTCCCGCGCAAGTTCAAAATGGCCATCGGGTTCCCCGAAGACAACTGCGTCGACCTCTACACCCAGGACCTCGGCCTGCTCACCATCGTCGAAAATGGCTGCATCATCGGCTACAACGTACTCGCCGGCGGTGGTATGGGACGCACCCCCTCCAACGAAAAAACCTTTCCCGCGCTCGCTCGCCGCATCACCTTCGCAACCCCCGAACAGGTCATCGCCGTCTGCGAAGCCATCGTCAAAGTGCAGCGGGACTTCGGCAACCGCGAAGATCGCAAGCGCGCCCGATTAAAGTATCTCATCGCAGACTGGGGTGTGCCCGCCTTCAAGACAAAGGTTGAAGAATACTTCGGCTCGCCGCTCCCCGAACCCCACCCTGCCGATGTCACGGATGTCGACGACCATCTGGGATGGCATGAACAGGGCGACGGACTGCTGTTCCTCGGTGTCAACATCGAAAACGGCCGCATCCACGATTCCGGCAGTGTTCGCATCAAAACCGGACTCCGCACAATCCTGAAACGGTTCGGCATGGAAGTGCGGCTCACACCCCTGCAAAGCCTCATCCTCTGCAACATCCAGCCGGCTGACAAAGCTGAAATCAATCGAATCCTTGACGAACACGGCATTCTGCCCGTCGAGAAACTCTCGCTCATTCGACGCTATGCCATCGCCTGCCCGGCCTTCCCCACCTGCGGTTTGTCAATCACCGAATCCGAACGCGCACTCCCGGGGCTCATCGACCAACTCGATGTAGAAATCGCCCGACTGGGTCTGCAAAGCAGCCGCATTGCCGTCCATATGACCGGCTGCCCCAATGGCTGTGCTCGCCCCTACACCCCCGATATCGGACTCGTTGGCAAAGCTGCCGGGAAGTACACAGTCTTTGTTGGCGGCAATGTGGAAGGCACCCGCCTTGGGTTCATCTACCGCGATATGGTCCCGCTCGATCAGATCGTGCCAACGCTCCTGCCGCTGCTGACGGAATACCGTGTCAGCAGGCTTGCAGGCGAATCCTTCGGAGATTTCTGTGCCCGTCTGGGCGCCGACAAACTGCCCTCACCGGACGCCGCCTGATTCGACCGTGAGTCCTGCCGAAAAAACACCGGGGCCGGTCAGTACAGCATGGTTGCTGCGGTCCCCGCTCGACTCCCGGCCTTACTTCACGAACTGGAATTCTCTGGTATTAAGCAGCGCCCAGATCACGTCTTCCCAGCCATGCCGGGGATTGGTGTAGGTGGCAAGATTCTCAGAGACGAAGCGGAGCTCTTCAGCGGTGGGGCGACGACTCAGCGCCGCCAGGTAAACCTCGGTAATCCGGTCTTCCACAGAGCGTTCCGTCTCGCGGCCAAATCGAGCAGCCCGGCCCTGGCCGGACTGCAGTCGGCCCTGCACATCTGCGGAATTGAGCAGGTGCAGGGACTGGGAGAGGTTGGCTTCGGCCGAACGTTCGCATTCACACGCACTTTCCGCCTCGGGTTTGCCAAACACCTGCAGGAAGTAGTTATTGAAACCATTGTCCGGCAACTGCACGGCAGTGGTCCCCTGCGGGATTGTGCCGAAAGCAGACGGCGTTTCCGCGACGGCGTTGACGGCGTCGTACAGGACTTCAGCGGTGAGTCGCCGTGGATAGAATCGCGAGAAGTTCTGCGTGTCCGCAAGATTATCCGGCGTCGGCTCGCTGCTGAGCTGGTAGGCGCTGGACTTGCAGATCGTGCGCACAAGGTCCTTGAGATCAAAGCGATGTTCGACAAAGTGTGTCGACAGGGCATCCAGCAGTTGCGGGTTTGAAGGAGGATTGGTGACGCGGAGGTCATCCTCGGGGTCAACGATGCCGCGGCCGAAGAAATGCTTCCAGTAGCGGTTGACCAGCGCCTTTGCGAAGAAGGGATTGGACGGTTCAGCCATCCAGTCCACCAGGTGCTGGCGGGCGTCGTCCCAGGCGGCAATTTCAAGCGGCTTGCCGCCAAGTCCGGTGGGGGGCACGTCCAGCCCCGTCCGCGGGTTACGGGATTTTGGCACCTGGGATTTGACGTACACGGTGTCGGGCTGGTTAAGCTGCGGGTTGTAACGCGAATTCTTCAGGCCAACCTGCGAGAAGAAGGCTTCGAACCCGTAATAGTCCTGCTGGCTCCAGCGTTCAAACGGATGATGGTGACATTTGGCACAGGCCAGCCGCATGCCAAGAAACAGCTGGGCCACGTCTTCCATCTGCTGAGTGGACGTCGCCACCTCGCGATACCACGCTGCAGGAGGATGAGTTTCGGATTCGCCGGTGGCTGTGAGCACTGAGCGGACGAACTGGTCGTAGGGCATGTTATCGCGGAGTGCACGGCGGATCCACGCGTGGAATCGGTACGTGTACTGGATATCGGTCGCCTGGCGACGCTTGTTGCGAAGTACCGCGCCCCACTTGTTGGCGAAATAATCTGCATAGCCGGGACTGTCCACCAGGCGGTCGACGAGTCGATCGCGTTTCAACGGATCCTGATCGGCAACAAACCCTTCAGTTTCACTCACGGACGGCAGGCGTCCGGTCAGGTCCACCGTGACGCGGCGGATGAATGCCGCGTCGTCGCAGAGTTCGGCAGGAGGGATGCCCAGCTGCCGCAGTTTGCCAAATACCAGGCCGTCGATGAAATTCTTCTGCGGTGGGGTGCGATTCACAGGCAATCCCTGCGGAATAACGGCACGGAAGACCCCCACTTCACCCTGGAACCGCACCATTACGGCCACTTCACCCGGCACATCTTCAATGGTGATACGTCCGGAACCGCTGGGAATCGCCATTTCGGGGTGGTTGGCTTCGTAGGATGCCAGTCGGGTCACGTCACGGACTGTGCCATCGCTGTAGTGAGCCAGCACGGAGAGTTGCTGGCGTCCCCTGAAATTCATTTCCCGCACGGCCGGGACAGTCTCAATACGCTGCAGTACAGGATCCTCTGCAGAACCATACGGCATGCCCTGCTGAATCCAGCGAGAAACCAGATCCCATTCATACGTACCCGGCGACATCCGCTGGCCCCCGCCGTGGGGAAGAATGTTGGCTGGCTTCTGCAGGAGCAGACTGTATTCGGGATCAGCCGGAAAGATCCGTCTGCCACGGTCCTCATGCACCAGAAACTCATAGTCCTCATCAGGATAGAAGCCCAGAAGTGACAGGCGGAACCCGTTTTGCCCGTCAGCTTTCCCATGACAGCCGCCCGCGTTACAGCCAAGCTTCGTAAAGACCGGCACAATCTCGTTCTCAAAGTTCACCGCGATGTCTTCATTGCAGCGGGTGGTGGTGAGCGTGACCGTGGCAGACTGGCCGGAAACATCTGTAGCCGTGACCACAGCAGATCCGTCGGCCGCAGGAGATACCAGTCCCTCTGCGTTTACGGACAACACCTGCGGCTTATCGACGGTGTACCTGACCGAATGCGTCAGATCATGCCGCTGACCACTGGAGTAAACGCCGGTGACCAGCAGCTGGCGGCGGGCATTGCGGCCAACAAGCGTGGCGGGGCCCTGAGATTCAAATTCAATGCGCTGCAGATCACCGGCCGGGCCAAGCCCCGGGGGCGCAGCAGTGGCAGTCGGCCACGTCCAGACGAACAGCAGCAGGAGGACTGGACAGACGCGGATCACGCGGGCGGGGGAAAAGCAGCGCAAGGTACTCTCCCATGAATTGCAGGAAGGCAGATTAACCACCCGGAGTCTGACTCGTTCTCCCGGTAAACGCAAGAAAATCAGGGGAACTCTGAGCAGGAATCGGGGAGCTGTGAGAATTTTTTCTGCTGAAACTGGGTGGTTTCAGGCGTTTTTCCCGACAATCGCGTCATCGGGGCGGGCCGACTTCCAGACATTTAAGCGTGCTGTCGTCGCGAACAAAGAGCCGTCCATTGCTGATGGCAGGGAGTCGATAGCCTCTGTCGGTCGGTTCCAGAATCCTTACCCGCTGGCTTTCCCGATAGCCGGCCGGATCGGCAGCGGCGCGAATGAGTTCTCCGCCACAGGTCACCACAAGCAGCTCGTCATTGACCCTTAACAGCGTGCCGTAGTCGAAGCCGGGTTCCTGCCAGAGCGTTTTCCAGCTGTTCACGTCGATGCATTTGAGAGTTGCGGAGCCGCTCCCGGCATCCTGTCGGCCGTCCATCGCGAACAGCACGCCGTCCTGTGTCCCGCGGACGGGAGTGGCATACTGGGTGGCGAGCAGCTGTTCGTCGCGACGCAGTTCCTTCGCACCATCGGCACTGAATGACACCAGCAGCGAGCCGATGTTGTAGCTGGAACTGAGGAAGATGCGATCGCCGAGAACAACGGGGCTGGCACCATTGACAGTGGGACCACGCGCACCGAAGGGGAGCGAAAAGGCGAGGCGGCCGTCGGCCGTGTCGATGCCACAGAGGTTGAGTCGGGTCACAACGCAGGCCAGTGTGGTGTTGCCGACCGTGGCCACAACAGGGGAGGAGTAACTTGCAGCGTCGGTGAAGGTCTTCCAGAGAGTGCTCCCGTCGGTCAGGCTGAAAGCCACGATGGACGCATCTTTGCGACCTCCGACATTGACGATCACGCGATCACCCGCCAGCACAGGCGTGGAACCCACGCCGAAGTAGCCTTCAAGGGGTTCAAAGTCGGCGGTTGTGTCGCGCTGCCAGAGCTCTTTGCCGTCTGCGAGGCTGTTGCAGCGGAGGCGCCCGGTGACACCGAGCGTGATCACGTATTTTTCGGTGATCACCGGGACGCAGCGCGGACCTTTGTCGGTGGAGATGCCACCCTGATAGCTGCACGGGGCCGGGGCCTGCCAGAGCAGTTCTCCGGTTGCTGCAGCATGGCAGCGAACAACTTCCGCCCTGCCATCACGCACGAACACGACCACCTTTTCCCCCGCCACAGCGACACCGGCAAAGCCGTCGCCAACGGGAGTTTCCCAGAGCCTTTTCGGGCCCCGAGTGCCCCACGCCGCGTGCAGCCGCTCGCCGACGGCGACCCCGTCGCGACCTGGCCCCAGAATCTGCGGCCAGTCGCCGGCCAGCCCCGCAGGAGCCGCGGCGAATACGGCCGCAAGCAGGAGCCGGAAATGCCGCGTACGGCGAAGAACGTTCGGGAAACAGCAGCATGACATGGGAAGCAAGCCTTTGGATGCGGGCGGAATCATTCGCTGGTGAGGATCCACGTGATCAGATCAGACATGCCCTGGGGGTCGATGTTCTTTTCGAGTCCCTCCGGCATGAGCGACCGGCCGGTGTCGCGGAGCACCTCAATGTCGCTTCGCAGCAGAGTGGTTTCCTTTGCTTCGGCACGGCGAAGAGTGAGGCTGCCGGCGGTTTCGCTGATCAGCACTCCGTTATGCGTGGTCCCATCAACCGACACAGCCACGTAATCACGCCAGGCGGGATTGACTTCGCGATTGGGGTCCAGCACGTTGGCCAGAATCGCTTCTGCACCGCGGTTCCTGAACGATGCCAGATTGGGGCCCACCTGATGGCCCACGGAACCGATCTGATGGCAGACAGAGCAGTGCTGGCGAAACACGGCCTGACCCCGGGCGGCGTCGCCCTTGAGAGTCAGCGCGACCTGATAGGCACGCAGCACGTCATCGCGGGATGAACGGGCGGTGGTTTCGAGCAGTTTGATGGCTCGGGAACGCACGGCATCATCCGGCAGATCGGCAAGTCGCTGAAGTTCGGTGGGAGTGATGGAGGAAGCCGGCAGCGTCCCTGCGGTGATGGCATCGAGCAGTGCAGCGGCCCAGACCGGGCGGCGCAGGAGTGCTTCACGGGCTTTGGGAACGAGTGCCGGGGACATCGCCGGGAGCCGTTCAATCAGCTCGCCGGCAATTTCCGCGTCGGCAAAGCCGGAAGCGACATCCAGTGCGGCGGACTGCACACCGGGGGCGATGGTGGGTTCCAGCCGTGGCAGGAGCAGGTCGCGGGACTGCGACCACGTTGAGAGACTCAGGACACGCAGCGCTGCGGCCTGCTCATCAACGTTTGCCGCCTGTTCAACGGAACTGCGCGCAGTGCTGATGAGGGTGGTTGTGAGTTCCTTGAATTCAGGCTGGGCTGCGAGTGCGGGGTTGGCGGTTGCGGCGGCCTGAAGCAGTCGCACCTGGAGCGCCGGCATTCCATTGGCGGCTGCGAGCGCCTCACCGAAGGTGCTCAGCTGATCAGCGGGCTGCCAGCGCCGTGCGGCCAGGTCGGCGAGTTCCGGGAGTGCTGCTGCAGCGCCAGGCTGCGCCGCCTGGCGGGCGACGGTCACGAGTGCCTCGGGGGCTGAGCTTCCAAGTGAGGAGAGCACGGCCGTGCGAATCCAGCGATCGCTGCCTGCCTGGGTAAGGATCCGGCTGAGAGCGCTGAGGCGAGCGGGCGATTCGGGGAGTTCGCCGAGCGTGAAGGCGAGTTGCATGAGCGTCCGCGGGGCCGCTTCATTACTCATGGCAAACAACGCCTGCTGCACAGCAGAATCCTCGCGGAAGGCCTCGGCAGCAAGGATGGCGCGTTCACGAACCTCGGGGACGGGATCGGCGAGCACTACGAGGACGTCGTCGGCAGCGAGGGCCCCGAGTCCATCGAGAGCCCCGATGGCATGGAAACGGGCGAGCGGCTGTTCTGATGATCTGAGCAGGGTTCTGAGCAGCGGTACCGCGGATGCATCCTGACGCTCATACAGCAGTCGTGACGCGGTGTCACGGTGCCACGCATTCGGGTGTTCAAGCTGGGCTGTGAGTTCTGTGGTGGTGGCTTTGCTGAGCTGCGGCGAGGGGCGGTATTTCCAGTTGACCGGGGCGAGGCGGTAGAGTCGTCCGCGATCACGACCGCTGGTGAGGTCAAGGTGTTTCTTGATTTCCGGCGGAAGACTGGCAGGGTGTTCGATGACTTCGCGGTACATGTCAAGGATGTGCAGACAGCCGTCGGGGGCATTGGCGTACTGGACCGGGCGAAACCAGATATCGCGTGAAGCCAGGAGTTCGCGGCCCGGGTCCATGCGTTCGGCTGACCAGATCACTCCTGAGGGCGTGAGCTTCTTGCGGTGCACGATATTGCTGCCGACATCACCGATAATGGCGATGCCTGA
>CAZLOQ010000196.1:0-2825 GCA_964561125.1 uncultured Chitinophaga sp. | reverse complement strand
GCGATAGATCGTGATCCCGGTTGCTCCTGTGAAGTAACCTGCCGGACGTCCGCCACCTTCGACGAGTCCTTTGGAAAGACCGGAAGCGCGGAGTCGCGTGCGGACGATTCGCCAGGGTTCGACGGGACTGATGCGGAAGACCGGAGCCTGGCCACCATCAGCTGCAATGCTGATGCGGGCGGGTGCCGGGCTGGCCAGTGGGGAGCGGGCGAGGTAGCGATCTGCGTAGATCACAAGCTGGGCATGGTCGCTGTTGGCGCTCACAAAACGGCGTCCCCAGTTGTCAAAGCTCATCCCGTGCTGCCCTCCGCCGGTTTCCACGCGGAGTTCGAGTGTTTTGGGGTTGAAGGAAAAATCCCGGCCGCGGCATTCCACAGCCGGGCGGTCAGGATATCGGGGAGATGTGATGCTCCCGCCAACAGTGCTGGCCGATCCGTAAATCCGGTTGTCCGGGCCCCAGTGAAAGCTGTTGATCAGCCCCTGAACGTTGCTGCGGTTAAAGCCGGTGAAAACAACTTCCCGGATGTCGGCCTTGAAATCGCCGTCGGTGTCCTTCAGAAAGAACACATCGGGCGCGGCCGCCACGAAGATGCCCCCTTCGGCAGCGATGATGGCAGTGGGCCAGCTGAGTCCCCGCGCGAATTCGCGACTGTCATCAAAACGGCCGTCCTGGTCGGTGTCGATGAGCAGCCGAATCACTCCCAGGTGCTCCCGATCCTGCTCAGAATAATCCCGCATTTCCACTACATATAATCGCCCATCCGCGTCGTAGGAAATCGCCACGGGATCTGTGACGAGCGGTTCAGCGGCGGTTTGCTGGAGTTGGAATCCCGGGAGCACCTCGAAGGTACTGAGTGCATCAGCGGGGGCAGTGGGAGCGATGCGGGGGAGTTCGAGGGAGTAGTCCGGATCGAAGGCGTCCGGCTTGTGGTTCAGCGTGCGGTCCAGAATCCCGTAGACCTGCAGTCGAATGTCGGCGGGAAAGTCGTGACCGCAGTCGGGAGTGAGCAGTACGAGGTTTTCACGGGCGTTGTGCAGCGCATAAATCGTGCTGGCCACAGGAATCGCCTTGCGCACACCCTGCACGTCGAAATTGCCGTCAGCGACAGGAGATACGGAGACAAAGGTGCGGGGGGCCAGTGCGGCGATGAGTTCGTAGAAGTCAAACGGCACCTGAGAGACATCAAGGTTGTACCGGGTTTTCAGCAGTGGCATGTAGCGGTCACTTGTCCAGCCGGTGATGTTGCCGCCGTAGTAGTCTGCAAACGGGCACCAGCCGCAGCTGGAGATGACGGCCTTGAGTCGTTCGTCGAAGACCGCCTGGAAGATGGCATTGTGACCACCCAGCGAATGTCCGATCACTCCAAGACGCTCGCCGTCAACGAACGGGAGCGCCGTGAGAAAGTCAGTGCAGCGACGATGATTGACGATGGCCTTCATCGTTCCCGAAACGTAGTTGTCTGTCGCGAAGTCGTAGTCCTTCAGGTCGCCGAATGAAGGGTAGTCGGGGGCAGCTACAACATAGCCGCGCTGGGCGAGTTCAATGGCATACTGGCGACCAGCCTTGCCTGCTTCGCCCGCGACAATGCGTTTGCCGGCTTCGCCGGTGGGATGCAGTGCGAGCACCGCAGGCAGCCGGGCGGTTGCGGGGAGCCTCGAGATGTCAGCCGCCAGTGCTGTGGAGGTGATGCTTTCGGCGAGCGCTGCGGGGATGTAGAGGTCGAAGGGCAGCCGGTCCTGACCTTCCACCACAATGCTCAGCGTGATCCGGCGAACCGAACCGAGCATGCGTTCTTCTGTAATCTGTGCGGCAAACGGGAGCTCTGTCCGCGGGGGCAGCGGGCCCATGGCATCCTGCATACCCTGAAGGATCTGCTGGCGGCGTCGCTGCCAGTCATCCGGTGAGCGGACGGGTGCAGGCATCCCGCTGTCATCAAGATAAACGCTCAGATCGGCGTGATTGAGCTTTGCTGCGGGGGGAGTCTGGGCGGAGGCGGGGATTGGCAGGCAAAACAACAGGCAGGAGACGGGGCAGCAGAGCCGAATGAGGGCGCGCATGCGATCTTCCAGTAACGAGGCGGGAGATATGGTGAAGCAGAGTGTGGTGGGCGAACACGGCTTCAGGAGTGAAGTGAATAGATATCGTGTTTGAGCGGCAGATGCCAGTGCACAGAGAAGAAACGCAGGGCGGATTGGCAGAGTCAATGGGTGGAACAGCCGCAGTCCCCGCAGCCACCGCCTTTTTTCTCGGGCACAATCCCATCGGCCGATGCCGGCTGCACGTGCACCACACCATGCCCCGCAGCCGCAGCCAGCAGGGCCAGTCGAGTGGTTTCCGGGCCGCGATCGTTGAGGACGTAGAGAATCAGCTGCTCGTCGAGTGTCCGTTCGAGGTCAATCAGCTGCAGCTGCAGCTGCCATTGCCCGGCACGCTGCAGCCAGGTACCGAAAGCCGCGTCACATTCCGACTGCAGGCGGGCAGCAGTCTGCAGGTCGGCAGGAGTTGCTGCACGCAGCAGTTTTCCGGTGAGTCCCAGTTCGTCGTCCGGAAGGGCAGCGTTGCGGGGGCTGAGATGCAGCACAGTGCCGCATTCCTGTCCACGCTCGGTAGAAACGACCACAGCATCTCCGCGCTCAGGAACCACTGAAAGATGCCCGCAGCCAAACCGCGCCACCTGCGGAACACGACCGTAACGCACCAGCACGATGGTTTCCACGGTTTCCACCGGGAAGTCATCGAGCTCCGCGAGGGTGGCAGAGGAATCGCAGGAGTCGTGTGTGGTTGGAGCGATCATGCGGAGCCAGTGCAGCGGGAGATTTTCGGA
>CAZLOQ010000195.1:0-10858 GCA_964561125.1 uncultured Chitinophaga sp. | reverse complement strand
GAGGTCCTCATCCTCGCGTTTTTGCCTGAGCTTGGCTGGTCTGCCGTGGTCCGGTTGTGAACGGCTACCATTTACACGTGTGCACCCACTGTCCAGTGTCGCCCGTTACGAATCACACGTCGGTACAGTGTGTCCCGTTCAACCGGGATCCGCCCGGCCTCCCGAATCAGTCGATGAATCTGATCGACCGTCATTCCCTCAGGCGTCTTCGCTCCTGCATCGTGGTAAATCAACTCGTGCACCACAGTGCCGTCAATATCGTCAGCACCGTAGCTGAGCGCCAGTTGTGCAGTCTGCTCGCCCAGCATGATCCAGTACGCCTTGATGTGGTCGAAGTTGTCCAGCATGAGTCGGGACAGGGCCACCATTCGCAGGTCACTGAGAATATCCGGTTTCACAATCGATGACAGTTCGGTGTTCTCAGGATGGAACGCCAGCGGGATAAAGGTCTGGAAGCCACCTGTCTGATCCTGAAGAGCCCTCAGTCGCAGCAGGTGATCGACCCGATGACGAGCTTTTTCAACATGGCCGTAAAGCATCGTTGCGTTTGATCGCAGACCCAGTTCGTGCGCCGTTCGATGCACGTCGAACCACACGTCGCTGTCCGCCTTGTGCTCGCAGATCTGCCGACGCACCTCCTCGTCAAAAATCTCCGCACCGCCGCCCGGCATGCTGCCCAGTCCCGCTTCGATCATCTGCTCCAGCACCCAGCGGACGGGTTTTTTGGTGATGAAGGCAAACCAGTTGATCTCGACCGGCGTCCACGCCTTGATATGAATCTCCGGACACGTTTCGTGGATCACTCGCACCACATTCAGATACCAGTCAAAACTCTTTTTGTGATGCAGACCACCGACCACGTGAATTTCTGTCGCACCCCCGGCACGTCCCTCCAGCACCCGTTCACGCAGCATCTCATCAGTGAACGTGTACGCCTTCTCATCCCGTAAATCGGCACGAAATGCACAGAACCGACAGCGATAGACACAGACGTTTGTCGGGTTCAGATGGATGTTCGTGTTGTACCAGGCGAAGTTTCCATTCTTGCGCTCGCGAACCACATTCGCCAGCCGTCCCAGCGTCTGCAGGTCGGACTGCTCGTCCAGCACCAGCCCATCCTCGAAAGTCAATCGCTCACCGGCCAGAACTTTATCGATGATCGCCTGCATCGCCGGAAGCGGGGAACTGATTTCTGCAGTAGACATAACAACCATCTTTGAAAAATTGTTTCAGGTGAACCACAGATCCAGACAACCCGCAGCCAGCACTCCAAAGCTGACAACCGCATTTACCTGAAAAAAGGCAACATTCACACGTGTCAGATCACTCGCACTGACCAGCGAATGCTCATACAGCAACAGCATCGCAATCACCACAACTCCTGCGAGGAAAATCCAGCCCAGACCAGCAATCTGCCAGACCCCCAGCAGCATCGCAATTGTGATCACGTGGCTTGCCAGAGCGATGCGCAGGGCTCGTCCAACGCCGAACCTTGCCGGAATGCTGTGCAGCCTCGCAGAACGATCGAAGTCGGCGTCCTGACACGCATACAGAATGTCAAAACCACCCACCCAGAAGAAGATCACCGCCCCCAGCGAAGCCGGAATCAGCGACAGTTCATCCCTCACTGCAATCCATGCAGCAATCGGCGAAAGCATCAGCGCCGCCGACAGCCAGTAGTGGCACAGACTTGTGAATCGCTTCGCCAGCGAATAACCCAGCAGAAACAACAGCACAGGCACCGAAAGCATCAGCGGCAGAGTTTTGGGCAGAAAAATGACCGTCGCAGCCACGAACAGCACACTGCTGGCCACCGTAAACAAAGTCACACCACGCACACTCAGTAAACCCGCCGGAAGATGTCGCCCGGCTGTCCGTGGATTCAGACCGTCAATTCTTCGATCCACCAGACGATTGAATGCCATCGCCGCGGAACGAGCGGTCGCCATGCAGATCAGAATTCCCAGCAAATCCCTCCAGCGGAACACCGTGTCCGGCTGTGCCCACGCCAGCACCGCTCCCAGCAACGCAAAGGGCAGTGCGAAGATCGTGTGGCTGAACCGGATCAGCTGAAGGTAATTGGAAAGCACAGAAGCCATCTGAAATGCAGAAAAAAATAGAAAGCAGAACATCCTTGCCGGGGGAAGATGCCAGCACGGGCCATCGGCTGGCTGCCAGTTCACACGGCGATCCCGCGACGTCGGAACTGTTAACCGCAAATCAGCCGCCAATGTAACGGGAATACAGGCTGCGAGCGACCATGGAGTCGCTGGTTCCTCGAATGATCGCCCGGCCATCCGGAAAAACCGTAAACTCCGCTGGAATATCTGCAGTGTCGGGACCAGCTGCAAGCGTCAGTCGGAGCAGAAAGCGATTGACAACGACATCCCCCAGTCCCCGCAGTCGATCAGCCAGCTCTGTCAGCGTCAGCATCAGCGGTTCAGCGGGGCTGATCTGCACGGCGTTGCGGCCGCAAAGCACCGTTGAAGCAGCCCGCCTGGTTCCTCGCAGCCAGAGCCGCTCCCCGTGGTGGCAGGCCGGGCAGGCCCGCGACGCCAGCAACGGGGACAGGTCCACCTGGCGATGCGTTCCATTCCAGACGTCCATAAGCGTGAGCTGCGGCGGGAATTCAGCGACGTGCCCGGCGAGCATTTTCAGGGCCATGGCGGCCTGCAGCGACGCCAGCACGCCAACGGCTGGTCCGAGCACCCCAGCGGTATCGCAGGTTTCCGTGGCCCCCGGCGGCGGCGGCTGCGGCATCAGACAGCGCAGGCACGGACTCTTCCCCGGCAGAACCGCCAGCACCTGCCCGCTGCTCCCGGTCACACCCGTAAAAATCCATGGTATCCCGTATTCCAGAGCCGCATCGTTGATCAGGTATCGCGTTTCGAAGTTGTCTGTACCATCGAGGATCAGCTGGACGTCCGCACACAGTCGACCAATGCTGCTGAAGTCCAGATCCGCCACAATCGGCTCGATCACAATTTCAGAATTCACCCGCTGGAGTCGCCGCTGAGCTGCAATCGCCTTCGGCAGATGCTCCTGCACATCCTGCTCATCAAACAGAATCTGCCGCTGCAGATTGCTCAGTTCCACGAAGTCGCGGTCGATGATCCGAATCCGTCCGACACCCGCGCGCGCCAGACTGTCAGCAAGCACACAGCCCAGCGCCCCGCAGCCGGCCAGCAGGACACTGCTGGACTGCAGCCGCTGCTGCCCGGCTTCTCCGATACCCGCAAAAAGCATCTGCTTCTGATAGCGCGAAGATCTCTGCACAACCACTCCCCAGCCCCCTCAGACTTCCCGCTGCCGCAGAAATCGCCGCAGTACGTTCGAAGTGATCTGCGACACGGCAGCATCCACCGGCAGCGAAGCCACGTAATTAATGGATCCCACCGAAAATATCTGTCCGCCGGAGGATGTCTCAAACAGCACCATTTCGGCGCCGCCATTGTCCGGATTGAGTCCCGTGGCGAGCACCTGAGTGCCTGCAGGAGTGCTCGCAGAACGTTTGTCCGTCTCATGCCCCGAAGCGCCGCCCGGACAGCGACGATGCAGCGAATGACGGCCAAACAGATCGCCAGTCCGGAGTCCCGTGCCGGCGAAGATCCAGTGGTTCGCATCCAGCACTTCATAGGGTGCTCCGGTCATCGCGCCGGTCGGAGTGAACACCACGCCCAGCAGGCTGGCCTCCGATTCACACCGCATCGCAAACCGACTGTCATGGCCTCCCATGCCGGCTGCCCAGAGCGATTCAATGGCGCCGTTGTGAACGGTCATCGATGCGTCGTCGTGCAGCGTCACTTCGCAGTTGAGGCCGTTTCCTCCCAGATACATCAGTCGCCCGCCTTCCTCAAACACCCAGCGCTTCACTCGTTCATACATCGACCTTGTCCAGTACTCCGGGTGCACGGCGATCACCAGCACCTCGTACGCCGAAAGATCCAGTGTGCCGTCGTGCAGCTGCGTCTCTGCATAATAATCAAATGCGAAGTCTTCACGTTCAAGCCAGCCCAGCAGTCGCCATTCGGCCGGAGCGAGGTGGCAGGCCTGACGACCTTCGATCGGATCACACACGCGCTCTTCAAATTCCACCGCACAAAACGGCTCCGGCCGCTCAAACGACAGCCGGTCATACCCGGCATACCCCCACGTGCCGTGCTCCGGGTCCTGGTACCGCGGCAGCTCCATCCGCGAATTGACCGTGGGAGTTGCCGGAAGGCGATCTGCGTGCAGGTAATTGCTGCGACCGCCGAAGGAGTTGTAGGCGTTCCAGGTGATGTTGGAGGCGAGGACCGCTGTACGCGATTCCGGCTGCCGGGGCGCCACAATCCACGGAAATGAAAACCGCCTTCCCGAAGCCGTGCTCGCCCGAAAGTAATACAGGCCACTGCGATCCGGCGCCGTGACAAACTGTCGATGCGTCGTCGACCCGTAACCCACTCGGTTCCATTCACAACCTGTCTGCGTGTAGTCGCCGTCCGGTGTCACCTGCATGACCGCCCGCGGAGCGTGTTCGTCGTGCCAGCCGAGTTCCCGCACACGCTCCGGCTCCCAGCCGTAACGCCACAGTTCCAGCTGATAAGGTTCCACCGAATGCACCCGAAACTCCGCCTCCTCACCCCCGCGAACCCACTTCGGCCAGGCATAGCCGAGCAGGCCGTCGGAGAGCAGTCGAAACTGGAGGGGCTGCGTCACCGGAGTCCGCAGCTGCGAAATTTTGGCACCGAAGCCGTCCTTGCGGAGCACCACCTTCCACTCACCCGCAGGCAGGTCGCAGTACACACTGCCACTCGCCCGCGAAATCGCCGCAAACGACTCGCCGCCACTCCCGATGAACTCCAGCTGCACATCACCAAGCGCCGAAAAACGCTCGTCACTCACATAGCCGATCAGTCCCATCGCTCACTCCCGCTTCACTTCAGAAATTCCACTCTGCATTCCCGCTCCACACGCCCTGTTCCCGCTCGACACGGCTGATCTCCGCTCGACACGAATTATTCCTGCAGCTGCACGCGATCATCCAGGACCTGCACTGTCCCGAAGTGCTCACCAAACAGCCCCTTGAAAAATGCATCCCCGCGCTGTGCTGCTGAACTGATCGGCACAACCTGCTGCAGCGTCTTCTGTACGGCCGGTGTCTGTTCCCCGGCAATTTCAATCGCGACTCCGCTGGCTCGCAGTGTGGCGACAATGCTGCCCAGCGGCGCGCGCTCAGCCTGCAGCCGGAACATCCGTGTCCGCAGAGAATCTGCCGGCGTGGAAGAGCCTGCTGCGACAGCGCCTGATCCCGCTGATCGCTGCTGCTCCGCGAGTGCTGCGAACTCAATGTGCCGCGCCAGCGATGCAGTGAATACGGCAGTGGTCCGCGTCCACCGCAAACCGCTGTCCGGCTGACTGCCACCCCACGACTGTTCAAGCGCCGCCCGCAGCTCGGCCGGAAAACTGTGACGCAGTTCCAGCGGCTGTTCCGTCGGGACCGGCACAATGCGAATTTCTGCGGCCGATTCGCTGAGCTGCGGGAAGAGATCGAACTGGTTGAGAATCAGGCAGGCAAGTTCAGGAAAGGTCATCGCCGGCAGAACCGCAGAATCCCAGACGTCATGCGGGATCACTTCGGGGTTGGTGATGCGGATGTCGGCATCCCGCGCGGCGTTCAGGAGCACTTCCGAGGGGACAGACGCACGGTCCCATGACGGACGCACCGGGAGCAGTGCTCGTCGAGGGATTGTCGAACCCGGCAGGCGTCTCCAGGCAGCTGACTGCTGGTTCAACAGCTGCAGCAGCAGCGGCAGCCGGTGTGCGGCCACGGTCGGCCCGATGTAGACGTAATCGTCGGGGAATGCAGCCGCAGTCCCGGGAAGCAGCGCTGCCAGCTGTCTGAGCATTTCGCGGCGAGGCAAAAAGCCGGTCTGCAGCGTAATCGGTACGGAAGGATCCAGACGCCGGTCGCGGATCACACAGACACCCGATTCCTGCTGCACGTCGTGGAGCTGCCGCTGCAACGGCATTCGCCGGGCTGAACAGCTGACGGATTCTGCGAGTGCTTTTTCGAGGGATTTGCCGGTCTGCAGCTTTACGGCAGCCTGAGCAGGCAGGAGCTGCAGGCGGAGGACGAACAGCTGACAAATCAATGCCGCCGGAAAAAGAAATCTCCGCCTGTTTCGCAGGAAATTCAACACCATGGAACGGCCATCCTTACTCACTCCTCGAACTGCACTCTGTCCCCGGTCACGCCCCACGCCTCGCACTCTCCGCTGAACAACTCCCGATTTCCAGCCCGCAGCGGGCTTTTTGATTGGTAAGCCGGCAGCTCCCCCATATAAGATACCGCAGTTGGGAAATCGCGGCAAACCTTCGGATTTCTGTGGAAACAGCTATGAAACCCGTGCATGCGGTTGGAATTGACCTCGGCACCACGTACTCCTGCATCGCCTGGCTCAACGAACACGGCCAGCCTGTCACCATTCCCAACGAAGAAGGTGAACTCTCCACACCCTCCGTTGTCTTCATCGAACGTGGTCAGGCCGTCGTCGGCAACGAAGCACTCCGCCATGCCATCGTTTCACCGGACCGCGTGATCCAGTACGCCAAACGCTTCATGGGTGACAATAATCGATTCTGGAAGATCGACGACCAGCGATTTTCACCCGTTCAGGTCTCCGCGCTGGTGCTCCGAAAACTCCTCAAAGCCGCCCGCAGTCAGCTCGGTGAAGTCCGCGAAGCCGTGATCACCGTACCCGCTCAGTTCAGCGAAGCTCAGCGACAGGCCACCGTGCTCGCCGGCTACGAAGCGGGTCTGGAACGCATCGAGATGATCAACGAGCCCACCGCAGCGGCCCTCTGCCATGTGCTCGGACAGGAAGGTCTGGCCTTCTCTGCTCTCGCCATCGACGAACAACTCCTCGTCTTTGATCTTGGCGGCGGCACACTGGACCTCGCCGTGATTCGCTATCAGCCCGATGAAGTCCGCGTGCTGGCCGTTGACGGTGACCTGCAGCTGGGAGGCATCGACTGGACCCGAACGCTGCTCGATCTGGCCGCCGGCAAGTTCCTCGCAGAGACCGGTATCGACCCCCGCAGCACCCCTGAAGACCTCCAGTACCTTGCACTCGAAGCCGAACAGGCCAAACGCAGCCTCTCACTGCGGCCGCGAACTGTCATCTCCGTTCGCAGTGGCGGCACCATTCGCAGCTACCCGATCGAACTGGCTGAATTCGAACAGGCCTGCCGTCCGCTCATCGAACGCTGCGAACTCGTCACCAGACGCATCCTCGCTGAAAACAACTTCGGCTGGGCACGCATCAACACGCTGCTCACCACCGGCGGCGCCACCCGCATGCCCATGGTTCGCGACTCCCTCAAACGACTCAGCGGCCGAACTCTGAACACCTCGCTCTCGCCGGACCAGTCCATCGCTCACGGCGCAGCCTACTACGCCGGAATGCTGCTCGCCGACCGCGAACAGGCCCGCACGAAATTCAAAGGCAGCACCGCAAAACGACTCCCCGCCGTTCGCGTTCGCAGCGTCAATGCCCGCGCACTCGGAATCCTCATCCGCGACGAAGTCACTTCCGAACGCAAACCCCATTACCTGCTGCCCGCCAACACTCCGCTCCCCGCGTCCGTTACTCATGTCTTCGGCACCGTCGTCGCCAGCCAGACTCGCGTCCGCGTCCGCATCGTCGAAAGCGGCACCGCACCGGATCACCCGCCTGTGGTGCTCGGAGACTGCGAAATCACTCAGCTTCCCCCCAATCTCCCCGAAGGCGCCGAAATCGAAGTCACCATCAGCTACGATCGCCAGGCACGTGTGCACGTCACCGCCCGCGAACCGCTCAGTAACCGCGCCGCCGAAGTCGAACTCATTCGCAGCGAAAACATCAGCGAACAAGGCCCCACGCCCGGACCGCTGCCCGCCTCAGCCACACCCGCAGCGTCAACCGCCACCGCTGCCACCGTCGCCGTCGCTGCAGCCAGCCCGCCGACACCGACTGCCGCTCCCCACGGCACCCGCGACTCCCGTCGTGCCGCCACACCCGCCGCCGATGCCGGGCTCGATGTCCGCGACCTCCTCGAACAACTCTCCGACTTCAGCCACTCCGGCAGCCCCGCAGCCTTCAGTGATCAGCCAGTCCTCCTCTGCAACAACTGCGGCAAACCCCTCGGTCGCGGCGGTCAATGCCCCGCCTGCGGCCCGGCCGCACAGCCCGAAACACGCCGCCGCCCCGCACGAAATACAGACCCCAAACCAGTCCCCCGAATGCCCAAACCAGCCAAACCCAGTCCCGCAGCGGCACCCCCAAAACAGTCACAGACAGATGCGAATGCCGATGAATTCTGGGATATTATCGACGGTTGAAAAAAGGCCACCTGCCATGAAACTCCTGCCCCCTGTCGTCGTTCTGGCGGCTGCTCTTGCTTCCACGTGGTTCCCCGCAACAACAGCCGTTGCCCAGGATTTACCGCCGCTGGATCTGTCGCCTGTCCGCGAACAACACCAGTTCATCCCCATGCGGGATGGCACACTCCTGTCGGCCAACATGTACTTTCCTGAGGGCAGCGGCCCGTGGCCAGTCCTCTTCGAGCAGCGTTATGCCGATATCCGCTCAGAATCCACTCGCCGCGCCGCCGCCAGACTGGCTCAGGGTGGTTACGTCGTCGCCATGGTCAATTACCGCGGCACATGGAAATCACAGGGCACCTGGGTTGGCTACCGCGCTCTTGGCTGGGGAGAACTCCGCGACGGCTACGATCTCTGTGAATGGCTGGGCACACAACCGTACAGCACCGGCAAGGTGGGCACCTTCGGCAGTTCGCAGGGTGGCTATGTCCAGAACTTCCTTGCCGTTACCCAGCCTCCGCACCTCGCCGCACAATACATGGTCGATACCGGGCTCAGCCTGTTCCATGAAGGCTACCGCATCGGTGGCACCACTCGCCCCAATCGCTTCCGCTCCCTCGCCCAGGTCTGCCGTGATCCCGCCGACAACGATCGACTGCTCGAAGAATGGGCCCGTCATCCCCACTATGACGAGTACTGGCAGGCCGAAGACTGCTCGCTGCACTTTGCTTCCATGAATGTGCCCTGCTTCACCATCGGCAGCTGGTATGACTTCATGAACCAGGGTTCAATTGCCAGCTTTCAGGGACGACAGCATCACGGCGGCCCCGAATCCCGCGGAAATCAACAGCTGATCATCGGGCCGTGGCTCCACGGACGACTCAACAAAGGCTTCAAAACCGGACAGCTGACCTACCCCGAACACGCAGCATGGCCCGAAGTCGATCACATGCTCCGCTGGTTCGACTACTGGCTCAAAGGCATCGATACCAAAGTCCGCCAGGAACCCGCCGTTCGCTGGTTCGTCATGGGGGCCGTCGGCGAACCCGATGCACCCGGAAACGTCTGGAGATCCGCCGATGACTTTCCGCCGGCCCATCGCATGACGCCCATGTATCTGGAAGCCAATGGACGCCTCACCAGCACCCGCCCGGTTGTCGCCGATTCCAGAACCGATTTTCTCTGCGACCCGCGAAATCCCATGCAGATCCCCGGAACCGCTTTCCCCGGCGCAGCAGACGCACGCGCGTTCGAACAGCAGCCCGAAGTCCGCACCTTTACCACGGAAGTTCTGGAACAGCCGGTGGAATGGACCGGCCGCATTCGTGCCAACCTGTTCCTCTCGTCCACCGCTCGGGATGCCGACATTCTTGTCCGTGTCAGCGATGTCTACCCCGACGGTCGCTCCATTCTCCTCGTCGACTACCCCCTGCGACTGCGTTACCGCGACGGCTTCGACCATGAAGTGCTCATGCAGCCCGGCGAAGTCGTGCAGGCAGCCTTCGACGTCGGCTGGATCAGCCAGATCTTCAACCGCGGACACCGCATCCGCGTCACCATCTCCGGCCCCGGCGCCCCGCTTTATGAACCCAACCCTCAGACCGGAGGACCACAAACCGCCGACCTGCCAGCAGACGCCGTCTCCGCCACCCACAGCATCCAGCACAACCCCACCTGGGCCTCCGCCATCCTCGCCCCCATCGTCCCCGCCGTGCCGCAGCCGTGAAGAAAACGGCCGTGGCCACACGGCCAAGCCTGTGCAGCAGGCGATCTGCCATGCGCGCTGCCAGGAACATCGGGAAGTCGTGGAACAGGACGATCACAGAGCCACCTGCTTTTAGTGGAACGGCGCGAGCCCCGAGCTCCCGGACGGGCTTGCCCCGTCTGAGGCCGAGGTTCGCCGGCTACTCGGCGGTAGCGCGAACGCGGGGCTCCCGGACGGGCTTGCCCCGTCTGAAGCCAAGGTTCGCAGGCTAGCCCGCGGCAGCGCGAACCCGTCGGGGGCTGCGGTGGCGTTGGCGGCGGGGTGTAGCTGGGAACCTTGAGCTCCGACGGGGCGAGCCCGTCGGGGGCTGCAGGGGCGTTGGTGGCGGGGGGTAGCTGTGAACCTTGAGCTCCGACGGGGCGAGCCCAATGCGACCTACTCTTAGCGGAACGGCGCGAGCCGTCCGGTGATGAATGCTGAAATTTCCTGTCGTTACCGGACGGCTCGCGCCGTACCGCTTCTATTTGGAGCCGAAAGTAGGTGGCATTGGGTGCTGACCCGGGGTTGCACCCCGGGCTGATGGAACTGGCCTTACAGGCCGAAATCGCAGGGGGAAGCGGGCAGTGGGCGGTGAGAAGTGAAAGGAACGTCGAACCTGGCGCTGTCCAGCTAAGCTACCCAAATCATCTCACGTAACCGTTCACTGCAGGACGACAGCAGACCAGAGCGCGAACCCGGCGCTCCCAGACGGGCTCGCCCCGTCTGAAGCCAAGGTTCGCTGGCTACCCCGCGACAGCGCGAACCCCGGG
>CAZLOQ010000194.1:8200-10879 GCA_964561125.1 uncultured Chitinophaga sp. | reverse complement strand
CGGACGGTTCCCAGGCTACCCCACGGCAACACAAAACCAAGGGCTCCCGGACGGGCTCGCCCCGTCTGAAGCCAGGGTTCTAAGGCTACCCAGTGCGTCTGCTTCACCGGCCCAGGGTTGCCACCCGCTTGGCGAAAATGCGCAAAGGCGAAAATTTTTCTCACAGGAAGCGAACCGGGTGGCACCGGAGTTTGTCTGTTCATGCAGAGTTCAGCAGAAAAGGCCATGGTAAACAGGACTGCCACAGCAAGCAAACCGCCGTCGATCCGTACACTCAGGGGAGGCTGTAAGCTGCGCCAAAAGATTCTTTCAAGACTGAAAGGAGAAGTGCTCAGGCTGCAGAATGCACTGCATTCAAGGCCACAGACAGAAGGTCAAAGGCAGAAGGAGGAAATGTTCCGCCAGACAATTCGGAATCGCCGGTCGTTGATCGGACAACAGATTCCGACATTGAAGAAAGAAGAATTCAGGGGGCCGGGCGTTCAGGCTCAGTTCATCGTGAAAGCGATGTGGCTGAGTCAGTCGCAGATAGGATTGTAAACCTCTGTCGGTCCCCTTTTGGGGGCAAAGGAGCCCATGTTTTCGGGCGTGAGGGATGACGGTCTGGTCGGTATGTCGGCATGAGCTTTGTATAGCCGTCCGTTTTGATGAATCGAAATTGCCGACTCCTGTGAATTTCCGGTTACTGTTTAAGTTCACCCTTACGAATCTTTTCTCCCGTTGGGCGTGGCGGCGCCTCCTTGACATCGAGTGAATCAGCGAGCGACGGCTTTGAATGGTCGCGTGTGCGGAACCGAATCCATGTGGTGCTGTTGCGGTGACGTATCAGCACTGGGTAAGTTTTTCTGCCGACTGCATCTCGATTTCCCCACGGAAATCGCTCCTGCAGTCGAGCAGACGAGTCTTTAGTCACCGGGAGTGCCGTCTGCAGAGACTGCCGCAAAGACGTTGAAGCCGGATTACGGTGAATCTTTCTGATTTGTGCCGATGACCTGGGGCAGACAAAAGTCAGAGGTCCCCACGAGGTACAGCAGAGGTCGAAGTGATCGGGCGGGGCGGCAGAATTGACGGCCGAGTTCCATCCGCTTCGGCGGACAGGCCGCGGCAGCGAGGGCGTTTGCCTTCAAAGCTCCAGCGTCCGGAGCTTTCCTGTTGACCATTGGTCTTTTCAGTTCACAGATTTGAATCAGGGAGCACAGTTATGGTTCAGCAGACATTTACCCGTCAGAAGCATGAATTGGCGAAAGCCACAGCACTGCTGGAAAAAATCCGGTCTCAGGAAGTGCGTCAGATCCTGTGTTCACCGGACGGCACAGTGCTGGAGGTCTCAAGGGATTCCTACGTCGACAGTCCTCCCGAACTGATTGCTCGTGAGATCTTCGCAATTGCCGAGCGAATCGTGACGCAGCATGGTGCACGGCAGCAGGCCAATTCGCGAAATACCGGGCGATTTGCGTGGTACGGAGTCGAAGCGGATCTGACCGTCCCGCAGCTGCGGGCACTGCAGGACGTCTCCGGGCTGCTGCATGACCTGAGCAATCGGCTGCCGCGCCGGAATCCCAGAATGGTGGCCAACACTACCGTGGACAACCGTCCTGCCTGTGCACGCAACCCCGTCCGGAAGTTTCGCCGCGAGACTCACTACAAGCCCTACGAAGAAGATTCCACCACCCGAGTTCGCACCTACGAAACTCATGTGGACGTCCTCGAAAGCACCACTCAACAGGTCGAAATTGATTTCGGACTGCCGATCAAGGTGATCGACCGGCTCAAAGAGCTGGTCAGTGACCTCAGGATTGCCGTACAAGTGGCGATCGACGATGCAAATACAAAGGGGCATCAGAACGATGCGCTGCTGGAGAGCGTAATCGCGGGGATCCGCGCGAAGCTGGAGTCAGCCATACCGGCCGGCAGCGGGGCCGTCTGATGGGATGCCGCATCTCGGTCGCGCTGAGTCTCCTGGGAGACGGACGTGTGCTGCGGCTGACTCAGCGAAATGTGCGCACGGCCATCAGCCATTTGCAGCCCGCATCGACGTCTTCGATGCGTCAGATTCGTGATCTGATTTCAAAACTTCCCGATTCACCCGTCCGGTCTGTGCCGATCGTCGATCGATTGCTCAAAGATCGCTGCGGCTCACTGACACAATCTGAGCTGGATCGCGTGGAACGCCTGCTGAACACCGGCCTGATCGAAGGTGCGCTGCGGCTGTTGCCTGATGAACCGGAGCTTCAGCAGGGAATGGTCTGCAGCGGTGCCGACGGCCGCAGTCAGCGCCGCGGGCTGGGCCTGCTGTTTAACGGCGTGCTGTTCAGAGTCAGGCAGATTTCGCTGGCAGAGCTGCTGGCAGGCGGCCCGCATGATGTGTTCGTTGAAGAATTCAGCGGTCGACTGCATTTCGTCCGCTTTCAGGGAGTGGACCTGAAGACAGGAAACATTGTTTTTCGCAATCGCTATGCATTATCCAGACCCGTCGGGCGACTGATGACGCTTTGTCAGTCGCGACGGTTCTCGCGGAATACACTGGCGATTTACTCCATCATGTCTGCTCAGCCCGCAGAAGGTTTCCACTTCGAGGGCTGTGCGGAATTCCTGCGTGGTGCATAAGAATCAAAGCGAACTGACCGGGGACGCTCAGCCAACGCCACCTGCTTTTCAGCATGATTCGGGTATTTGTCG
>CAZLOQ010000194.1:0-8100 GCA_964561125.1 uncultured Chitinophaga sp. | reverse complement strand
CGAGGGCAGGTGACATCCAGAAGCGTAATGTCGGTTTCGGGTACCACGCGAGCACCGTTGGTGCAGGCTGGAAGCAGGAGTGTCCGGCCGAAGCGGAGACTGATGTTGCCGGCAGCTGTTTCGATGCTGGCATCACCGTCGAGCGAGATCAGAATGTGAAAGCGATCATCGCCGGGAATTGAGAACGGCTTGCGGGACTGGTGGCGATCAATTGTAAAGCAGCTGCAGTCGACGAGTGTTTCAAAGGCGTGATCGTTGTCGCAGCGGGAGTGGGGGATGACGGGTGAAACAGGGCCCTGATGGAAATTGGTGCACGCGAGTGATTCGGCGACATGGATGGGGCGTGGTTTGCCGCTGGCGTCGGTGCGGCCCCAGTCGTGCAGGCGGAAGGTGAGATTGCTTTGCTGCTGGATTTCGGCAAGGACGATGCCTGGTCCGATGGCATGCACAGTGCCGGCCGGGACAAAGATGCAGTCACCAGCGTGAACTTCGTAAATGTGCAGCAGATCTTCCAGATCACAGCCACCCAGAGCCTGCTCAAGCCGCTCGGGTGTCACACCCGCCTGCAGACCGCAGCAGATTCGAGCGCCAGGTTCTGCATGCAGAATGACCCACGCTTCCGTCTTGCCGTTTTCGATGGGGTTGAACGTTTTGGCCTGCTGGTCGTTGGGATGAACCTGAAGTGAGAGCCAGTCATTGGCATCGAGGAACTTCACCAGCAGCGGAAACTGACTGAGGTGCTGGTGGCGTCCGAACAGTTCGCGGGGATAGCGGCGGACGATTTCGGGGAGCGGCAGACCGGCAAGCGGACCATCAGCCACGCAGCTGGTGCCATCGGCGTGGTCGGCAATTTCCCAGCTTTCGGCATAATCGGATTCCGGCCCGAGACTGCGGCCAAGCAGCGTCTGGAGCTTTCTGCCGCCCCAGCGGATCCGCTTGAGTACGGGAGTGAAGGCAAGCGGAGGCAGGGGGGAACCGGTGGACATGATGCGGGCTCAGCGTTCGGAATTATCTGATGCGAAAATCGGCCTTGCGAGCCATTCGGGCGAGTGTACGCAGCGGATGGAATCGCTAATGTTTCGCTTCACAGCATCGTCCGCGGATGGTCCGCGAACGAGACTGTTCAGCAGAAAACTTCAGCAGGTACGGCGGAACGATGTCACGATTTACGGGTGTGTCGGTGGTGAAGGCTGCCAACGTGTACTTTGACGGCCGGGTGACCAGCCGGACGGTGGAATTTCCGGACAGCAGCATCAAAACGCTGGGAATCATGCTGCCGGGGGAATACACGTTCAATACTGGCAAGCCTGAACTGATGGAGATTCAGTCTGGAGAACTGGTCTGGTGTGCC
This sequence comes from uncultured Chitinophaga sp., assembly GCA_964561125.1. Classification (GTDB taxonomy): domain Bacteria; phylum Planctomycetota; class Planctomycetia; order Planctomycetales; family Planctomycetaceae; genus SXXK01. Next base: position 6,749 of record CAZLOQ010000194.1, on the reverse strand, counting down.
GCTGGTGAAGAAGAGTGGCGACCGGTTCGCGGCGGAGAATCCTTTCATGTCGCCGGAAACTCGTCTTTCCGCCTGAAGGTGTCTCAGGTTACCGACTACATCTGTTCCTTTCTGTAACGACCTGTGATAGGTTGTCAGGACGTCGCGCGCTGGCGGCATCACACGCCGTGACTGACAGTATCCGGATCTGCAGGGCTGGTGGACGCCGTACGTCGTGCGTTGTCGGCCTGATTCAGAGCGCGCAGGTAGGCGGTGGCGGCGGCTTCGATGATGTCGGTGCTGACGCCCCGCCCTGAATAGTGCTGACTATCGACTGCGATGGTCACGTGGACCTCGCCCTGAGCGTCCTTGCCTTCAGAGACGCTGCGAACGTTGAATTCCTCCAGCCGTGCACTCAGATTCATAATCCGTTCCATCGCCCGGAAGACGGCATCGATGGGACCATCGCCCGTAGCAGCATCCGACACGGGTTCGTCAGCGTCACACTGCATTTCCAGTGTGGCTGTGGGAATCATGCCGGTACCCGCGGAGGTGTGAAAGCGTTTCAGCTTCCAGCGATCGCTGTTGTCAGTGAGGCGATTTTCGATCAGCGCTGTGATGTCGGTGTCGTAGATTTCTTTTTTGCGGTCCGCCAGCGCGATGAAGTCATCGAATGCGCGCTGCAGGGCAGCGTCATCGAGATTGAAACCCAGCTGTGCGACACGATCCCGGAATGCGTGCCGACCACTGTGTTTGCCCAGCACCAGGTTCTGACCGACGTAACCCACGTCCTCAGGACGCATAATTTCATACGTGGAACGTTCCTGCAGAACACCATGCTGATGAATGCCGGCTTCGTGCGCAAAGGCATTCTGCCCGACAATCGCCTTGTTCCGCTGAACTTTCATGCCGGTAATGGATGAAACAAGGTGACTGGTGGGATAGAGCTTCTGAGTTTTGATGGCGGTGCGCACCTTGTAATAGTCACCACGGGTGCGGATTGCCATCACGATTTCTTCAAGGGCCGCGTTGCCGGCGCGTTCGCCAAGCCCGTTGATTGTGCATTCCACCTGCCGCGCTCCGGCCTCCACGGCCGCAAGACTGTTGGCCACCGCCAGTCCCAGATCGTCATGGCAGTGAGCACTGATCACGGCCCGGGAGATGTTGGGAACATGCTGTTTAAGATGGGAGATCACACGGAAGTAGTGGCTTGGAGTGGCGTAGCCGACGGTATCAGGAATATTCACCGTGGTCGCTCCGGCGGCGATTGTCTTCTCAACCACCTCGCAGAGAAAATCAAGCTCTGTCCGCACGGCGTCTTCGGGAGAAAACTCGATGTCGTCGCAGAATTCCTTTGCCTGCTGAACGGAACGCACAGCGCGCTCGATGATCTGCGCCTTGTCCATCTTCAGCTTGAATTCACGATGAATGGCACTCGTGGCAAGGAACACGTGAATGCGGCGTTTTTCGGCACCAGCCAGCGCGCCTTTGGCTTTAGCGATGTCCTCATCCCGACTGCGTGCCAGAGCACAGATGGTGGTGCGGTCACCAAATCGGGATGCGATCTGAGAAACCGCATCGAAATCCCCTGGTGAGGCAATCGGGAACCCCGCCTCGATGACGTCCACGCCAAGCTCCACCAGCGCCCGCGCAACTTCCAGCTTCTCACGCGTGTTCATACTGCAGCCAGGCGACTGCTCGCCGTCACGAAGTGTGGTATCGAAGATCACAATCTGATCACCGGTCATGGAACAGCTCCGGAGCACAACGCAAAAGCAGGGATGTAAAAAAACCCTGAGGTGATGGCCTCAGGGTTTATCTATTTTGAGCAGACAATCCCCGAAACCTTACGGCGAAAGAAGAAGCAGGCCGGAAAGCAGGGGAAGGCGGGACATTGCGGGACTTTTTCGTGAAAGAGACCGAAAAGCGAAACCGACGCTCTCAGCGACACATGAAAAGGCTATTCAGGCCGTTGAGCAGAGTCAACCGTGGAATCCGGAAATCATCGATTTCGCGGAAGTCCGCCCTGCACGGTGGCGGATACAGCGTTTCGAGGGCTCCGATGCCGACAGGAGCGTGGTGCTGAGAACAACCGAAGCCATTTTTTCAACAAAAATCGCCCGATTCCGCATGCGTTCCCGGCAAAGACCAGCACTGCGGATTGAAAAATGGCCGGTAAAACCATTAGGATGGGTGCCCGGTATGACCTGCGTGGTCCCGCGTCCGCTCCTGCTCATTCCCCCGAAACCCACTCCTTCTTCCCACCAGCTTTTAAGGTATCAGCACGATGTCAGAACCAGCATCTGCCGCCGCACCCAACGCTCAGCGTTTGTTGTGGGCGGGATTCATGGCAATTCTCGCAGCCGGCGTCGGATTCTCCATCCGCGGCGGCATTCTTGGCCAATGGGCCGAACAGTACGGTTTCACCATGACCGAACTCGGAAAGATTACCGGAGGTGGTCTGACTGGTTTCGGCATCATCATCCTGCTCAGCTCCTTCCTCGCAGATACGCTGGGCTATGGCCGACTCATGTTCCTTGCCTTTCTGACACATTTCGTGTCTGCCGTCCTCACACTGGCTGCCGGTGCAGCCTTCGCATCCGGTGGCAAGGAAGCTGCCTATCAGTGTCTGTTCTGGGGCATGTTCCTGTTCGCCATCGGCAACGGGATTGCTGAAGCCGTCGTCAACCCCCTGGTTGCCACGTTGTTCCCCGACAACAAAACTCACTACCTGAACATTCTTCACGCCGGCTGGCCGGGCGGCTTGATTGTCGGAGGCCTTGCGTCTTACTTCATGAATCCGGACTCCGCAAAGGCCGTGGGCTGGCAAATCCAGATCTCGCTGTTCATGGTGCCTGTGGTGCTCTACGGAGCGATGCTGCTGGGCCAGAAGTTCCCGAAATCCGAAGCCAGTGCAGCCGGGGTCAGCATCGGCAGCATGGTTGTACAGCTCTTTGCTCCGCTCATGCTCGTCCTGCTTGTAATCCATGCAATGGTGGGCTACGTGGAACTGGGCACCGACTCGTGGATTTCCAAAATCACCGGCAACATCATGGCGTCACCTCAGAAAGGTCTCCTGCTGTTCGTCTACACCTCAGCACTCATGTTTGCGCTGCGATTCTTCGCCGGTCCGATCGTGCATCGAATTTCTCCTCTGGGACTGCTGTTCGCAAGCGGAATTCTGGGCTTTATCGGCCTCAACCTCCTCGGTGTCGCCGAATCGGGACTGATCTGTGTGGTTGCGGCCACCGTCTATGCTGCCGGCAAGACATTCCTCTGGCCAACGATGCTGGCTGTCGTGTCCGAGCAATTTCCCAAGGGTGGTGCAATCACGATTGGCGCGATTGGTGGCGTCGGCATGCTCTCGGCCGGCCTGCTCGGAGGACCCGGGATCGGCTTCAAACAGGACTACAACGCATCTCTGGAACTGGCGAAAAACGCCGCCGTGTACGAGCGTTATCAGGCAGGTACCGAGAGCGCTTTCTTTGGCTTCAAGGTCAAAGGACTCGACGGCGCCAAGGTGGGTGTGCTGGCCGACAACGGCAAAGAACTGGCCCGCGCTCAGGAACTGGCCGCGAAGGCCGGCAAGCCCGATGCCAACGCAGACGCTCTGGCCGCATGGTGGGCCACAGCATCCGCAACCGCTGCCGAAGACAAGGCACTGGTCGATGCCGCTGGTTTGTATGGTGGTCGCCAGGCTCTGAAGCTCACCTCCTTTGTCCCGGCCGCCATGGCGGTCCTCTATCTGCTGCTCATTCTCTACTTCAAGGCTCGCGGTGGCTACAAGGCTGTCCACGTCGACGGCTCCGCCCCTGCCGGACACTGATCTGATAAGGCAGCGTTCAGACACAACAGCGTTTCACCGCTGCCGCGAAATTCGCTCAGCCCCTGCAGATGTCTGTCTGCAGGGGCTGTTTTTTCATCCATCCACCGCCGCCGTCCGCAAGGCCCGAATCATCCCCGACGCCTTGTGCAGCGTCTCGCGATATTCCTCCAGCGGATTGGAGTCAGCCACGACACCACCACCCACCGGAAACTGCACCCAGCCGTCCGCCCATGTGAACGTGCGAATCAGAATGCTGCTGTCAAAAGCCCCCGCCGGACCCAGTGCAAACAGACTCCCGCACCACGCACCACGTACCACCTGCTCCAGTTCCGCGATGATCTCCATCGCCCGAATCTTCGGAGCCCCGGTGATCGATCCGCCCGGAAAACAGCCGGACAGCAGGTGCCACACGTCCCGGCCAGGCGCCAGACGGCCCTCCACCGTCGACACCAGATGCAGAACCGTCTCAAATCGCTCAATCTCACACAGCCCCGTGACTTTCACTGAACCTCGAGCACAGTTTCGGGAGAGGTCGTTACGCAGCAGGTCTACAATCATCACGTTTTCCGCCCGGTCCTTTTCACTGGCCGCCAGCTCTGCTCCCGCGTACAGATCTGCGATCGGTGACCGCTGCCTGCGTCGCGTCCCCTTGATCGGACGCGTCTCCACACGACCGTCCGGATCCACCTTCAGAAATCGCTCGGGCGAAGCACTCACGATCGTCGTGTCCTCATGGTGCAGCAGCCCGCAGAAAGGGGCGGGATTCAAACGACGCACCCGCAGGAACAATTCCAGCGGCGTTCCTGACCACTCCGCGTGCAGCTGCTGCGACAGATTCGCCTGAAAAATGTCGCCCGCCCGAATATACTCGATCACCCGTTCCACCGCCGTCAGGTAAGACTCGCGGCTGAAATTCGAATACACGGCAGTGCTGGGTTCAAGCTGCTGCAGCCTGCCCGGGAAAGTTCGCCGGGGCCGAGTCCGCGGCGCTTCGCCACCGCCATACAGAGCCGGACAGGCCACGCCCTGCAATCGACTGCGAATCCAGTCCAGACGCTCAGGACCACGGTTGTGAACCGGCAGCACCCAGGCCGTCAGCGTATTCTGCAGATGATCCTGAACGAGAGCCCAGTCGAACAGTCCGGCGAGCAGTGCCGGGGTCTGCAGAACGTCTCCGGGGGGTCTGGGGAGCCGTTCAAAGGCCTCACCCAGCTCGTAGCTGAGCAGCCCGGCGATGCCGCCACAAAACGGTGGCAGACCGGGAGCATCCGGTGGAACGACAGCATCGAGCGTCTGTTGCCAGCCACGGAGCGTTTCAAAGGGGTCAATGCCAGCTGTCGCGCGGTCGATGCGGCAGACAGCGAGCGGGTCTGAGGTGAGCAGGCTGTAGCGGGAATCGCGTTCGCGGTGCCGACCGGCACTGTCCAGAATGAGCAGAAAGGGGTCACTGGCGAAGTGCCGTGCCGCATCCGCCAGCGACGAACCGGGCTCCAGCTGAAGGGGCATGCTTAACACGCGGGAGCAGGCTCCGGGAAGTAGCGGAGTAAATCCGTCGGCGGGCGCCGGGAAAGTTGCGGCGCCCGCTGCGGCAGGAGTTCGGATTTGTGATGGTTTACTTGCCGGCGGCTTTGGCTTTGAGTTCTTCGAGTTTGGTCTTGAGTTCAGCAGCTTTTTTGACCGCTTCTTCGGACTTTGTCTTGAGCTCATTGGCTTTGGCCGCGGCTTCGTCAGCCTTTTTCTTTGCGGCTTCGGCGGCAGCTTTTGTTTCTTCGGCCGGCTTTTTCAAAGGTTCCACAGCGGCAGTGGCTGTGGCGACCACAGTGGCGGCTTCTGTCGCGGCCGTTTCAGCGGCAGTGACGGCGTCCTTGGGGGAGTTGGGGTCGGCCTTCAGATCAGCGAGTGCTTTGTCGGCGGCAGCTTTGGCGGCGTTGGCTGTTTCGAGCGCCTTATTGGCGGCGTCGAGTGCCCCCTGAGCGTCGGCGTGAGCCTTGGCGGCCGCTTCACTGGCTGCCGCAGTTTCCGCGACCACTTTGTTCTGGGCTTCCACCATGGCAGCGAGCTCTTCGACGAGCTTGCCGCCGTCTTCAGCAGCACGGCCGGCTTCCGCGATTTCCCGCTCACGATCCTTTTTGAAATCCGGGACGATCTGGATTTCCGGAATCGCAGCCTTCAGTGCTTCTTCGCCGGCTTCGGTGACCGGTGTCTGCCAGACAAACAGGCGACGCAGCGATTTGACGGATGCGAGGTGAGCGAGTCCGGCGTCGGTGATTTTGGTCTCGTAGATGTTCAGATATTCAAGGGCGGGCAGGCCGGCGATGTGCGGCAGCCCGGCGTCGGTGACAGCCGTTTTTTCAAGGTGCAGGCGGCTGAGCCCTTTCAGGCCGGCGAGGTGTGCGAGTCCGGCGTCGGTGACTTTGGTGCCGCGGAGATTGAGCGAATACACGCTGGCAGCGTCCTTGAGAATCGCAAGGGTGTCGTCGGTGATCTCTTTGTCGGAGAGGTGAAAGGCAACGCTGAGCCGGGCATCGTTTTTCGCGAGCGGCATCGCCTGCCCACCGGCTTCAGTGATTTTCTGAATCAGAGCCTTGTCGGCATCGGTGAGTTCCTGAGCGGCTGCGGCCGCCGGGAACAGGGTCAGAATGCCAAGCAGGCAAAGAACTTGTTTCATTGGAATCCCCCTGAATTCGCCAGTCTGGTGGCTGTGGAGTTGGTGGAACGGTTTTGAATCCAGAGAATAAGCATCTGATCGGCCGAAAACAATACCGCCGCGAAAATGAAGTGCACGGCCGGGTGCACTCCCCAAAGAATCCGAAAATCGGCGGCGATTTTTCTTGACTTGCGGAGCCAGGCTTTGCCCCGCAGAGACGCGCCCGCGACTTTACGCTCTCTGCCTGCATGCGTACACTACCCGTTCAACAAATGAACATTCGCCCGCCAGTCTCAT
>CAZLOQ010000193.1:0-10973 GCA_964561125.1 uncultured Chitinophaga sp. | reverse complement strand
TCAGGCGTTTTCTGAAATGCCCAACAGATTCTCAGCCAAGTTCGCTTGTTTGAGGGCTAGAGTTGTCTGCGGAAATCTTCTACGGGAGGTTGGTGACTGGGCTGATGACTGAGCCGCTTTGAGAAACGGCAGGTCTGGACGGGCGTCAGGATTGTCTGCATGATCCGTCGCTGTTCGCCCTGCGTGCAGAATTCCAGTTCGCTGCATGTCACTGAGTTCGGGAGGTTGCAGGCAAGCTGTTGAGGTCGTTTCCCCACTGCTTGACGGGGGCTTCCGAATAGTGGATGAGTGACGGGAGGCGGCTCAGGAGAGCGCAGCCCCCTCCAAATGACGTCACGCCCAGTGCTCGTTGCGCGATAGCAGTTCATCGCGCCACCGAGTTAATTTGCAGTAGCACATTCAAATGGTCTGGGGTGTCGAGAGTTTGTGTTAAGCGTTTTGTTTTGTGGCAGGCTGCACACCAACTACTCCGAGACGAGGAAGGTGGGGCAGGCGGATGTGTAGTGCCGCGTGGGAACGGAGAAGTCTTATCTGCTCCGTTTTTCCTCCGTAGATCGAATTGCTGAGTCTTCGAGCGAGGCTTTCAGCCGGATTACGCCAGATACGAGGTGGGCTGCGAAGGTCACTTACGTCACCCACAGTTTCATTGTCAGGGATTTCAACTCAGATGGCCACTGTTCAAAACCTGACCCCGCGAACTCGGCGCCAGTTGTTGGTGCGCGCTGAGAGTGATTTGCGTCAACCTAAAGTCTGTCACCCGACTGGGGAGTGGGAGAGGATGTTCGGAGAGGGCGAAACCAATGGCTACTCCATCCCAGCGTTTCAAAACCAGCACAGTGCATGAGCCCAGCACGTGGTAACCGCCGTCAACGCGACTGGCCTTCTTACGAGGTCCGGTAGGCCAAGTAGCTAACCTCCGGTCGCATTGAGTTTCTGGAGCAGCAGGTTGGCAACCATCTGAATATGTCGAGGGACGTTCTGAATTTCGTTCCATCGCAGCTGATTGCCTCCGCCGAAGGTCCAGGTGCCGTCGGACCAGTGACAACAGGGAGCGAGCGCGGTCAGAGGTTGTTGGAATTGAGTGACCGTTGGGGTTTTTGTTCGGCTGCGTTCGGCAATGGTGTCCATGACGAAGCCGAGGGCGATTACGCCGGCGCCATGCATCAGGCGGGAGCGTTTTGGCGGTTGGCCCCAATCCGCGGGGAAGACCTGTGAGACCGCAGTCCAGAAGCGTTTCAGGATGGTCAATTGATCTTCAATGTTATCAAAGCGGTACAGAATACCATCGGTGAGACTGTTCGAGAGCATCGTGAGCATGGAATTGTCAGCAATTAATCCACGGCCGTTGGTCGGTGTGCGGATCAAGCCTTTAAGCGGGGAATCTTTGTCGAAGTTCAGCCGTTCAACCAACTCGGCGGGATGTCGGCGTTTTTGGAGTGCGACCGGGAGTTTCCCTTCGGTCGACGGCAGCAATTCGTAAATCAACCCTTTGGGCAGCGGTTTTGTCGCATTGACCAGAATGAACTGCTGGCGTTGTTCTTCCAGTCCGTCTGTGATGAACCCGACGACGCAGACCGGAAAGGATTCCACCCGCGCATCGCGCATGGCGGCTGCACGCTGCTGGCCGTCGACGATCCAGCCAGGTTTCAGTGTTTCATCAACAAATGGCCCGACAGGGATTTCAAGCACCCCCATACGACTGTAGCCAGTTCTTGGCGTGCGGGGTTCGGCATGGAATTTCACGGTCCCGTCGAATGCCACGACGATTGCGTTGGGGAGGATTGGCGATTCCGATTCCAGGTAATTGCGGATCTGCGAGATATGGGCGGCGACCTCGGGCCTCTGGTAGCCGGTCAGAGACTCAGCTCCCTGGCGACTCACACGGGACACTGTACAGAAACTGTGCAGCAACTTGCCGTCGATCGCGAAACTGTACAGGCGACGCGAAGGTCCCTGACGGAATTCAATCGCGGGAATGGACAATACGCTTTTGTTTCTTCTTCCGGACACGCGGTCTTCTCGCTGAATCAAAGTTTGGTCTTAAGCGTTTCATAAGTGACGAATAAATTGTGAAAGCCTCTTCGGCGGTTGCGTTCGGCGCCGCGGAAGATCACGACGTGAATGCCGAGGTCACGGCAGATCGCGCACGGACACCTTTTCCAGGGCTTTTCCTTCAGTAATTCCTCGTATGCAGCGCTGTTGCTTTTCCGTTCCGCGCCAAACAACTGCTGGTATTCGTGCAAAACCTGAAGAAGATCTTCCCGGCGATGCCTGCCGCGATCAAAGTCCTCAAGGGCTTTCAGGCATCGGTCCTCCAGGCGAAAGGCATCTCCCTGGTTCACTTCACCGGAGAGTACCTTAATCTTCATTTTCGGATTCACGTCCACCTGCGGAACACGTACGGCAACATAGGTTCGATTCGGAGCGTAATAGTTGTCTCGGTCGTCCTTGAACGCCTGCCGGAGCGGAGAGGTGCTGTCGAAACTGACAACACCATGCGAGGCGAATTCACGAATATGATCCAGCCGAGTGACACCAAACAGATGCAGCCGAGTGTGCGGTTTTCTCTTCTCTGAAACGGCTTCGAGGACCGTCATGATTTCATGTGACTTGAGTGGAACCATACCGCCGAGCGCAATGTAACTGTAGCCCATTTTTTGCAGAGCACTCACGGCACGGGCATAGGAACGGGGGCTCCATCCCTGAGCGACTCCGAGCGGTTCGAAGCGGACTTTCTGCTGCTTCGCATTCCGCAGAAACTCGCGCGCCAATTCGATCGTGATCTCCTGGCGGCGGGTACAGTCCGCCGGTACGGGATCCACGCCAGGAGCCGTACTGTCCCACGCAGCATTATACTCGAGTATCACGTGGTCAACTGACGCACCGCAATCAAAGCCACTCTCTTCATAGAAACGAGTGACCTCTGCAACAGTGACGGGCGGTTCTTTTTCTTTCACGTAGCTGAAAGCCCCGCAGTCCCCCATGATGCTCAGATGAGAGGGAAGGCGAAGAAATTCGCGGACACCTTCGGCATAGAATCGCCGCTGCTGGCCAAGGGTGTAGCGGCCGGCTGTTCCCCCGGCCCCTTCCACGATCGCGCGGGACACGAGCATTCCATCGTAGGGCGCTGAAGGAAAGATCTCGTGAGCGTACAGATCATCACGCTGACGAATTCGCAGATCGTTGCGTTTCTCTGTGTGAAAATCGAAGCTGGGGTCGACCAAATCCTGGCTGTCCGGAAAAAAGAACTTCATCGATCCTCCCCCCAGGAACGGGTGTACCTGCGGATGAGCAAATTGGAGAGATGGGTGATGTGGCGGGAAACATTCTGCAGTTCGTTCCACTGAAGATTCCCGAGTTCCGCCCAGGCGCCGCTGGTCCAGTGGCAGTCATCTGCGATACGGTTCAATTCTTTCTGGACCTCACTTACAGCAGTTTTCTGAGTGGTACGGATCGCCGGCATGATCCGATCCATCAACCGTCCCATAGCGCGGATGCCGACTCCGTGCATCAGCCGACTCTTCTCTGGAGGCTTGCCCCACGCTTCCGGAAATACATTCCGCACTGCCGTCCAGTACGTTACGAGAATGCGGCAGATGCCCTCGAAGTCGGTCTCGAGTGTGGCGAGATTTCGGTATGGAAACAAACAGCCGCTGGCCGACTTCAAACTTTCGTCGATCATGTTGACGATCGATGTATCTGTGATCACCGCCTGCCGCCGTTCTTCCCCGGTGGACGAACTGCGGCGGATCATGCCTTTCATGGGGGACTGATCTGCCTGATTGAGCCAGTCACAGATTGCCGAGGGGATCTTCCGCTGTGCCAGTCTTGGAGGCAGTGTGGTAGAGACTTCGGGGAGCAGTTCTGTAATCAGCCCGGGCGGCAGGCTTTTGGAGCTATTCACACGCAGGAACTGATCTCGCTGCAGTTCAATCTCGTCCGCAATGAAGGCACTGACAGGGACGATCATCCCCGGATTACGGCATTTGGACAACGCCAACGCCCTTTGCTGGCCGTCGACGATCCACGCCGGTTTGCGTCCATCATTCCGAATCGGAATTTCCAGCATGCCGGCCGTCGCACAGCCATCACTGACGTCCGGGCCGCGACTTCCGCGGAAGCGTACGTCCGAGGAAAGGGCGAGGATGATGGCATTCGGGAACAATACTGGACCGGAGTTAAGGTAGTCGACGATGTTCTGCACATGTTTCTTGACTTCCGCGCGTTGGTAGCCGAGCAATTTTCCGGCATCATCACGGGACACGCGCGAGATGTCGGCGATCTCAAGAAGTTCCGCGCCGGTCATCCCAAACAGATACAGCGGATGCTGGGGATCCTGTTCAATCCTCAGGACACGACGACGGATTTCACGTACCTCACTCATGGATGCTGGCCTCCACTTCACGGAAGACTGTGCGAAAACGCGTCTGTTCGCATGCACGCCCGCTTGCACGCAGTTCCCTGAGCAGTGAAGTGTGGCTGATCCGATCACGGGTGCTGATCGCTGCATTGACGAAACGTCGGAGTTCATCATCCGATACTGGTGCCCTTTGATCGCGCACGCGCACGGGAGCACGTTCCAGCATTTCCTGAAAGGCGGTCTTCATGGTGCGAAGCCCAGGTTGTTCACGACCGCAATTGCTGAGGTAATATCGCAGCGCGCGAACATTCAGAGATCGCAGAATGCCACCCACGAGCGGTTGCAGACGAGCGTCGCAGGGAACAAGGTTGCCTGTGAGCGAGCCCAGATCCTCAGTCCCCCCGGAGACAAGCGCCAGAAGGTTGCTGGATTTCAGGCAACCTGCCGCCTGAGTGAGATCGTCCTGAACCGCCCGCAGATAGTTGCATGAGGCAGCAATCAGCAGTGGACAGTCGTTAAATTCGCGAGCCAGATCCGTGATGGAAATGGGCCGTTCGCGCGCCCACGAATGTGCGATCAGCTCGTTCCACCAATCACGTTTGCAGGAGGCAGCCTGGGGTGCGACGGATAGTGAATCCGGCAGCACTACGGTGTCGGGATGTCGAGTGGAAAACGTGGCGGAGTAGGCCGGGATTGGGGCATCGAGTGAAAGAAGGCCGAATCCCGCCGAGATGACCCAGAGGTTGATCTGGCGGCCGCCAGGTTTGAGCTTTTCCAGTTCGCGAGCCACAGTCCAGTGGTCGCCGGCGTAGAGTTGCCGAGCACTTACGACATCACCGTTCCAGCGATCGGCCCGCCTTTTCCATTCGGCAACACGAGTGGCGATTGTCCCGGCGTGGATGTGACGGAGTTGCAGTGAGAGGTCGGCTTCCCGTGTTTTTTGCTTTGTGCAGGTGACTACCACGTTGATCGGCTTCATCTGTCATCCTCCGCGTTTACCTGAGGCCAAGGAGTTTGTGCATCTGCAGACTCAGTCGCCACTGGGGATGGCGACAGCAGTAATCGGCTGCCAGTTGCTGGTTTTCGCGTAGTTGTGGACCATCCATCGGCTGAAGAAAAAAGTGGGTGAAGTTCAGTGAAGCGTAGCGTTCGGGATGGGCATTTTTTTGAGGAAAAACGAGCTTCAGTTCGTCACCCGAATGAACGACCAACTCGCCACCACCCTTCGGGCTGACGCAGACCCAATCGATATCGGCCGGTATCGGAAGCGTGCCATTGGTCTCAATCGCGACTTCCACACCGTGACGATGGAATTCAGTGACAAGTGCAGCATCCACCTGGAGCAGCGGTTCGCCGCCTGTGCAGATGACATACGGTCGGCCGCGACCGGTCCACAACGCTGCTGCGAGTTCCGCCAGATCTTCTGCAGACTCAAATTTGCCTCCATGATCACCGTCCGTCCCCAGAAAGTCTGTGTCACAGAACTGACAAATTGCAGATGCTCGATCCGATTCGCGACCAGACCATAAATTGCACCCGGAAAAACGACAGAAGACCGCCGCACGCCCGGCATGCGCCCCTTCGCCCTGCAGACTCAGATAAAGTTCCTTGACGACATACGACATGACTAGTCCGATTGCCTCCCGACATACGGCACCGGATCAGTGATGCCGACCTCAGCGAAGCCGGCAAGCCGCAAAAGACATGCATCGCACCGACCGCACGCAACACCGTCCTGAGTTGGCTGATAACAACTGCTTGTATTGGCGTAGTCGACACCCAACCTGCAACCCTGACGAATGATGTCCGCCTTGGTTGAGTGAATGAGCGGTGCGTGAATGCGAATGCGCTCACCGGATACGCCGGCTTTGGTGGCAAGATTAGCCAAAGCCTCAAAGGCCGCAATGTATTCAGGCCTGCAGTCCGGGTAGCCGGCATAATCAAGCGCATTGACGCCGACGAAAATATCGTGAACCCCGGCACCTTCAGCGTAAGCAAGCGCGCAGGAGAGCAGAACGGTGTTGCGAGCAGGCACGTAGGTAACAGGAATCTCTATGCTCATCTGCTGCTGACTGCGATCAACCGGAACATCGAGATCAGAAGTCAGCGATGAGCGGCCAATGCCTCGAAGGTCAACAGCCATCGTTCGATGCTGCAGTACCCGCATTGCCGCCGCGGCGCGTTCAGCCGCCTGCAATTCAGCCAGGTGCCGCTGGCCGTAGCAAACCGAAAGTGCATGAACTGCGAAACCAGCATCCAGTGCAATTGCCAGTGTTGTGACAGAATCCAAGCCGCCGCTGAGCAGCACAACCGCAGTTTTTTGCGCCATCAACAGCCCCAGTTTGAATGCAGTTTCATGACAAATACCGCGAGTGCGGAACGGAGATTTTGCAAAATTCCCAAATCGAATCAACCCGTTATTGCGTCTAAAAGTGCAGAATGAGCAAAATTTCTACGCGCGCAGTTTTTCGGCAAGAAGACGAAAATGGACGTTGTAGTTTCGCGAATGCCTAGCCCAGAACCTGAACGAATTCACCCGCCACCCGCAATTCCTCAGTAACGCTGCTGTCCAGCATGATTGCAGGGTACTCAGGGTTCAGGGATTGCAACTGGATCCATTGATGAATCCAACCTTCATCGCTGCTTTGTTTCACCGAATGGTATCGCTTCACGGTGAATCGTGCTTCCTCGTCAGTCTCTGCATTTCGACGAATTTGCACCAGCAAAAGGCGGCCTTCACGTGAGCCCGCAGGGCACCGGCGAAACAGACACCAGGCACCATCTGCAATCCGTGGTTCCATCGAACGCCCCTGCACGCGGGCGATGAACATCCCTTCCTGCAGGCGAATACCATTGACTTCGCCCCAGCCAATCACTTCAGGCGAGATGTCGGGGCCCCACGAACCAGCGGACGCGACAAGGTCATACACGGGAGCATACCGCACGTATTGGTCCTTCGGCGAAACGCGTTTGCGAATGTGAATACCGTTGCTGTTTGCCTTCCGGTCTGTGACTTCCACAGAACTTGAATTCCCAGTCTCCAACGCCGTAGCGAACCAACTTCCACCCACATTTCGGAACCTGACTTTCTGGTTCGTCCCTGGCAAACCAGCATCAACACCGAACCACGTCCCAAGCAACGATGGTAACTCATTTTTTTGAGAGCGTTCTGAAAAACATGCCCTGCAACCGGTTGCTACGAACCGAAACTGCAGGCTCCTGCCGTCAGGTAACTGCACGGCCACAACACCAATCGGCGCAGATCGTGCGAGCTTTCGGTCGACACTTAATGCTGCGCTGCCCTGTGTGGAGACAACACTCGCATCAAACACCACTCCCTCTCCGTCCCTGTTCCGATCGTCATGGCTGTTGTGGCTGGCGGTCCAGGCGGCGAGGCGCCAGTCGACCAGTTCGCTGGTCAGACGGGCGAAGGCGGGGCGGTGTGCTTCTGCGATGTCGGGCCGGAAGCGGAAGGTGTCGGCTTCCAGTCGGAACCAGCGGTTGCCGGATTGTTCATCCAGCCACCGCGCGATGGGCCACTTTTTCCACCACGCACACCACTCCGCGTCACTCGCTGTCCGCAAATCCACGGCCGCTGTGGTTCCGGCACGGGCACCGCCTCCGCTGGTCCGCTGATCGCCCTCCTGCGACTGCTGCCCGCTGATCACTGACGGCTGCTCGCCGGCCGCCGCTTCCTGCCCGCTCCCGCCGGTTCGCTCCGCTGCGAGCAGATACCGTCTGCAGTCGCGCGACAGTCGTTCGAGGCTCATGCCACCGGGGAGTTCATCATGATCGAGGAGGACGCGGAGGACGATCATTTTGTAGTTGCGGTTGAGTGCGGTGGTTTCCAGCATGCGAAACCAGTGTGCCCAGGCATCCACGCAGGCGGCTTCTTCTGCGGTGAGATCACCTTCGCTGCGGACGAAATTGAGCCAGCCATCCTGAGCAGCTGCGGCGGTGCGCGGGCGATAGCCGCTGCGGAAGAATTCCAGCGCGGTGGGACGACGCTCGTTGTCTTCGCGCCACTGCCTGTACGCCTCCCGCGCGGCCACAGCTCCCTGCGGCAGGAATTCCTGCAGCAGATCGCGGGCGGTGAGATCAAGATCCACAAGGCAGCCGGGGGGCAGCGGCGGGGTTGTTCCTGTGAGCAGTTCGCGAACACCGTTCCAGCCGGCCTGAGAATTGCCGATCGCCAGCAGGTGCAGCAGTCGACTGGCGAAGGTGCGGTGATTGCCCACGAAGTCCAGCACCAGCAGTCGCTGTTTGCCGGGACTGGTACGCAGACCGCGTCCCAGCTGCTGCAGGAAGAGCACTTTGGATTCGGTGGGCCGCAGCATGACGATGCGGTCCACAGCGGGGATGTCCAGTCCTTCATTGAACAGATCAACAGCACAGAGGCTGGTGGTGGTGCCGATGCGAAGGCCTTCGAGCGATTCGCCCACAGGATCACTGCCGCTGCCGGAAAACACAGCTGCCGCCGTCAGTCCGCGGCTGCGGAGCCAGTTTCGGGTGAAGGTGGCATGGCGGCGGGAACAGCAGAAGAAAATGGTCCGCGTTCCCGGATGTTCCTGCATCGCTGACCACAGGCGTTCCATGCGGGCGCTGGTCATCACGGCGCGTTCGAGTTCTGCGGGGTCAAACCGACCGCTCCGCCAGGGGATGCTGGAATATTCGACGGTGTCGGCGAGGCCTACGTAGTGGAAGGGGACGAGCGATTCTTCTTCGATGCCGTCACCGATGGAAGCGAGGCAGGCGAGGTTGTCATCGAAGAGGTTGGCGACATCGACGCCATCGGCACGTTCGGGTGTGGCGGTGAGTCCGAGGATGAAGTCCGCCTGAAGACTCGCGAGCACTCGACGCCACGTCGGTGCCTGGGCATGATGCACTTCATCGAGGATGGCGTAGTCGAAGCGGGTTGATTCGAGGAGTGCGAGTCCGGCGGGGCGACAGAGCTTCTGAATGGAGGCAATCACAAGGTTGCCGGAGAAGTCCTGCTGACTGCCAAGATACCATGAGACATGGGCAGGCCCGAATTCTGTTTCGAGGAGGCTGGAGATGGCGACTTCGGCCTGAGCGAGAATCCGGGCGCGGTGGGCGATGACAAGAATTCGCGGGCGGCGCCCGAGCTGTCTGCCGATCTGACGCACATCGAGTGCAGCGAGCCATGTTTTGCCCATGCCGGTGGCCACGGCCGCCAGAGCGCGACCGCAGCCCGCCCGCCGCAGCTGCTGCAGGCTGGCCAGCGCCGCAGACTGCCACGGCCGCGGCACAAATTCTTCGGGGCCGCCGGGGGCGTCATCAAAGGCAACGCCGTCCGGCCAGAGACGCTGGACTCTGGCCGAGTAAGCAGCGATCTGATCGGCATCAAGCGGCCTGGCGACTGTCCACAGCTCGGTGAAGGCCGTGGAGAATCTGTGAGCGACTGCGGGGGCGGCACAGGCGGAGGTGACAAGATTCCATTCGACACCAGTCAGCAGCGCAGCGCGGGAGAGATTGCTGGAACCCACAACCACACACGTCGCCGGCGACACCTGTGAAGGCGTTGGGTCGGGCACAGTGTCGGGAGGCTCGGCATCCCGGATGCACCACGCTTTGGGGTGAAAGGACGCCGGAGAACCGGGGAGTTCTTCGGTGAGGATCAGGCGAACGGCGAGCGGCGGCTGAGAGGGACTGACGGCCGGCGAGGTTTCGGGAGCGGCTTCTTCGGCGGCGGCGATCCAGCCAAGGAGTCGCTGCAGTGCGCGGGGATCGGAGATGCCGAGGTAATCGGAAACGAGGATCCGCACGCGGGCACCGCGGGCGATGGCCGCGAAGAGAGCGGCTTCGATGACGTCCAGTCCTGAAAGTCGCACAAACGAGGAGAGGATATCCACGGCTGCGGCGCCGGCCAGACGTGCGGCAAGACGGGGCCAGAGCGGGGAATCGGGGTGGCCGGTGGTGAGCGTCGTCGGGATGGCCGGGTTGGAAGGTGTGGCAGGACCGGGCACGTGAGCAGGGTCTGGTGCGGGTTCGGGTGCGGAACTCGCCGCGATTGCGGGCGGATTTTGCGGTGCGAGGTAATTTGCGAGTTGCGGAATGACAGCACGAACGCCACCACGGGGATCGGGGACATCGCCATGGTAGCGGGGAATCACGTGAATGTGCACGTGCGGCACCGTCTGCCCCGCAGCCGCTCCGGCATTGAAACCCACATTGTAGCCGTCGGGTTTGGGGTGGAGCGTCTGATCGAGAAGCTGGCGGACTTCGGAGACGAGTGCCAGCAGGGCAGCCTGTTCGGCGGGTGTGGCATCAAACCACGTCGGCACCAGCCGGCGCGTCACCACGAGCGTGTGACCTGGCGAAACGGGAAAACCATCTGCCAGAGCAAACGCCAGTTCGTTGGCGGTCAGCCAGGTGGAAGGCGGTGCAAGGAGAAAGGGTGACATGCGGGTGAATTTACCCGAATCAGAATCAGAAGACCAATGATTGGTCATTGGTCATTGGTCATTGGTCATTGGGCAGTGGGCAGTGGTCAGTGGGCAGTGGGCAGTGGGCAGTGGGAAGTGGGCAGTGGTCACGGGTCAGTGGGCAGTGGGCAGTGGGCAGTGGGAAGGGGGCAGCGGGAAGTGGGAAG
>CAZLOQ010000192.1:0-11013 GCA_964561125.1 uncultured Chitinophaga sp. | reverse complement strand
CATCCGGTATGACGGCAATTGTTTCGGGGGACTGAGCCTGTCGCTCTTTCACGCGTACTCGATACCGCGTGTTCTGACCGCGTCTGCTTTGCCTGCCGCCCTCTGTGCGACGGTACGTCTGTTGAGTCCGCCAGCAACGCCACTTCCAATCCTCAGCCTTGCACTCCGCTGAACAAAACCGCTCCCGGGGATGATTCGGGACGAAAGGGACGCTCACATCCTTTCAGTAAGCAGAGACGCTTCCGACCGGGAGGCCCCTCTTGCACTGATTCGTCAAATTCGTCATTCTGCGGCGGGCCCATGGGAGTGCTTTCCCGGAAGGTCAAGTCTCGGGGCAGAGCGGCAACTCTGCTCCGGGGCGTCTTCAAATCGATGACGCCGTCAGCAACCTGAGTCACGGCAGCACCACTGGAATCGACAAATTCCAAAACTGCATCCCTGCTGCTGGAAAAGTGCGCTCGGGTCTGACTGGAACTGACAGCCTTCAGAGTCCGCCGGTCGCCTGAACGCCGGAGACCTGATTGGCCTGCAGGTGATTGCGGTCCGCATAGTACTCGAATCGCCGTCCCGTGAACGACTGTGGTTCACCACCGTTGGGCACATAGGTCACGCGTGCCTGGCGACCTTCTTCTGCGCGAAGAATGTACTGCTGCCGGGCGTGGTCATAAGTAATCCGGTCGGCATCTCCGGAGAACAGACGCGACTCAAGGCGGCAGGGGGCTCTTGTGCCTCGTCCGGTCCCGGACAGGTTTGACTCAGCCACCAGCGAAAATGAGGATTCGTGGCCTTCCAGTCCGGGTGTCACGGAAACTGTGAGGTTTTCACAGCCCATGGAACCGGAGTTTTCCGGCAATTCGCTGACTCCCAGTCCATCCACATTCAGGCGGTCTTCGAGTGACGCTACGGGGCCGAAGACGCCCCGCACGTGCTGCCGCAGTCGCACAAAGCGGGAATGATGGTTGCCTTCGAGATTTCCGATGAAGGTGGCGCGTACGAAGAGGCAGGACTGGTCAGGAGTTCTGACCGGAGTGTTGGCGCGGGCCACAGCGCGACTGGTTGTGGTCAATCGGCGGCGCTGATCCGGCTGGACCGACTCCACCAGACCCGGACCGGCAGCAGTAAACTCTCCGGATTCGCCGTGCACAACAAGATCTGCGAATTCAGCATGGTGCCGGCCGGTGACGCGGCCCTGGGTCATCATTTCCAGATCCACAACCACCCGACCTTCACATTCCAGCCGTTCAATGCGGCTGACCTGGTTCGGGTCCTCTCCGGGATTGCTGCTGCGGGAAACCAGCCGGAAGGAATCGTCTGAGCCGTCGGCGGCCAGTTGTTCGGAATTCAGGAAGTGCACTTTCATGCCGGCGCAGGTAAGTTCAGCGTCGACGTCGGTTTCGTTGTTCAGCACAGCCCTGACGCTGCCGATGAAATGCGCGGTTTTGCCGGCGAACGTCATCCGTTCGTTCCAGTAAATATCAAGGGGAGTCGGCTGCGGAAGTTCGCTGCCATCCGGTCCTCGGGAGACCACAATACGAATCCGTCCACCGCCTTCCACGGAGGCTTCGCCCTGCACCGGACCTGCAGCGGAGGCGGCAGTAGCGGCGCTGGGGGCGGAGGCGGCAGTGGCGGCGGCGGGCCTGCCGGCTTCGACGAGGTCAATTCGCGGCCCGTCAATCCTCGCTGTGCTGCGGATCACGCTGGCCGGATCACCGCTCAGGTGCAGACTGCGTCTGCCCCCGGGATCGGCCACCGCATGCAGCAGATTTCCCTGGGCCGTGAAGCTGTCAGCGGGTTGCGGAGCAGCATGGGTAATCGCCACATTGCCGCGCAGCCAGAGCTGATGGAACTGCATGCCGCCACCGGCGAATGTCCGCAAGCGTGTTTCTACCGCATCACAGGAAAACTCCGTGCTGCCGCCGGCGAGGGGACCAGCGGATGTTTCGCTGCCAATCGCCTTTGACCGCAGTCTGTCTGAGCCGCCACTGGTAGCCGTCAGAACTCCCGCAGGCCCGTCCCCGGACTCGAAGTCGACAGTGAGTCGATCATGGGCATTTCCGGAGAACCCAGGGGATTCCAGCCGCACACCCCCACTGGCCTGCAATCGTCGGGGCT
Organism: uncultured Chitinophaga sp.; assembly: GCA_964561125.1. Classification (GTDB taxonomy): domain Bacteria; phylum Planctomycetota; class Planctomycetia; order Planctomycetales; family Planctomycetaceae; genus SXXK01. The sequence continues at coordinate 8,901 of CAZLOQ010000192.1, read as the reverse complement.
GCAATGTCCCGAGCGCTGGATTCGCGAGTCCTGGCAGAGATGCATCAGAGTTCCCTGACGGTCTCTGCTGCTGTTGTTGCTGCGACTGCAGTGCCAGCTGGATCTGTGCTGCTGTCAGGCTGAATTTTCGACTCAGATCCGCCACTCGAGCCGCACCGACAAGTGTGAGCACGTCCTGTTCACCGCTGGCGAGTGTGAGCGATTCATTCCAGGAGGCTTCAATGGCTGATTCTGATGCCGCCGCGGAGTCTGCGTCGTTTGCTTTTTCAGCGCCGCTGGTCGCTGCCGCCGGATTAGCGGGGAGCAGTGTTCCCGGCCCCGAGCATTTCACGAAGCGCACCTGCCGATTCGAGTCGAGGCTGATTGAGACGGCCGGGGCCGTCAACCGCCGACCACGCTGTTCCACCTGGACAAACACAGGCTTTCCGGTGGCTGCGACCGGCCGCCCGATGAGTTCCAGCAGATTATCTTCGAGGCGATACCGCAGCTGGCTCATGGACGCCGTCAGTTGCTGCTGTTCGGAGCGGAACAGCACGCGACGTCCTTCTGCAGAGATTGAGGCGAGTGTCAGGCGGGGTGTCTTCCCGGACTGTTCAGGAGCGGTGACTTTCGGCTGCAGCTGCAGCACGAGTCGTGAGCAGTACAGGCGATCTCCGGAACCGTCAGGCAGGGATCGTTCAGCCATCACCTGATTATCAGGTCGCAGTTCGCGGTCCGCAAAACCTGAAAACGTGGCTTCCCGTGTAGGGACAAAGTATTCCATGCCGTTTGCAGCACTCACCTTCAGCGGAACCGGCTCCCGGCGGCCGCTGCGATCCGGAAACAGCATGTCACAAGTTACGCGTCCGAGCAGTCGAATGCGCTGCACATCCGTCACGGACAGCAGCCCCTGTTCAGTCGCCTGGTCCTCACCATGCAATTCAATTTCGGCTCCACCTTCGGCAGTGGCCGTGTGCCCGTCCCAGGCAATCTTTACCGACTGACTGGTCCAGATCTTCATCACGTCAGCTGAATAGTGAAAGGTGCGTCCTTCGACGCGGAGTCCTTTCGGGCCGGTGATTCGGACGACACCGCTGAGCAGGCCGCTGGTCAAGCGTCCCATGGAACTTTCGCCAAGGCTGATCTGCAGCTCTGCATCGAGCTGAGCGGAATCGGCGGTAGCGGTGACAGGTTCACTGCCTGGGGCACCTTCCCAGAGCATCGCGACCGGGCTTACCTGGAGCGAGCGGCCTTCATTGATCATTCGATGCTGCTGGAAAAACAGCAATCGACCACCATCGCGAACGCGACCGTTCGCATTCCGCACCCATTCATCTCCTGCAAACCACTGCTCTGCCGCCTCGGTGAACACCGGTGACTGGCGTTTCCGCGGGACTTCTGCGGTCGCTGTAGTCCTTCGCTGCTGTTCCTGGATGATGGCGGGAGCAGAGAGCCAGGGGCGGGAAAGCTGAGAAATCACCAGATACAGCGCCGCCAGGCCGGCTCCAGCCAGCAGCGTTCGCAGCATTCTTGGCATTCCCTGTCCCATAGTTCCGGCCCCGGTGTTCGGCTTCCGTGTGCGGTTGTTGTTCTGTGACTTTCTTTTCGTCTGCAGGAGCTGACCGCTTTGTCCGTGTTGTGCCGCACGTGTTCAATCCGCCCGATCTGACGATCAATTCAGGCATCAGGCAGACCGGGAAGAACCGGCAATCCAGGATGTTTCCGCAGATTTCTCCTGATCTGCCGGTTCCACGAAATTCAGCACATCCGTGATATCCAGCAAACCCACCGGGCGTCGCTCCGCATCAATCACCGGCAGCTCGCTCAAATGTCGCTCAGACATCAGCCGGATGGCCTCAGGTAACACTGCTTCCGGATGAATGGTCACAGGATTCCGCGTCATTACCCGCTCGATGGCATCGTCCAGCTGATCGTCCCGCCGCGACTCAAACAATCTCGCCAGATCGCTGTCCGTGAACAATCCGCTCAGTCGGCCGGCAGCATTGACCAGCATCACCGCCCCGGTGCGTCGACCAGGACGGCTCAGCTGAATCATCACCTCGCGCACCGTTGTTGTCTCGAACGCGATTCGCAACTGGTTCCCGTGACGCATGACATCCTGCACGGGAGCCAGTCTGCGTCCGAGACTGCCGGCCGGATGAAACAGGGCAAAGCGTTCGGCGGTGAGACCGCGGGCGCGGCTGAGCACGAGGGCGAGGGCGTCACCGAGTGCGAGCATGGCAGTGGTGGAACAGGAGGGTGCCAGTCCCAGTTCACAGGCCTCCGCATGTCGTCCCAGCGGGAGCACCACATCTGCGGCGCGGGCAAGGGGATTTCGGTCGTCCCGTGTGATCGCGATCAGCGGGATCTGCATCCGGCGTAGCACCGGCAGGAGACTCAGGAGTTCATCTGTTTCGCCGCTGTTGGACAGAGCCAGTACGACGTCTGTGGCGGCAATGCAGCCCAGATCTCCGTGGCGGGCTTCCGTGGGATGCAGAAAATGGGCTCGCGTGCCTGTACTGCAGAGCGTGGCGGTGAGCTTTCTGCCGATCAGTCCGGCCTTGCCCACTCCCGTGACGATCACACTGCCTGGACAGGCTTCAATCAGCCGCACAGCCTCACAGAAACGCCGATCAAGGCCCTCTGAAAGCTGCAGCAGAGCTTCGGCTTCCTGACGAATCACCCTCCGTGCTTCACGAAGCTGATCCAGCTGAGCTGCGGATACAACTGACCGATCCTGTTCAGCATCGGCACTGCCGGAGGTCGTCATCATGTCTTCCTGACTGTTTCACTTTCTGCGGACTCCAGAGGCATTCCATTGCAGCTGGACGAAAATCCCGACGCTCCCGCAGAAAATCCCCCGGAGTTTAGCAGTGGAGGCGGGCTGCAGTCAACGCGATCCGGTTTCCGCTGGCGGCGCGGGAGCCTGCAGATGCACCCTCCAGATGTTCTGCCAGCGCCCTTCGCTGCCCACCAGCAGCGTTGCTGAATCCGGCTCGAAACAGGCTGTCTCGCCCTGGGCTCGCGGTGGAAGTGTGAGTACCTGCGGGGGTGTGGTAAGTACCTCAGCCCACGTCTGATCTGCTGATTTTTCAAACAGCACGCCGCTCAGCGGATTCACGATTGCCAGACGCTTTCCATCCGGGGAAATATCCATCGCTGTTGCATACGGCACAGCAAGGGCACACACCAGTTCTGCTTCACGCACCTGGACCTTTGTCTGCAGATCCAGTGGAATTCTGTGAACGGCCGCCGCGGAGGCTTTTGCCTTGGTGCACAGCAGAATCTGACCGCCCTCTGCATCCACCGCCACGCTTTCACAGTCCCGGGCGCCTCCGGGCCACGTCAGACGCACCTCAATCGTCGGACGCAGGGTGTGCCTGAGGGGTTGAGCATTCTCGTGGGGCAGCGGGAGTTCAGGTTCCGGAAACAGCCACAGTCGACACCCGGGACGTTCAGTGCCCCGATTGCCGGAATTGTCTCCGAAATCACCGACCAGCAGCCAGCTGGTTTCGCCCGACCGAAAGGAACACATGTCCTCCCAGTCCGTCGCTTCAACGTTGTCGAGGCTGAGCACGGCGCGGGTTGTCCCGGTGTCGCCCACCAGAAACAGTCGTGGCTGGTCCCCGGAATCATTGTGCAGCCAGAGACATTTGCTGTAACGACCACTCATGGCCATCCCGCTGGCTTCGTTGATACTCCAGTCCTTCACCTGCAGCCAGCGTTCAGCAGTTTCGGGGTGTTCGTCCTCCACAGCCGGGATCCCGTAGAAAACCGCGGCTGACGGCCATGGCAGCACCCCCAGCCCACCCCAGATCACAGCCAGCAGCAGCCCGCCGAAGAGACCTGTGGCGATGAAGCTGCGGCGGAACGCTGAAAACGGGAGCGGAATCGCAGGGCTGGACATGGGAGGGCACTCAAGGGTGATGCGGGGTTGCAGGAATTTCGCTGAGCACCTGGTGAAGAATATCGGCCGCGACATCGTCGATCGTTCTGAGACGGCCGTCTTCTTCGAGGCCGTGCACGGTCCGCCAGTCGAGGCGGCTGTGAGACAGTGCGAGGTAGCAGCGGCGGACTTTTTCGAGGTAGGGCAGGTCAGATTCGTGGAGATCGGCCTGATGCTGGGTGTAGTCACGGGCTCCTTTTCGTGCAACCAGCTCGCGACTCATCTGACTTGACATGTCGATCACGATGGTGAGCTGTGGTCTGGGCAATTGAAACACGCCGTATTCCACCTGTTCGATCCACTCCATGAGCTCTGATCGCTCCGTTCCGGACAGTTTGGCTGCCTGATGGGCGAGATTGGAACCGACATAGCGGTCCAGTACGAGCACATCGTTGGCGTGGAGCAGCTGCAGGAGCAGTTCGCGGGATTCAAAGCGATCGCCGGCATAGAGCACGGATGCCAGTTGAGGGTGGACGGCTTCGAGTGCGCCGAAGCGGCCATTCAGAAAGTCTGCGATTGATCGTCCGAAGGTGGTGGCTGCATAGCGGGGGAACTGAAGAGAATCGGCTCGCAGGCCGCGTTCACGCAGTCCGTGCACAAGCCGGGCTGACTGTGTGCCCTTTCCGGCTCCGTCGATACCCTCGATTGCGATGAGCACCCCCATCAGACGGCTCCTGCTGCTGAGGATGTCGGGGAAACTGCAGCGGTCTCGGGACCTGCGAGGTCCAGCACCGGCAGCAAACCTGCGGAGGTTGCCGGGAGTGATGCTGCAGCAGCGGAGCCACACAGGCTGTCGTGCGTTTCAACATGGTCAGGAAATGCGTCGCCGGGAAATGCATGGCTGTCCGGCCACAGTTCGCCGCCCTGCGTTCGCTCTGACTCGGTCCGCCTGGGTTGCATTCTCACGGCGGTGACTGAGAGTCTGTCTGCGGAGACAGCCTGACAGCGAACGAAGTGCCCCAGATCGGCTGCTGTTCCGGCACATTCCACAGGCATGTACCAGCGATCAGTGCCGCGAATCCGATCGCTGCGGCCCTCGACAAGCCGTTCGGCGAGCACTTCAAGGTGGGCGGACCGGGATACGTGTTCCTGATAGTACTGGTGGGCGAGCTCCCGTTCGAGATCTGAGAGGGCGCTGACGCGACGGCGGATTTCTTCAGGGGGAATCTGGTCGGACATGGTGGCGGCGGGGGTTCCGTCGCGGCGGCTGAAGGGGAAGACGTGCACTTTCATGAACCGGGCTTTGCGGCAGGTATCGAGGGTCTGCTGGAATTCGCTTTCTGACTCTGCGGGGAACCCGACAATCACATCAGTGCTGAAGGCTGTTGCCGGCCCAAGAACCTCACGGATCTGATCAAGGCGATCAAGGAAACGCTGGACGCGGTAGCGGCGGCGCATGCGGGTGAGCACGGAGTCGCTGCCGCTCTGCAGGGCAGGGTGGAACTGGGGGCAGAGATGTTCACAGTCTGCGCAGGCGCGGATGAAGTCGTCGTTGACTTCCACAGCCTCGATGCTGGACAAACGCATCCGCCAGTTTCCGGGGATGCGGTCCAGACGCCTGAGGAGGTGCCAGAGCCGTTCGGGTTTCTGGCCGGCGGGCAGATTATTGGTGTCGACACCGTAGTGGCCCATGTGAATGCCGCTGATGACGATTTCGCGATAGCCATGCTCGATGAGCGCTCGCACCTCATCTTCGATATCACCGGCCGGGCGGCTGCGAAGCCCTGGACGAACGGTGGGAATGATGCAGTAGGAACACTTCAGAATGCAGCCATCCTGGATCTTGATGAAGGCTCGCTGCCGACCTTCAAAGTCCGTGATACCGGCCGGCAGGCTGGACACTCCGAAACGCCCCAGCACATCAGGGAGTTCGCGTTTGTCGGAGATCACTTCAATCACGTTCGGCAGCCTGGCGACGGCGTGCGGGTCACGCGTGGCATAGCAGCCCATCACAATCGTTTTTCCGGCCGGATTCTGCCGTGACAGCTGACGGATCACCTGACGTGATTTGGAGTCACCGGTGTTGGTTACCGTGCAGGTGTTCACCACGCACAGGTCCGCGGCTTCGCCGTCACCGGCTTCCCGGTAGCCGCTTTGCAGGAGCGCTTCACGGACAAGCTGCGTTTCGTACTGATTGACTTTGCAGCCCAGAGTGACGAGGCGGCAGGTGGGGGCGGGAGACATGGGAGAGATACGGGAGAGGAGGAAAAGGATGAACAGGAGCAGCCTGCCTGGGGGCGGGCAACGTCAGCGAATCGGACTGGCCGGACCACCCAGACGGAACTGACAGAGGAAGATGCCCAGCACGTAAAGAAACAGCAGCGGGAACATCATGAGCAGCATGCTCCAGGGATCCGGTGAAGTGGTGAGCACCATGGAGGCGACGGAGATGGCCAGCACGGCGATGCGCCAGTTTTCGCGGTAGGTCTGCACCGTACAGATATTAATGCGTTCCAGAAAGAGCATGACGAGAGGCAGCTGGAAGCTGACGCCGAAGAGCAGTGGCATGAGCATTGCGGTGCTGATGTACTCGGAAAGCCGCGGCTGCACTGTGACTCCCATCCAGTCACTGAAGCCGATGAGGAAGTCCAGCATCAGCGGGAAGGCGAAGAAGAATCCACCGGCAGCGCCGGCGATGAAGAGTACCACGCTGAGCGGCAGATACAGGTACACATAACGGCGTTCGTGCGGATAGAGACCGGCGGCGACGAACAGCCAGAGCTGATAGAAGACCCAGGGAGCGGCGAGGAAGAGTCCCGAGAAAAAGCAGACCTTCATGTAGACCATGAAACCTTCTTCAGGCTTGAAGGAGGTGATTCTGGAAGTGTCTTCGATCACGCGCTGAAGCTGGGCGAATTCCGGGGCAGTGATCACGACGTCGACATATTCGGGGAGTGCCGGGCTTGTGGTTTGAGCATCCGTGGAGGGAGCGGGTGTGTCAGCAGCGGATGGGGGGCTGGTTGCGGGGGCGGGGGCGGGTGAGGGTGAGGGTGGCAGCGGGAGGCCGAGTGCTTTGTGGAGTTCACTGCGGTCGATGCGAACGCGGAGCTGGTCTTTTTTGAGTTCTGCGGCGGGAGGCGGGGGGGCGGGGGCCTCTGTGGCGGTGCCGCTGAGGAGGCTTTGGAGATATTCGTAGAAGGACTTCTGAGGCATGTCCAGCTGGACGTTCTCGATACCGCGGTCCCGGAGCGCCTGTTCGACGGGCTGACGCAGCCAGAAGAAGATTGTGTCGCCGAAGAACAGGCTGGCGCTGACGGTGAGCATGAGCCCGACGACGGCGCGGAATACGTGTACGCGGAGCACTTCAAGGTGCTCGCCAAAGGTCATCGTGGTGTCGTCAAACAGGTCCCAGTTCGCGGAACGGCGCATGCGGCGGGTACTTCCAGTGGGGACAGAAAACAGCGGTTACGGAGGAGCAGTTGGCATTTGCCTGCGGGGGGCCGGAGGCGTCTGCGATCAGCTGCCGCGGGTGAGCTGACGGAAGAGTTGAAGGAGTTGGCCGGTCACCGGGCCGGGAACTCCTGGGCCGATCTGCCGCCCGTCAAGGCTGGTGACAGCGATCACTTCGGCAGCGGTGCCGGTGAGAAAACATTCGTCAGCCGTGAAGATATCGTGACGAGTGAGCACACATTCGACAACGGGGATGCCGGCGGTGCGAGCGAGTCGCATGACGGCGTTGCGTGTGATGCCTTCGAGAATTCCGGCGTCGGGCGGAGGAGTTTTGAGGGTGCCGCGTTTCACGATGAAGATATTGTCGCCGGTGCACTCGGCGACTTCTCCGTTGTGATTGAGCATCAGAGCTTCGACGGTGCCGGCGTCGGTACCTTCGATTTTGGCCATGATGTTGTTGAGGTAGTTGAGCGATTTGATGCGCGGGCTGAGTGCTCCCGGATGATTGCGAATGGTTGCGGCCGTGACCAGTTTCATACCGGTGCGGTAGAGCTCTTCGGGGTACATGGAAATCGTGTCGGCGATGATGATCACCTGAGGATTTGAGGTGCGACGGATGTCCAGCCCGAGCGACCCGGCACCGCGGGTGACCACCAGGCGAACATAGCCGTCAACAATGCCGTTGGCCCGGACAGTGTCTTCCACCGCCTGCACCATTTCCGGGTTGGTGATCGGGATCACGAGACGGATGGCGAGCGCACTTTCGTAGAGACGGTCAATGTGTTCCTGAAGCAGAAACACGCGACCGCCGTACACGCGGATGCCTTCGAAGACGCCGTCGCCGTAGAGCAATCCATGATCAAAAACACTGACCATGGCCTGATCAGACGGCACTAGCTTGCCAGCAACGTAAACCTGCCTTGACATGTTCGGGGTGCTTACTGGGGATGAATGTTGGGAATCTGACTTGGGCCGACGTTTGAATTCTACAGAAAAACGGGGCAAATCCAGCGCAGAAATGGCCGGGAAGTCAGGAATCACCGCGGGTGTCTGCGGGAACAGCGGAAATTCCCTTGGATTCTTCCAACTCTGACTGCTCTCCCAGGCTGCGAATTTGCCTTCACCAGCCCCAAACACCTCTGAAAACCCCCTGTTCGACTTGCGATCCACGGATCAGTCGGTAAAGTGCACGCCCGCCGCCGGAGTGGCGAAATGGCAGACGCGCCGGATTCAAAATCCGGTAGGCCTAAAAACCTGTGTGGGTTCGAGTCCCACCTCCGGTAGTTGGTTACTGCATGTTTTGGTTCACCGGGACTTAGCGTTTGGCGGGTGTCAGTGGGCGCCCAAAACCCGCCACGGATGGGCGCGTCAAAACCAGCCATTTGAGGCAGATGCGTAATTCTCATGCACCCTTTAGCAGTCCCCTCGCTAAAGAAGCAAACACATGGCAAACGTACTCAAAATGGCTGCAGTCGCTGACATCGTTACATTGATTCAAGCCGGTTACTCCGATCGTCGGATTTCTGCGTTGCTTTCGCTGGATCGCGGGACGGTAGCGAAGTACCGCCGGCAGTTGCAGTTGGATA
>CAZLOQ010000191.1:0-11024 GCA_964561125.1 uncultured Chitinophaga sp. | reverse complement strand
AGGCCAGTTCCATCAGCCCGGGGTGCAACCCCGGGTCAGCCCCCAACGAAGACACTCGCCCTGTAAGGGCAGTTCTCAGCTACGGCCCCGGTAACGCCCCCCAACGTCCAATGCCAGCTACTTTTAGCGGAACGGCACGAGCCGTCCGGTGATGGATGCTGAAATTCCCTGTCGTTACCGGACGGCTCGCGCCGTACCGCTTCTATCAGGAGCCGAAAGTAGGTGGCATTGGGGGCAAGCACGTCGGGGGCTGCAGTGCTCCCCAGGTGGGCTTGCCCGACTGGTGCTGCGGTTCACTCGAACACAACCACTCCGGCAGTCGCACCGGCTGCAGCCCTGGAATCGACAACTTCCAGAACGGCATCCCTGCTGCGCCAAAAGTCCGACAGGTCTCACTGGAACTGACATTGTTCACGTCCAGTCGCTCTCCGCCTCTTCCGGCGAGAACGCAGTGACTCTCCATAAACAGCAGCAGGGGCTGTTCGGCAGAACCGAACAGCCCCTGTGCGAGTCAGGAGATCTGGGTTTGTACCCCGCGATTACGGCAGGAACGGGGTGAAGCCGGGGTTCGGCCAGGCCGGATCAGCAGCACCGCGAAGGTTGTAGTTGCCGTTGGTGAAGGCACTCTGGATGTTCTGAGTGGCTCCGAAGTTGTTGAAGATGTTGTTCGGGCTGTTCAGATTCGGGCCGTTGTCGACCTGGAAGAAGGAAGCATCCCGCTGCAGAACACCGAGCGGCCCGAGCACGGAGGCTTTGAGCGTATCGTTGTTCGTGTAGATCGCTCCGACATCCGATGGAGCGATCTGGTTGCCGGTGTTGTTCTGGAATCGCAGATCCATCTGAGCGATGTCGTCCAGATAGATGTAGTCGAAGGTGTTCACACCGGAAGTATCGGCAGAGTCGAAGGTGTTACCGGCAGAGAGGAATGAAGAGCTGGCGAAGTCTGCTTCAAGGTTGCCACCCATGGTGTTGTTGCGGATATCGGCAGCCACATAGGCACCGGTACCGACTTCAATCCGGATCCCTTCACCCGTGACACCACCAAAACCGTTGTTGCGGATGGTGTTGCCTGTGGCGATGAACAGGCTGTTCTGAACCGATTCCAGATTCAGATAAGGCTCCATGTACATCGTGTTGCCGTTCAGGCTGCCGAAATTGAGGACCGTGAAATTGAATTGACCCGGATCCCAGAACGGGGCCTGTCGGTTGTCGCTGGGGAAGCCGGTGTTGTTCAGGTACACAAACTTGCTCTGGTTCATATCTGCGTCAGCCCGGTAGAACACGCCTTCGCTGCCGTTGCCGTCGATGACGTTCTGATTCAGGTTGATGCGGACGGGGTCAAAGTTGAAGACTCCGGTGCTGCGATCGCGGATGCCGGCCGCTCCGGTGATCAGCAGGTTGACACCACGGTCGTTGTTGTTGCTGACCGTGTTACCGGTCATGGTGAACGACGGGATCGGGCCGAATTCAGTCACACCGCCGTTGAAGGACAAGCCCGGAGCGGTAAAGTCAACGGCTGCGGTCGGAATACCGGTGGCCGTTCCGCCGAAGATGTTGAGGCTCACACCATCGCCGCGATTCCCGGCAGCAATCCCGTTGAAGTTGCCACCGATGATGTTATCCGTGATGGAGATAATCGGGCGGGGGATGTCGTTGAGGAAGTTCCCGGTGGCAGTGATGGCGATTCCGTCATCCTGGTTGTTCTGGATACTGTTGCCTTCACCGGCGTTGCCGACGATGAGCTGAGCGTTTGTGGTGTTGGAGAAGTTGGCCTGGATACCATCTCCATCAGCGATGTCGATGTCGCCGTTGTTATTCAGGTCTTCAGCCGCAGAGAGGATACCATCATTGTTGGTGTCCTCGCTGGCCCCGCGGATGCTGCCGCGAATCGCCGTATTAGTGACTCGCACTGTCCCGGCGGAATCACCGGAAGCGTTCCAGCGGATACCATTACCGCCACCGGCCGTACCGTTGCCGCTGATCGTTGTGGTCGCCGGAGCTGTGGACGTGACGAGCACATCCGTCCGTCCGCCGCTGGAATTGATGCGGATACCATCACGGCCGTTGTCAGAGATGCTGGTGCTCCCGAGTGAGCTGGCGGCGGCATGCGGCGAGGCCGTGGCCCCGGCGATGGCACTGTTGATTTCCACCAGCGCCCGGGATTCCTCGGTCACGTTGATCTGAATGCCGTCACGCCTGTTGCCGGCCACCACGAGTCCTTCGAAGAGCGAGCGTCGGCCCGGGGGCAACCCGACGGCCGGATCGCCGAAAGATGAGTTTTCTGCGGTGGTGATCTGGATGCCGTCAAGCGTATTGGATGAGAAGGTGCTGTTGAAGATGTCGGCGATCAGAGTGGAGTCGCCGCGGGTTATGAAGTTCGCCCCGCTGCGCCCGTTGCCTCCGAAGCTGCTGTCTTCAATGATCACAGTATTGGCGGTGCCGCTGAGCGGCTGATTCAGGTCGGTCTTGTCATTCCCGAAGGTACTCACGATCAGGCCGTCTCCGGCATTCGCGTTGGAGAAGACGCGTGTCAGATTCGCAGTCAGCAGCGACGAGCCATCGCGGCGGAAGCTGAGACCATCACCATCAAACTGAGTGCCGGGACCATCGACGGTACCCGTCACCGTAACATCGGTCAGGTTCACCAGGGCGTTGCCGTTGCCGGTCACGTTGACACCGATGCCGACTTCTGTGTTTGCACTGATTGTGTTGACGTCGGCAGCCGCTGTGCCGCCAATCTGCAGGTCGAGGATGTTATTGTTCGCAAGCACCGGCGGAGCTGGTGGCTGATTGTTACTGCCGAAGAGTGCCGCAACGATACCGCCGCCTCTGTTGGCTGAGAACGTGTTGCCGAGCACATCAGCATCGATGCGGGCCAGCTGTCCGGGGACCGTCTGCTGGTTCAGCAGAAGTCCGGCCCCGCCGTTTGTGGTGATTGAGTTTCCGCGGATCACACGGTTGGAAGCAGGCGTGCCGAAGTCAAGCCGTCCACCATTCTCAACCAGCAGTGCCGCACCATTGCCCCCGTTGCCGGTAATCGTGTTCCCGATCAGGTTGCCCTCGATCAGACCACCGTTGGATGCAATCGCCCGGAATCCGTCGCCCGTGTTCCCGGAGATCACATTTCCTCGGCTGAACTGAGTGCCGCGAAGCGTGTTGCTGCCGGAACCGCCAATCGTCTGGTCAGCATCGATGCGAGCATTCGTACCGGTGGCTGACAGAAGAATACCGTTTCCGCCGCCGGACTGGATGTCACTGCCCTGGATCGTCACACCTTCAGCCACAGCGCTGTCGTTCATCAGCACGGCAATCCCGTTCTCACGGGCACCGCTGACGGTGGTATTAATAAAGGTCGAAGGCAGCAGACGAGCATTGTCCGAACCTCTTACCCGGATCCCGTTATTTGTGCTGTTGCTGCTGGAGATGCGAGTGCCGATGGCCGTTGCCAGTTGGGCAATATCATTCTGCACGAACGGTGCTTCACCAGGCAGTTCGCCGGGGTTATTGCCGGCAAGAGAGAATTTCGATTCTTCGATGAAGCTCTGATTCGGCAGGTTGAACCCCGGTGCCCCGGTTCCCATGAGCGGAAACGCATTGTCCGGAACGATCGCACCTGCCGACTGCACGTGTCGCAAAGACAGCGTGTGCCCGAGTTCGTGTGAAATTGTGCTGCCGATGGCACGCCGCGTAAACGTCAGATTGCCTGAGGTCAGTGCCGTTGCGGCGTAGGCCGGCTGAGCAGCGGGGTTGTAGACAAAGCCTGTCCCGTCACCCAGACGAGCGTTCGGGGGTGTCAAACCTCCGATGGCAGCAAATTCGTTTGTGTAAACACCCATTGCAGAGGCTGCGTTCTGCTGATTGTAACCCAGCAGCCCCTGGCCGGGACCCTGCCCTGTGCTGTTACGGATGTTTCCAATGTCAGCGGCCTGCCCGACAATACCCGGGAACGGAAGATCACTGGTCTCTCCGATCGTCACCACATAGTACTCGGTGGCGCCATTCGTTGGAGCGGTCCCCGTGTCACCGATCACGAAGTCAATATCCAGTTCGCGTCCGGCGAGGATCGGGCTGAGCGGATTGTCAGCATTCGTGGGAATGTCGCGGAAATGATCCTCCACCGTGGCCAGAATGGCACGTGTCACAAGGTCGTAATCTGCAGGAGTGAAGCCGAAGGGAACAAGGTTGAACGGAGTCACGTTGTATCCGTTCGCATCCACCAGGCTCCCCTGCACCGGCTGGACAAAGTCCAGCACAATGGTCAGGCCGGGAGCCCCTGTGCCACCACTCACGCGGTTGAACAGAGCATCGACCTGGGCCGTTGCGGTGTCTTCCAGATCCACCAGCAGACCGCCCTCCCTGTTGCCGGCGAACTCGTTCCCGAGATCGCTCGCCGGACCGCCGATGTCGAAGATCCCCGTGCTGGCGTCTTCTCCGAAGATGCACAGGCCCGCGATCTGATTTCGGTTCATCACGTTAGAGACGATTCCGAGGTCCAGGCGACCGTTGCCATTGAGGTCCTCACCCACATCGAGGCTGCCATTCCCGTTGCCATCTTCACTGACAGCCCGGAAAATTCCGCCGTTGCGGTAATGGATAAATCCGCCGTTCCCGACGTTGCCTTCCAGAGTATTGCCAGCGAGGCTCGCCAGTTCAAACGTGGCGTTGTCCGCGATCATCTGCAGGCCGTCGAACGTGTTGCTTCGGGCGGTGTTGCCTTCAACCACGGCCTTCACAACTGCTCCGTTTCGAGCTTCCACCCGAATACCTGTGCCGTTGTCATCAGCCGTATTGTTCAGAATCCCCGTGGGAGCTGCCGCATCGGGGTTGTCTGCATTGACACGCGAGCCATCGAGGGCGACGACCTTCAGACCAGTCCCGCTGTTGTCGTTGGCCGTGTTGCCCTCGACCAGCAGGCCGGCGGTTGTCCCGCCTGCAACCGACAGATCCAGGCCGTCCTCAGATGCACCCAGCAGCCCGTCAAACAGGTTGTCCGTGATCGAAAGACGCCCGGACACATTGGACAGCTTCGCCCCGTCGAAATAACGGGTGAATTCGTTGCCCGCCAGAGTGACGTTGGTGATCGGCAGAGGATTGGAAACTCCATTCCCGAAGACCGTCCCGGCCGCGTTGGCTCCGTCAATCCGCAGTCCCAGAATCTGGTTGTTATTCGCCAGACGCACGACACTCCCGCCGGCCACCATCACCGGATCAGACAGCAGCGGTGCCAGTGGCGGGTTCGGGTTCACGTCCGCTGGAATCACAGATCCCGGTTCCAGCTGGAACGGAACCAGCGAAGACACCAGCACCTGATCATCAAACAGCTGCATGCCACCATTGATCGTCAGGTTCGTGCCTGTGTCGTCCTGGCGGGGAGCGATGCGAATGATGTCCACGCCGGCATTGTTGTTGAGATTCGCCAGCTGCATCGAGTTGTAGGGACTCTCGAATGTACCGCTGCCCGCAACCGACTGATTGGGATCGACGTAGAACACAGTCCACGGGTTTGCCGACAGCGGATTGATAATCGCCTCGTTCCGCACGACCGTGTCGATCCGCTGATGAATGCGATTCGCTCGCACCACCGGATCCATCAGCCGCTCACGAGTCACTCGCGGCCGGAACGTCCGCTGCTGGCGGTAGTTCGGAATCTCGTACTGAATCCCGACAAACGTATTGGTATCAAAGGTCCCGTCATGGGCCAGTGTCGTGTTGACAGTCAGGTTCTGGGTGACCAGTGCTTCCCAGCGAATCTGAAAGCCCAGAGCATCGTGACCAGCGTCGTTGGTCAGGTAGTACATGCCGGGATACATGTTCATGCCGTAGCGTCCCAGCAGTGGCAGCGGACCGCCCAGCTCAAAATCGCCTCCGGAATAAGCATTCGCCCGAACTTCCTCGTGCTGGCGGAACACATTGTTGCCGGCCAGAGCAACTCCCGGCAGCACTGTGGTGCTCAACAGCGACGTATCGTCACCCACCATCGCATAGGCATTGGCTCGAAAATCCACATACTTGCCCAGCGACTCAAAACCCGCCGTCGTTCGGGTCTGATTGCCGAAGCCCAGTCCTTCGTCGTAGTCGAAGAACATATTCACGCCGAACACTCGGTTCCGCGTCGGGTCGTAATAGCGGTAAATGCCGCCACCGCTCACGTAGGGCTTGCCGTCCCATGTCACGCCGCCGGAGACGTCTCCGAGCAGCAGCATGGTGTTTGGCACCACGTGGTAGGGCATACGGGCATTGATCCGCTGCGAGCCATCTGTGTAGCCCACACCGCCACCCAGATTGGTTTCGAACATCAGGATCGGCCCGAACGGCTGCTCCGGCTGGTACACGCCCGGAACCACCTCCGTGGCCCCCACAGTCCGCTCAAAGTAGGGAGCGAATCCCTGCGGCTGCGGATACACACCGCCACCGGGGGGGACTGGAGCGCCGTAAACAGGTGCCGGCCCCGGGGCTGGTGCGGGTGGCAGCTGTGCCTGAGCCGCTGCGCCCGCTGCCGCTGCCGGACCTGCGCCCTCCTGAGGCCGGAGCGACGACATCCGGACAACACCTTCATCTCCCGTGGAGATGTTTGCCGCTGTGATCAGAGCAAGACTGCTCAGCACCAGCGAGGCTGTGGCAAAAAATCGTGTGGGTTTCATCGATTGTTCCGATCGAGCCGTATTTACGGATTGTGCCGGGAGCGCCGGCAATGACGGTTACTCTTGTCGATCGGACCGGGGCACAGGTCGGGTTGAGTTAAAATGTGGGGGTTGTGCCGGTAATTCGATTTTCTCCGGTTGAACCGGTTCTCGCAGTCATCGCACTTCTGACGATCGTCGCGAGGCCACTCGCCGTCGGCAGAAACTGCCGCTGCAGATCAACAGAAGTCCACGCATCCAACCCACTCGGCCGGTGCTGCCGTTTTGCGGCCCTGAGAACCTGCGGGTGCATCCTGTGTTTCCCCCCGGAACTGCTGGCGACAGCCCGCCCCGACTGTCATACTCTCATCGCTTTTGCCGATATTTCACAAGTTGCGGCTGTCTGCCCGTTGCCTGCCGCTCTGCAAATGCCCCCCATCACCCTGCTGGTTCCGCGCCCTGCACTTTCCCTGGAACTTTCCGCATGCACCCGCGATACGTCTGCGTTCCTCTCTTCGGCCCCCCCGGCGTTGGTAAGGGCACTCAGGGTGGCATCCTCGCCCACATTCCCGGCTTCTTTCACCTCTCCGTAGGCGACGTCTTTCGCTCCATCGACATCGGCTCCGATCACGGCCGCGAAGTCTACAAACACATCTCCCGCGGACAGCTCGTCCCCGACGAACTCACCATCAAAATCTGGCGCAAGGCCGTCGAAGCCTACATCGCCCTCTCCCGCTTCAAACCCCGCGAAGACCTGCTCATCCTCGACGGCATGCCCCGCAATGTCCATCAGGTGGAAATGGTCCGCGAATACCTCGATATCCGCAAAGTCATCTATCTCCGCTGCACCGACGAAGAAGACATGATCCACCGCATTCGTCGCCGCGCCATCCGCGAAAATCGCATCGACGACGCCAACGAAGAAGTTATGCGACACCGCTTCCGCGTCTATCGCGAAGTCACCGCACCCGTGCTCGAACAATACGATCCGGCCATCATTCACGAAGTCGATGCCAACGGCTCTCCCGCCGAAGTCCTCCGCTCCATCCTCGATTGCCTCATCCCCGTCCAGAATGATCTCTTCGCCGCCAACCGCAGAGAAGAAGAAATCAAAGGCTAGAATCCCGGCTCACGGCCACGGCCGCAGTACACGTTCCCGCCGCGACCCCCGTTCCCGTCCCGGCACAACGCACATCTTTCCAACAGTTCCATCAGGACCGCAAATCGGATGTCAGCCCCCAGAATGCTCTCACATGTCGTCTTCTTCACCCTCAAGGACGCTTCTCAGACAGCCATCGATCACATGGTTGCCGAATGCCATCGCTACCTGAAGAATCATCCCGGCGTGGTCGCATTTTTCGCCGGTACCCTCGCCGCCGAATACGCTCGCCCCGTCAATGACCACGCCTTCCACGTTTGCCTCAACGTCGTCTTTGACTCCCGCCAGTCACACGATCTCTACCAAACGGCCCCCGATCACCTCAAATTCATCGCCGACAACCGCGACTCGTGGGTTCAGGTGCGCGTCTTCGATGCTGATGTCACCTGATCCACGTCCCCTCAGAGTCCGGTTTCCGTCGCTTCGTTTCACAGAAAGTCTACGCCCCTGGATCTTCGCCCCGGCGCCATCCCTTCGCTCGCCCAGTGGCTCACGGCCATCGCCTTCAGCTGCCTGGTCACTGCACTGCTCTGGCCGGAACTCCTTCAGGGCGGTGGTCTCATCGGCGGCGATATTTACCCTTACTTCCTGCCCCAGAAACAACTCCTGGCCGAAGAATTCGCCGCCGGCCACCTGCCGCTCTGGCACGACCGCACCGCTCTGGGCTACCCCCTGCTCGCCGAAAGCCAGGCAGCGGTTTTCTACCCCCCCACCCAGCTGCTTTACCGGCTCACCGATCCGCACACCGCGTTCCACGCCAGCTTCCTGCTCCACTATGTGCTGGCAGGCATCTTCGCATGGCGATTCTTCCGCACCCAGCAGCTCAGTCAGCCTGCTGCCCTGTTTGCCGCTCTGGTGTACGTCTGCAGCTGGTTTCCTGCACGGGCCTCGCTGGAATGGAGCATTGTTGGCGGCGTCTGGCTGCCCCTCACACTCTGGCTGGCTGACCGACTGCTGCAGCAACCCTCAGCCGCACGCCTCAGCCTGCTCGCCACCGCCCATGCGCTGCATCTTCTGGCAGGACACTTCACACTGGCCTTCATTAACCAGCTGATGCTGGTGGCATTCGGAATCTGGAAAGGGCTCAGCTGCAGCCCGCCAGCGACGCTGGATCACCCCGTCCCCCCAGCCCCCCGGGCCCCCCCTTCCACCCAGCCCGCATCCATACCACGCCGTCTGATCCCGCTGCTGCTGACGCTCTCCTCCATCGCTCTCGCCATTCTGCTGGCCGCCGTGCAGCTGCGTCCCACACTGGAACTCCGTCTTTCCAGCCAGCGCAGCGAGGGCCAGTCGGTGTTCAATCCGAGTTACGGGCATATGCCGCCGCTGTACACCACGCAGCTTGCCGCATCGTGGTGGTACTGGCACAGCCCCGAAGTTATCCAGTCCCGCGCCCTTCTGCGAACGCCCCTTGCTGCGAGTGCCGACACAAATGCTGTGGAAGCCCATTTCTGTGTGGGCCTGATTCCGCTGGGGCTCTGCCTGTGCCTTGCCAACCCCGGAATTCGCCGCAGACTGCCCGCCGGAACCGTTGTGTTCTGGCTGCTGACAGCCTGCCTCTCCACCGTCTATGCATTCGGCTGGCTGGTACCTTACGTCAGTCGACTCCCGGGATTCGGATTCTTCATGGGGCCCGGCCGCTACACGATTCTCAGCACACTGGCGCTGGCTGTCCTTTCCGGGCTGGTCTGTGACAGCCTGCTTCGCCGCAGCAGACCGGGCTGGCGCTGGACCGTGTTCTGCGGAATGGCCGTCTTTACATTTGTCGATCTCCGCTGGTCCACAGCCGCCGTCTCCGACGCCGTCGTCCTCGCAAATCCACCTTATAAATATCTGTCAGACAGCTGGCTGGCGAAAGTTCTCCGCGAGTCTGACAGGCAGGCCCCGGTCCGCCTGTTTGCTCCGGGGCCGAATGTCGGCAACCTGTTCGGTGTCAGCAGTGTGCCGCAGTATCTGGGATTGAGCCCGGCCGCCTACTTCCGTGAAGATTTTCTTCCCGCGTCTGCGCCGATCGCTGGAACCCCCTGGCCTGACCAAACCCTCGAAACCGCTCTGCGGAATCTGGCGGTCACGCATCTTCTGGTCACCGAACCTGTGCCCACACTGTCTTCTGCCTGGGAACCCGTGGCTGCGGGGCCGGATGCCTTTCTGAACCGTGTCTGGGCGCGGGGCAATGATTCTTGTTACCTCTACCAGCGCCGGCAGCAGCCCAGCCGCATCCGGCTATGGCCGGACAACGCAGGAACCGTGCACATTCGCGAACGCCAGCCCCGCCGGTGGGTGATTGACGTGGAAACCAGCACAGCGGCCATTCTGCATCTGGCCGACCTGCCATTCCCCGGCTGGACAGTGTCCGTGGAACCCGGCGAAGGCCTGGTGAAGCCACCCCCGGCCATCACGCCGGCTGTCCAGTCAGCCCAGCAATCCGCGGCCATGCAAAAGTCCCCGTTTCACCGGAGCGTTCGCGTTCCAGCGGGCCGCAGTACCGTTACGTGGGAATACCGGCCAGGATTCCTGATGGCCGGTGCCGGCATCAGCAGCATCACTGCCCTGATTCTGCTGACATGCAGCCTGCATTCCCGCTTCCGCCGCCGTCCCAATCCCCGGACTTCCTCCCGGACTTGAAATTTGCACAACCATCGCAGATACTGCACCCTCGAAGGTGTCGCAACTCCGCAACAACTTCCCGTCTCGGTAGCTCAATTGGATAGAGTGTCGGCCTCCGGAGCCGAAGGTTGTGGGTTCGAATCCCGCCCGGGACAGTTTCTCCCTTGAAAAGCTCGACAGGTTGTCGAGCTTTTTTGTTTTCTGTATGGTCTAGCCACGAACCTTCAGCGCCGACGGGACGAGCCCGTCGGGGGCTCCAGTGCTCGCCCCCAAGTCGGCTTGCCCGACCGGAGCGCAAGGTTCACAGGCTACCTCGCGACAGCGCGAACTCCAGAACTCCCAGACGGGCTTGCCCCGTCTGAAGCTAAGGTTTGTTGGCTATTCCTCGGCACCGCGAACCCAGGGCTCCCAGACGGGCTCGCCCCGTCTGAAGCGAAGGTTCGCTGGCTATTCCGCGGCAGCGCGAACCCAGAGCTCCCAGACGGGCTCGCCCCGTCTGAAGCCAAGGTTCGCTGGCTACTCCGCGACAGCGCGAACCCCGGGCTCCCAGACGGGCTTGTCCCGTCTGAAGCCAAGGTTCGCAGGCTACTCCGCGGCAGCGCGAACCCAGAGCTCCCAGACGGGCTTGCCCCGTCTGA
>CAZLOQ010000190.1:0-11127 GCA_964561125.1 uncultured Chitinophaga sp. | reverse complement strand
AATCGCAGAAGTGACAAACAGGTCGTTCAATACCAGAAGGAATCCATGTTTTCGCCGAACTGCATCGCTCCGGGAGCGGACTCACGAAACGACGAACATGGCACTGTCCAGCTCAGCCTCCGACAATCCATTCCTGCCACGATCTGTAGTCTGAAGACCGGTGTCTTCCGGTCTCGCGATTCCCCCTTGTGTGTGTCTGATGGTCAGGTTGGAGCAGGTGCGGCATGAACGGATGAGTTGGCTACAGTCGTCCGGGCTGACGGTTGATTCCGGCGACGGTCGACGGTCTGCAACAGAACACGCTGTCATTGCGCCACGCCGACAGACGGCCGACTGCCATGCTTAATCTTCGGTCTGTCAAAGCATCAGGCTCTTGGGACGAATTTCAGAGGTCTTATCACGGGGTAAGAGCTATACCAACCTGGTGCTGTCCGGAAATCCGGTCGCACTCTCGCTGCAGAGAACGTGGCTTCCATCACCGCCCCCGGGGCCCACTTACCCGGGCGATTCGTTGCCAGCCTTTAAGAGCCAGTAGCTGACTGGAATCACGAACAGCGTAAACCCCGTAGACGCGATCAGACCGAAGATGAGCGACCACCCAAGTCCGGAAAAGATTGGGTCAATCGTGATCGGCAGGCTGGATAACAGGGCCGCTCCAGCAGTGATGAGGATCGGACGCAGGCGAACGACTCGACTTTCCAGAATCGCGTCGAACAACGGGCGACCGTGTCGGATCGCCAGCTCGATGAAGTCAACGAGGATGATGGAATCTCGCGTCACGATTCCGGCCAGTGCAATCATGCCGATCATTGCGGTGGCCGTAAAGTAAACTGGATCAGCATATCCACCCACGACGCTGCCGTTGATGGCATTCAACAACCAAAAGCCCGGCATGACACCAATGACAGTCAGCGGGATCGCCATCATCACGACAATCGGCAGTGCAAATGAGCCCGTCTGAGCGACCAGGATGATGTAGATCATCAGCATCGCCGCTGCAAAGGCCAGACCCAGATCCCGGAAGACGTCGAGTGTGATCTTCCACTCGCCTTCACCGGAGAAGACCACGTCGATGCCTTTTGGAACACTCCATACAAGGCCACTGCCATTGTTGAAATAAGTGCGGGATTCGACTGGGCAGGGCGTCCGGGAGTCTGCAGTCACCTCCGCATGATTCTGGTTGAAGACCTGATCCGCCTGCACGTCAGCGATGCATTCAGCCGGTGGTCGCCCCGCACATTCTGCGAACACATAAACAACAGGCTTCAGGTTCTTATGGTAGATGGTCTGATCGACTCGCTGAGTCTCCCATGTTCCAAGTTCGGCGAGTGCCACGAGCGTTCCGGTTGCTCCTTTTACGTGCAGCTGACTGAGATCATGCTGGCTGGATCGCATGGCTTCGGGCAGCCGCAGGTTGATTCGCAGCGGATGGCGTTCCCCTTCCAGTCGAACAAGTTCATCGCCAGTGCCACCCAGAGCAATTCGGAGCGTCGAGGCGATCTCAGCGACAGACACACCCGCGAGCGCAGCTTTTTCCTGATCGGTCACGAAGATCAGCTTCTGTGACGGGGCCTCGCTGATGTCATCGACTTCCACAAGACCAGGTTCTTCCTTCAGCCGATCTGCAACGATCGTGCCCGAAGCAAGCAGGTCCTCGTAGCTGTGATCAGGCTGACCGTAAACCTCAGCAACCACCGACGCGAGCACTGGCGGCCCAGGAGGTAATTCCACAAGCCGAATCAGTGCGTTGTGCTTTGCGGCAACCGCGGTCATCTGGTCACGAAGACGAAGAGTGATCGCGTGGCTCTGCCGACGTCGGCTTTTCTTCCCGACAAGGTTCACGCGGATCTCGGCAAGATGTGATCCCTGTCGCAGATAATAGTGCCGGACGAGGCCATTGAAGTCGATCGGGCCTGGAGTGCCCACATAGCTCGTGAAGTCCGTCACTTCGGGAACTGCGGCCAGCAGATGTTCGAACTCCGCAACCACAGCACTTGTGCGTTCCAGCGATGTGCCTTCATTCATATCGAGCACCAGCAGGAACTCATTCCTGTTGTCGAATGGCAGCATCTTGAGCGGTACAGACCGTGTCGCAGCCATGCCAGCCGTGGCCAGGGTCAGCCCGGCCATAAGAATCAGAAAGCCGACGG
This sequence comes from uncultured Chitinophaga sp., assembly GCA_964561125.1. Classification (GTDB taxonomy): domain Bacteria; phylum Planctomycetota; class Planctomycetia; order Planctomycetales; family Planctomycetaceae; genus SXXK01. Next base: position 8,977 of record CAZLOQ010000190.1, on the reverse strand, counting down.
CTCGAAGTCGAGTCTTCAGCATCGGCACCATGACGGGACGGAAGAAGCGATACAGAAACGACTGCCTGACGAGTTCAGGATCGTAGATCTCGCAGACTGTGGATTTCGCCGATTCGGCGGAATTGCCGGGTTGAACTGCATGCGCGCCGTTCGGAATGCTGCCCGAATGATGAGCTGTCGCTTTTCCTTTCAGAATGTGAAAGCACAGCCATGGCGTAATTGTAAACGCCACCAGCATCGACATCGCCATGGAGACTGGCACATTCAACGCCATGGGCGACATATACGGGCCCATCATGCCCGTGATGAAGAACATCGGCAGAAAGCTCACGATCACCGCCAGCGTTGCACTGATCAGAGGCGGCCGAATCTCGGCAACGGCTTCCAGCACAATTCGACGCGAAGCCTTTTTCTTTTCCTCAAAGTGGCGAGCAATATTTTCGACATCGACAATCGGGTCATCCACCAGAAGTCCCAGAGCAAGGATCAGTGCAAACAGAGTCACTCGATTGATCGTGTAGCCGAACAGAAGATTCACAGCCAGAGTCAGTCCGAACACCACAGGCACCGCCACAGCCACGATAAAGGCTTCTCGCCAGCCAAGACTAAGCGTCAGCAACGCGATGACAATCACGATCGCGATGCCCAGCCCTTCGACCAGTTCATTGACCTTTTCGTTCGCCGTGTGACCATAGTTGCGAGTCACAATCAGCTCAACGCCGCTCGGAAGAACATCGCGTTCCAGTTGATGCGCGGCTTCAATGATACTATCCGCGACCGTAACGGAGTTTGCACCTTTCTGCCTGGAAATGGCGATGGTGACGGCAGACTGCGATTCTTCTTCTGTAGTTTCAGCAGGCTCTTCGTGAGCATGTTTTGCTGTCGCAAAGTTCCGAGCCGCTCCCCAGCCGTGTCGCACATAGCTGGAAATTTCCGCGGACGAGTCTTCAACTGTCGCCACGTCTTTCAGGAAGACCGGGTGACCGTCAGCAACACCGACGACCAGTTCGTTCAGTTGTTCCGGGCGAGCAATCGCGGCGGCTGTCGTGACGTGTGAAACCTGATCGCCCAGAGTCAGCTCGCCGGCCGGGAGTGAAACATTCGCTCCCTGTATGGCTCGCTGGATCTCCAGGATGCCAAGCCCGTAACCTCGCATGCGTTCGGAGTCGATGTTCAGTCGGATCGCTCGCGGCTCACCACCAATGATTTTCGCTCGAGACACTTGCGGAACTTCCGCCAGACGGTCCACCATTTCCTCGCCAATGCGCCGCAGGGAATGAGTGTCCTGACCGGTCCCCCTGAGTGTCAAAGTCGTTACCGGAACATCGTCGATTTCGACGGGCTTCATCACCCAGCCAGTAACACCTGGTGGAACCTGATCCCGATTTTCATCCATCTTCTTAAACAGTTTGACGAGGCTGCGTTCGCGATCCTGCCCCACGTAAAACCGTACAGTAATGATCGCCTGATTTTCCTTCGACATGCTGTAAACGTATTCAACGCCGTCAATCTGATACAGCACTCGTTCCAGCGGTGATGAGACAAGCTGCTCCACTTCGGAGGCGGAGTGGCCAGGGAAGTTGACGTAAATGTCAGCCAGCGGCACAACAATCTGTGGATCTTCTTCTCGCGCTGTAATCAGCAGCGCAGCGACGCCGACGATGATTGAGAACACGATCAGAATGATCGACAGATTTGATTCGAGGAATATCCGCACGATACGCGACAGCGGATCGGAGGGACCCTGATTCAGCTCTGCTTCGTCGGACGTGGTCATAATCGAACTTCCTGCCATAATTTCATCGCGACGTGAGCGTGGACCGGTTTACGATACACTCACTCAACCACGACCAGTTCACCTTCGTCCAGCCCTGCCAGCACTTCGGCGTCCGGTTCAAGTGTTCGTCCCAGCCGAACATTCCGGCGCGAAACAGAGTTGTCACTCACAACATCGACCATTGTCAGTTGGCCGACTTTCCGAACCGCGGCCACAGGAATCACCAGCACCTCTTCCTCGTCCAGCGGAATCATCAGTCGACCGAACATGCCGCTGTAGACTCCGGGAGGACACGGCCCTGTCACCTTGACCGTGAACGATCGACTGGCAGCATCCGACTCCGGAACGACTTCACTGATCGTGGCTTCGCAGTCAAAGTCAAGGGCGTCAAGCCGTGTGGGAAGTAACTGGCCCGGCTTGAGTTTCATCGCGAGTGATTCTCGAACCGAGGCAACCATCTGCATATGTGTGGGATCAAACAGCGTTAAAAGAATCTGTCCCGGACTTACCGTGTCGCCCACTTCGACTCGCTTGTCGATGATCGTCCCGGACATCGGCGACCGGATCGTCGCATAGTCGAGCATCACCTGAGATTCCTTTACCGCCTGAGCTGCTCGTTCAAACTCCGCAGCCGCACTCTTCATCGCAGACTGAGCAGTATCGAAATCCGTCTGCGAGATGGCCTCCTTCGATTTCAGTTGCTCCGCACGTCCGAATTCTGCTTTCGTTTGTTCACTCCAAACCTGAGCGCTGGCCAGACCCGCTTCTGCCTGCTTCAGACGAGCCTGCAGATCAGCGTTATCAAGCTTCACGAGCACTTGATCCTTCTGGACAACCTGACCGGCAGTGGCGTTGATCTCCAGAACCTTCGCGAGCAACTTCGCAGCCACAGCCGATTCGTGGACCGGCCTGACGGTGCCGGTGGCGGTTTCGTATCGAGGCCTTTTCAGCAGGCGAACCGCCACGCTCTTCAGTCCCTCTGACGAACGTTTCTTTCCCTCAGCAACGTCAGATGGCACTTTGCTGTGAAACACACCCGCCAGAAAGAGCAGCATGACGGTGACGACAGCCGCCATCATTACCGCCAGCAGCCATTTCATGAGACTTGATGCTGCTGTGATTTCAGGTGCCGGGGACATACTGAGCGCTCCAAAGTCGTTCTCACTGAACTTCATAAAATCTGCATGCATCCACTACGGCACCGGCACGTAAGCGAATCCATCTGCCTGACGATTTAACAGAACGGTTAAGGCAGCAGCAGCCACCGGAATTTCGCCAGCCACTTCGCCCCGTTCAATCTTCTTGTAGCTGAGTGCCTGGCCGCAGACGATGACTTCCACGCCCGCCTTCTGAAGCAGCCGAATCAACGGCAGGCTGGGATTGTGTTTCATCTGCAACCGTGCCCCCCATGCTTCGTCTGACAGCACTGACCTCGTTGCTTCTCCGTGCAGAACGACCGTGATACGGATGTCCGAAGCCTTAAGCCCCGCGGTTCCATACAGGTTCAGCAGCCGGGCCGCTCGATCCAGTCCCCTGTTGACCTCTTCAGGCTTTTTTGCCTCCGACGTCACAGCCGGATCAACTCGCGTCGCTGCATCAGGCCCAATACCTCGACCAGCATCCTCGCCACGCCCTCGACCAGCAGGAGCCTGATTTTCACCCGCCGCCTGCTTCTGTTCAGCTTTTTCAAACACAACCATGTAGTTTTCCTTCAGCAGATCTTTCACTTCGATTGCCTTCTGAAAACCAGCCTGAAGAATCTCGGCCTCGAACACTTCCTGGCCGGCTCGCACATGGTCCATCGTCCAGTCACTGCTCTCGCCTTCGATGCGTTTGAAGTCGATCACGATGGCTCGGCCTTCCGGGCCAATACTCGAAGCAAATAACCGTGTAAACAATCCCGTCCCCGCGCCGATATCTGCCACGACATCGGTTGGTCTCAGTTTGATGGCTTCCAGAATTTCTTTTCGTTTCGCAAAGACCTCGCGGCTTTCAATTTCGAAGCGTTCCGTAAAGGCTTTGGGATCCGGATCGCGAAAAGTGTCGTTAACGCCGGGGCGGACGCTCTTTTCCTGAGCGCAAACTGGCATGAGCAGGACGCTTGCCGGCAGAGCGGCAGAATTCCGTGAAAGCTCAGCGGCCAGCGTCTGAAAACTGTATTGGCAGGTGTCCAGTCCACCGCATTGTCATGCCGCAGATCAAACTCACCGATACTTGTGGCTTTTGTAACCTCGCACACCACCCGGCGGACATGTTCGGCCGCAGCAGCGAGTCCTGTGCGGGCATGATCGACGGCCACCTGAGAAATATGGAGGACAGCCGGTTCATACACGCCGGCAGATGACAGTCGATCCACCTCCGGAAGAGTCTGCAGTCTCAAGTCCGAAGATGGCTGAGGCTCGTCCGCAAACCAGCTCACTTCATTGACTGCTTTCGTTGAATACACTGAATTCCAGTGATCTTCGCGGCTCATGGTGGTGTTCAGTTTCCCTTCGGATCGGTTATGGTGAATACATACACGTTATATCCATCCCTTCAGCATGCCATGCCAGTACAGCTGAGGCAGCAGGTAACGCTTCACAAGCCACATACTCCAGCGTTCCTTCGACTGGTCGATGGGAAACGTTTCTTCCGGATTCCTGTCGTAGTCAAACTCTGCCATCACAAGTTTACCATATCCTGTGACCAGCGGACACGATGTGTAGCCGCCGTACTTTCCGGACAGCGTCTGACTGCTCATCGCAGAAATCAGGTTTCCGACAAGCACAGGAGCCTGCTTTCGGATGGCAGCACCGGTCTTCGAGGTGGGCAGGTTCGAACAATCTCCCAGCGCGAACACGTTCGAGAATCGCTTGTGCTGCAGGGTCGCTTTATCAACGTCGACCCATCCGTTTTTGTCAGCGAGAGCACTCGTCGCCAGAAACGAAGGTGGTCCCATCGGCGGCGTGACGTGCAGCATGTCAAACGTACGAGTGACGACGTCCCCGGTGTCGAGGTGTTTGAAAACCGCTTCATGCTGTTCGCCCCGAACTTCGATCAGCTCTTCACGAAAATGGCAGACGATTTCTTTACGCTTGATGACCTCTTCGAGGGTCCTGCGATAACGCTCAACAGAGAAGATGCCGGGCAGAGTGCTTGTGAACATCACTGTACTGCCCTTTCGCACCCCGTTCCTGCGAAACATATCGTCGGCCAGATACATAATCTTCTGCGGAGCACCACCACATTTCACAGCCCCCGATGGCATCGTGAAAATCGCGGTGCCGCCTTTGAAGTTCCTGATGGTTTGCCAGGTCGAGTCAACCGTCTCATAGGAATAGTTACTGCAAACTCCGTTGTGAGTGACCGTCTCCCTGAGTCCTGGAATCTTCTCCCAGTTAATCTGCAGGCCCGCAGCCACGACCAGCCAGTCGTATGTGATGACTTTCCCGTCCCGAGTTCGAATCAGGTTCCTGTCCGGCTCAAACTCAGCAGCAGCGTCTTTGATCCAGCGAACTCGTTTGGGCATCACAGACTTCATGGGCCGCCCGGTGACTTCCTTCGACACTACGCCACCGCCGACCAGGGTCCAGAGTGGCTGGTAGTAGTGAGTATCAGCCGGCTCGATGACCGCCACGTCCCGTTTGTTGTTCCAGCCGTTCGTGAGTCTTGCCGCGACAGAGATTCCGGCGGTGCCTCCGCCCACGACGACGACCTGATGATGAATTGTCTGAGACATCGAATCCGCCTCTATGAAGGATTATTGACGATAAAAAACACTGCGACGAGGAGAATGGCGACTGAAAACAATCGCTGGAGCATCGATGCCGATAGTCGATGAGCTGCCGATTGACCGACAACCAGCCCAGGTATTCCGCCAGCAGCGAACAGGGTTGTGACACCCGGTGCGATGGACTGACCGATCCACGCCCCGAGTGGTGCACCCGGCATTCCCGCCAAAGCAAACAACAATCCGGTCCGCAGTTCCGCTTCGCCGTTTCGCCGTTTGCCGAGGAATCCGACAAAGAATGTCAGGCCGACGGAGACCAGAGAAATGGCAATCGCCTCGCGAGCCGGAACTCGTATTCCATACGCAGGCAAACGAACGGCAAAGACGGCGCTGCCTCCGCCGGTCAACCCCGGCGAAAGCCCCGCGATGGAGCCAGACGGCAGGCTGAGCCATTTCATCCTGATGCTCCTCTCGTGGAGATCCTGCCTGCCGGTCAGGACTTCGCGGCTTGACGCGACCCTGTGTGCAATTCAACTGCCGGCGTTGGACGGCATTGGTAGTTGTGACAGCATAGATCACTGCGGCTCAACTTCCCCGGCACTTCCCGCCGCCCGCTTCCTTCTCGCCGCATAGCCCTTAAAGAGCCCCATTCCGATCAGAGCCGGGGCCATGACAACACAGATGGGGCACGTGGCGCCGAGCAGCAATGCTGACGCCGTACCCACGGTTCCAACTCCCGCTCCCATCGCGAGACACGAACCCGCGTCTCGCAGTTCCTGCCGGATTTGTTGTTCGCGGTTCCCGACTTCAGTTGACTGAGCCATGAAACGAACTCCTTGAAAAATCAGCCGGCACGCCCCGGGTTATGGATAAAACAACCGACTTCCAACACACTGCAGCTCATGAACTCCACGGAAAATGCATCACGCAGGAACCACTTCGCAAACCTTCGTCCCGCAGGTCAGAGTGCCCTCCGGAACTGTTGGCAGCTTCGTCGCGATCCACGCTTTGATGCCGCCAACCATGTCCGACACGTTTGTGCGGCCGGCCTGAGTCAGCAGGCTGCAGGCGATTGCCGAGCGGTATCCGCCTTCACAATGCACAACAATCGGCCGATCTGACGGAACTTCCGCAATGCGTTCACGCACGTGAGTCAGAGGGATGTTGTAACCATCCGCCATATGCACGATGCCGTATTCCTTCTCCGATCGCACATCCAGCACGAACGGCTTTCCTTCCGATGAAACCTGTTCCGCCAAAGCCGCGGCTGTGATCCGCGATACCCTGCGAATCAGCTCCGGATGATCATTTAATGCTTCCATGCCGTCTTTCAGACAGCCAACAGCATTGTCGAATCCTATGCGTCCCAGTCTCATCACAGCTTCTTCTTCGTTGTCACCGTCGCCGATCACCACAATCGGAGCGTCATGACTGAGGATGGACCCCGCCCACGTCGCGTACCTGCCCTTCAGTCCGATATTGATCGAACCTGCAAGGTACGCCCCCTCAAAGTCAGCCGCTTCACGAACATCAACCAGCTGAGCACCTGAATCACGCAGCCTGATGACTTCTTCGAGACTGAGTGCCTTCAGAGATCTCTGCATGGTGCTTTCGAGGCCCGGGCGTTCCTGACGATTCCTGACAGCGTCATAAACAAAGTAGCCCGGAGCTTCCGGTTGCTCACTGGTGACGAGATCCCGAAACTGTTCAAACGGCATCGGCTGCAGGGCGTAGTTGAATTTCTTCTGCTCGCCGATTGTCGACACCGTTTCTTTGCTCAGCGACTTGCCACACAGCGAACCCGCTCCATGAGCCGGATAGACCAGCGTTGCATCCGGTAAACGTCGCAGTTTGTCGATCGAGTGATAAAGCATTTCGGCCAGTTCATCGGCCGTTACACCGATCGAAGCGAGCAGGTCGGGTCGACCAACGTCTCCGATGAACAAGGTGTCGCCGGTCAATACCGCATTGGGAACACTGTCACTGGCTGCAAGGTCGAACACCAGCAGTGATATGCCTTCCGGAGTATGTCCGGGCGTTTCCATCGTCTGAATTCGCACATCGCCGAATTCAATCACATCACCATCCTTCAACGCCGTGTGATCAAACTCCGCTCCGGCTCGTTCACCCAGACAAATTCGAGCTCCCGCCTGATTACGCAGCTCAATGTGCCCGGCAAGGAAGTCAGCATGGAAGTGAGTCAGAAAGACATACCTGATTGCGTACCCGCCGGCCTTCGCATCGGCAACATACTGTTCGATATCACGCTGCGGATCAACGATAGCGGCAGTTTTTGTCTTCTCATCTGCAATCATGTAAGACGCGTGGGCAAGGCAGCCAAGGTAGTATTGCCTGAGATACATTGGTAATTCCTTTCAGAAAGGCGAGCGGCAGGGAGTCAGCCCCCCCCCGTGTGATTTTTGGTGCCTGCGATGGAACTCAATGGAATTCCGAAGACATACAGAAGCCCCGTCTCGGTGGGGCGAGACGGCAACAAGTCATGCAGCAGCTCCGGTCAGTTGATTCAACGCTCGACGAAGAGCCATTTCCGACGCAACTCCCGCCGATTGAGCAACAACTTCACCGTCGGCGATAAATACCAGAGCCGGGATTGAGCTGACCTGATACCGAGTTGCCAGTTCAGGCTCCTTGTCTACGTTGACTTTGACGATGCGAGCCTTTCCGGAGAACTCCACCGCCAGCTTATCCTGCGTCGGAGCCAGCATACGACATGGACCACACCATTCGGCATGGAAGTCGACCAGAACCGGCACGGGGGAACTCAGAACATCGCGTGAGAAATTCTCGGCTGATGTGTGATAAACGACACTCATGATCCTTCTCCTCTGATGGTTTTTTCTGAAAGCGCCTGGTGTGTCCCGATCTGTTGTGTTTTGATCCGGGATTTGAAATTTCAAATCTGAAATTCGTTACGTCAGCTGCAGCACGATGGGCTCGATGCTGTCGAACAGTTCTTCACCGGCGGAACCGTCGGTGACTTGCCGACCTGATTCCACGGCATGCAAGCCAGACTCATGGCCATGCCACGAACGACCTGCTCGCCAGCCTCAATGCAACCCGGAATGTTCTTCAAGTGGGGTTCCGCAACGCAGTAAAACACCTGTCGTCCGTCTTTTTCGCTGTTCAAAAAACCACATCGTTGCATCAGACGGAGATGCTCTGACGCCATCGCACTGGGCAACCCACACGCCTCCGCAAGCTCAACGACGGAAAAATCTCCCTGAAGGAGCATCTGGAGCATTCGCAAGCGATGCGGATGAGCCAACGTCCGCAGACACTCCGCCGCCTCGCCGAGAGATTCCAGTTCAGTCAGCTTCAATTTCGTTGTGGACATGTTCGCTCACCTCCCGATCGAATGTATCGGAATATTGCGACATGTCAATTCATGGTTTTCAGATTCTTCCTGTTTCCCATTTGGTAACCGTTCACAGCCGCGTTACGGAGCGGGGAGCAAGCCGACGAGGAGGCGA
>CAZLOQ010000189.1:0-11217 GCA_964561125.1 uncultured Chitinophaga sp. | reverse complement strand
GGCGGGGTGTAGCTGCGAACCTTCAGCTCCGACGGGGCGAGCCCGGCGGGGGCTGCGGGGGCGGTGGTGGCGGAGTGTAGCCGGGAACCTTCAGCCTCGACGGGGAGAGCCCGGCGGGGGCTGCAGCGGTGTTGGTGGCGGGGTGTAGCTGCGAACCTTTAGCTCCGACGGGGCAAGCCCGTCGGGGGCTCCAGGGGCGTTGGTGGCTGGGTGTAGCTGCGAACCTTCAGCTCCGACGGGGCGAGCCCGTCGGGGGCTCCAGCGGCGTTGGCGGCGGGGTGTAGCTGCGAACCTTCAGCTCCGACGGGGCAAGCCCAATGCCACCTACTTTCAGCGGAACGGCGCGAGCCGTCCGGTGATGAGTGCTGGAATTTCGTGTCGTTACCGGACGGCTCGCGCCGTGCCGCTTTTATTCGCGCCGGAGAGCTGGTGGTTGCTGTTGGTATCAACCGGTTTTCCATGTCAGTCGAGTTTCGCCCTTTGCCAGACTGAAGCAGACGATGTGGCTGTTGCCTGCAGCGAACCAGCAGCCGTTGTGCAGCATGTCCTGTCGAGCGACTTCCTGCAGGGCAACAGGTTGCCCATGGGTAAGCACAGCGGGGATCTGTCCGGGCTTATCTGCCGCCGGAAGTTCCACAGTGAACTCGGGGCAGTCAAACGGCGCGTTCAGCACAAAGCCCGTGTCGTCCCGACGAACGGTGGTCAGCGTGCGCGCCGCCTGGCAGCGGGCGATTTCGCTGAGCTTCATCCAGTGCAGCTGACTGCGGAACCGGCTGTGAATTGCGTTCACGACCTGCTGAAACGCCACAAAACCAGCCCTCGTGCCGTTGCTGTACAGACCGGGCCAGTGACACAGGAAGAACGCCGGCTGGCCGGCTTCGATCAGCTGCACCAGGCGACCGGATGTGGCGTCTGCTGTGGCGTAGAGATCAGGCTGTGGGACCACATCACCTTCCCAGCCCCCGAACCAGTCGCCAGTACCCGCGGGAATATTGACGGTCAGTCGCACGTCGCTGGTGCCCAGACCCGAGACGTGTTCGACGGAAGGTACCGTGGTGCCTTCATTGCCAACCACATATTTGAAGAAGTGCGGAATCTCTGTCTGAAACACATCACGCACCGCCTGCTGCACGGCGAGCGACAGCTCCGGCTTGACGCGGTTGCCAAAACCACCGGGTGTGGTGATCCCTTCGCAGGGAAGTCCGCAGTTCTTCAGGATCCGCAGGGCGTATGCGAGGTAGGCGGCAATTTCGTCCACGCTTTTGGGCTGCTGGGGCCATGAGTTTTCCATGGTGGAGGGATTGATGTCGGGCAGCGGTCTGCCGGTTGCCAGATCGATCACTCGCGTGTGCGTGATCATTTCGGGATGAATGTCCCAGTTGGGGACGATCAGCGTGCGAACCAGGTCCAGGCTGTCGAGCAGCGCTTTGCGTGACCAGCCGGGAAGTTCTCTGTCAAGCCAGCCGACGCAGGCGGGATACGGCACGATGCTGTATTTGCCCTTTACACCGTTTTCGCTGCACCATTCAGCAAACTCGCGGACGAATGAATCGGGGATTTCGCGAGGAAATGTCTGCCACGGTTTCTGGTAGACCGGACGATCGGGATAGCAGGCCGCGAACTGCGGAATGCCGAAGTGCCCCATGTTGACCAGGCAGGTGGAATCATCAATGATGAAGGTGGCGGGGATGCGAGCGCGGGGGAAGAGCAGTTTGAGGGCAGGATCCTGCGGCGGACGTTCACCCGCCGGCGCCTGCTGAAACGGGGCAGCCAGCAGCGGACGTGAAGCAAACCCAGCGGGCTGCAGCATGGCTGCCGAGGCGGCGGCGGTCGTTGTGTGCAGGAATCGTCGGCGTGAAACAGACATTGGCAGTTTCCTCGGGTGGTACGAATTCAGCATTCAAACAGGGCCACGCAGGCGATTTCAGGTTGTTGAATACGAGACTGTCGGGTAGAATCCTGCATTGGCTGATTCACTTGTGTCACGGAGTTGCTGGCCATGTCAATTGCTCAGAAAGCTGTCAAACCCTGCTGGGATTACGACGCTTATGCTGCACTTCCGGAAGACGGAAAACGGCATGAAATCATTGACGGAGAGCACTACGTAAATCCCGCTCCCAATCTTTATCACCAGAAGATTTCAGGATCTCTTCACTTTCAGCTTTTCTCGCAGATTGAACTGCGCGGGCATGGCAGTGTCTTTTACGCCCCTGTGGACCTGCAGTTGTCTGACCATGACATTGTTCAGCCGGACCTTGTTGTCATCTCTCAGCAACGTCGACACATCATGAGTGTCTCAAGGCTCACGGGAGCCCCGGACCTCGTAATCGAGATCCTGTCGCCTTCGAATCCGCAACACGATCTGCACATCAAACGCCGACTCTATGAACACTCCGGAATTCCTGAGTACTGGATTGTTGATCCGGAACAGCGTCAGGTTCTGCAGCTGCATCTTCAGGGCGGTCGCTATGAAGAGGTAGTTCAGACAACAACCATCACCATGAAGGTCGCTCCGTACGTGACGGTTGATCTTGCCCGGATCTGGTAGTCGCCACGCAGAAAACCACCTTAAACCACGTTTGATGCACATCCCTGCGCCTCTTCCGGACAAGAGACGCAGGGGGATGCAATGCCTCGGATTCCCTGCGGGGTTACTTCTTCAGAAGCTCAGCAGTACGCACAGCGGCAGCAGCGCGGGCTTTGGCAATCACGTCTGCGACCTGCACCGGAGTGTAGCCCTGGCGTTTGCTTTCATCCGCAGCTTCCATGAAGGCATACAGATCAATGGTCTCTTCTGCAGAAACCGGTGGTGTGCCGGTACGGAAGAAGCGGACGATTTCCACAACCAGCGGTTTATAGCCGTCATAGGGTCCGACAGGGGCAACGCCTTTGGTGCCGAAGGCTGTTCCGCCATATCCGCCACCACCGCTGCGAATTCCGCGGAAGGTTCCGATGCGGCCATCCTTCCAGACACCGGTGACCAGATCAAAGTCTTTTGTGCCGGCGCGAGTGACGGTCTGGACACCGGGGCCCATCACGGTGAACAGCGTTTCGCAGCCATGAATGCCGTACCAGAACAGATCCGGGTGCGTTGCTTCAAGGCTGCAGGGGGAATAGGCATCGCAGCCGGTGACGTCACCGATGGAACCTTTGCGAACGGCCTGTGCGGCCGAGGCGAAGCGGAGTGAGGAGGAGCTGAAGACGGGAGTTTTGAAATGGGCAGCGATTTCATAGATGGCAATCGCATCCGCCAGCGATCCGGCGACGGGTTTGTCAATGAACAGCGGCTTGCCGGCTTTGAGTACGGGCAGGGCCTGTTCGAGGTGCGGGCGGCCGTCGTTGGTTTCCAGCAGCACAGCGTCGACCTGGCTGATCATAGCATCGAGGTCTTCGACGACTTCCACACCGAGTGCCTTGATCTTCACGGTGTATTCGGGAACTCGGCGGACACTGCTTTCAATATCCGGGCTGCCTTTAGGGTAGACCAGAGTGACTTTGCAGTTAGCCAGCTCGGGATTGTCACCGGCTTTGTTGAGCAGTTCAGAGAAGGCGAGGCAGTGTGAGGTATCGAGGCCGATCATGCCGACACGGATCTGCCGGGCGGGTTCATCAGCAGCGACTGCGGCCGCAGTGAATGCTGCAGTGGTGAATGCTGCAGTGGTAACCAGCAGCAGGGCATGGCAGAAGCGGAGCAGGCGGGCGGGGCGAAAGAGTGACACGGGAGATGCTTTCCGGGAAAAGGAGGATGGTGGGCGGATTTCAATGGCGGGTGAGCTTCATTCAGCCGGCTCCGCACGATAATCTTTCCGTATGACATTTGCATCACTCAGCGGGCAGCGAATTCTGATCACCGGCTCATCCAGTGGAATCGGCCGGGCGATGGCTCTGGAATGCGCACTCGCCGGTGCCGACATCGTGATCAACTGCCGTCAGTCGCTGGAACGCGCGGCAGAGGTAGCCATGGAAGTCCGTCAGCTTGGTCGCCAGGCGGATGTGATTGCAGCCGACGTGGGTGCAGCAGATGACCGCACAAAACTGCTGGAATCCGCCCTGCAAACCGGGCCGCTGCACGCGGTGATCTGCAACGCCGGCGCCGATCTGCTCACCACCGAACTGCGCGGCGCTCCCTTCAGCCAAAAACTGCAGGCACTGCTGCAAACGGATCTTGTGGGCACCATTGAATTGTCACGAGCTGCCGGCACACATCTGCGCGATTCGGGGGGCGGCAGCATTCTGACCATCGGCTGGGATCAGTCAGATCGGGGCATGGAGGGCGACAGCGGTGAACTCTTCGCTGCCGCCAAGAATGCCGTGATGGGCTTTACACGTTCGCTCGCTCTCAGCCTTGCTCCTGTGGTTCGTGTCAACTGCATTGCACCCGGCTGGATTCGCACGGCCTGGGGTGAAACCGCCAGCGATTACTGGCAACAGCGCGTGCTCAGCGAAACCCCCCTGAAACGCTGGGGCGAACCCCACGACATCGCCCGGCTGGCCCGGTTCCTGCTCAGCAGCGATGCCGGCTTCATTACCGGACAGGTGATCAACGTGAATGGTGGAGCTGTTCGTTAGGGCCGAAAATCGCCATGCGGGATGTTCGCGGACAAAAGCTGCTGTTTGTCACAGGGCGACTGGCTGAGTCGAGCCTGAGAGAGGTGCTGGAAGGCATCGCGCCGCAGGCTGGTTTCACCTGGGAAATCGCAGTGCCCGGAATTCAGGTTGCCGCGCTCCTGCATACCAGTCTGCTGAAACGTCGACTTCACGTTCCCCCCGATATCGATCGCGTGATTCTTCCGGGGTGGTGCCAGGGTGACATTGATGACCTGGCTCGGCACTTTGGCAAACCTTTCGAATCCGGTCCCCGGGATCTGTATGAACTTCCGGAGTTTTTCGGGACGGGTAAACGCCGCACAGCCGACCTGAGCCGCTGGTCAATTGAAATTGTGGCTGAGATCAACCACGCAACACGGCTGCCGGTCGCCGAAATTCTCGCACAGGCTCAATCGCTGGCCGAAGCCGGGGCTGACGTGATCGATGTGGGAGGCGTGCCAGGCGAAAGCAGCCCGCGGATTACAGAGATTGTCAGTCTGCTCAGGTCGCATGGACTGCGAGTTTCCATCGACAGCTTTGATCGCAGCGAAGTCGAGCAGGCGGTGGCGGCCGGAGCAGAGCTCATTCTCAGCTGCAATCACAGCAACGTCGACTGGGTCGCGCAACTCGGGGTGGAGGTCGTGGCCATCCCAGACTCCCCGCAGGATCCGGATTCACTCGATCGACTCGCAGACCGGCTTGATCAGTTCGGCTGCCGGTTCCGGCTCGATCCGATCCTGGAACCCATCGGGATGGGCTTTGCTGCATCGCTGGGACGCTACCAGGACGTGCGTCGTCGACACCCGCAGCGATCCATGCTGATGGGTGTGGGGAACGTCACGGAGCTTTCTGAAGTGGATTCAGCCGGAGTGAATCTGGTGCTGGCGGCCTTCTGTGAGGAGCTGGGAATTCAAAGCGTTCTCACCACACAGGTGGCGAACTGGTGCCGCACTGCGGTGGCGGAATTCAACCTTGCACGCCGGCTGGTGCATCACGCCCTGACAGTGCGAACCATCCCCAAACACCTCGATTCCCGCCTTGTCATGCTGCGCGATTCCCGCCTCAGAAACCTCTCTCTTCCCGCACTGACTGCTCTTGCCGGCGCCCTGACAGACCCGAATTACCGGATCCATGCCGAACAGGGTGAACTGCACCTGATGAACAGCGATGGTCACTGGCACGGTGCCGATCCTTTTGTGCTCTTTGCTGCAGCCGAAAAGGCAGCAGCCGCGAACAGACCGGCCGCACCTGTCGATGCCGCACACGCGTTCTACCTCGGCTATGAACTCGCACGAGCCCAGCTGGCGCTGCAGCTTGGCAAACAGTATGTCCAGGACCAGCCTCTGCGATTCGGCGTGGCAGGGGAATCGGGCTGGCCTGACGGGCACATCAAATGAGCAATGCTGAAATCTGCAAAGACCCTCCGACGGATAATCTCTGTGGCCACAAAATAGCTGTCACTGATAATGCCTACTCGATAGCCACGTGACCTCAGCCGCACAATCAGCTCACGGGCGCCAGGCATGAGCTCCAGCCGGGAAGCGTGCTGGTGATCACTTTCGCGCCCGAGGATGCGGCGATTTCAGGCGTCCCGTCTATCGACCCGTCGTCGACTACAATGACCTCGCTGACGTGGGGAGACTGAATTGCGAAATCGACAACGTACCGGATTGTCTGAGATTCATTCAGCACCGGAATAATAACGGTAATCATGGCACCTCCTCTTCCTGTTCACGCAATCATCCTGTCCACGCAATCATCGCGGTGAAACCTCAAACTGACAATAGCGACAGACCATAAACAACGCTCACATCTGCTGCCTGTGATCAGCATGGAAACTTCTTTTCAGAAATCGCTGCTGCCAGCGCGATCGGTGTGAAACACTTGTTCGTTGTGTGGTGATTTTTTTGCAGAGTTACGTTAAGATCCTCCGGTGCAGCAGCCTCTGAATCCTCGCCTGACTCTCTGATGACAAAGTCCCCATACCATGCTCACCTCGCAACTCATTCATCCCCGCATCTCTGAAGTGCTCGCCCGGGCCGGCCACAGCGCCAAAGTCCTGATTGCGGACGGCAACTATCCCGCGTCGTCCGCCATCGGTCCAAAGGCCGAACTGGTCAGCCTGAATCTGGCTCCCGGCCTCGTCACCGTCGCTCAGGTACTCAAAGTCCTCCTCACCGCCATCCCCGTCGAAGCCGTCAATACCATGGGGATGCCTGAGGATGATCCCTATCGTTTGCCCCATGATCCGCCGGTGTGGTCCGAGTATCGTTCCATTCTTTCCGGCGCTGGTCTGGAAATTGAACTGCAGCCCATTTCACGCTGGCAGTTCTACGATGCCGTTGATTCCCGCGATCACGTGCTCACCATCCAGACCGGAGACCAGGCACTGTGGGCCAATCTGCTCCTGACCGTCGGTGTCCGCAAGCCCGGTCAGTAACATCGTCAGTCAGGCGGGGGATGATGGATGGAACTGAAGCGCATCGAACGGCTGGATGACCCGCGGCTGGACGTCTATCGCAACCTGAAATCCACCAACGCCACGCGAGATGCCGGCATCTTTATTGCCGAAGGACCGACTGTGGTGGAACGAGTGCTGCGGAGTGGTTTTGCGGTGTCCAGTGTCGTGATCAGTGACCGCAAGTTCGCCAGCTTTTCTTCACGACTGCCCGAGAACATCCCCGTCTATCGACTCAGCCAGGAGCTCGCCGAAGAACTCGTTGGCTTCGCGTTCCACTGCGGAGTGATGGCCTGTGCCGTTCGTCGTCCGCCCCCCTCCCCCGATCAGTGGCTTCCGGCAACCGGGCCGGCACTGGTTCTGGCCGGAGACCGCATTACTGATCCGGAAAATGTGGGCGCACTCATTCGCATTGCGTCAGCCTTCGGGGCAGCCGGAGTCATTTTCGGGGCGGGGTCGGCCGATCCCTTCTCCCGACGAGTGCTTCGGGTTTCCATGGGGAATGCATTGTTTCTGCCGGTAACGCAGACAGAAAGCCTTGATGTGCTGCTGCAGGACCTGTCGGGACACCACGGAATGACCATCGCCGGGACGCTCCTTGATCCCGCTGCACAGCCACTCTCTGACTACCCCTTTCCGCCCCGCACGGTACTGGTCTTCGGCAATGAATACGACGGGATTTCAGCCGGCGTTCAGGTACAACTGAATGCCCGGCTGACAATTCCCATGCTCAATGGTACCGATTCACTCAACGTCGCCGTTTCCGCGGGCATTTTTCTGCACCAATATCGCTGCTGTCATCCAGGGACAGCACCCGTCGCCGACACTGGCTGAGATCGGCGCTGCACCAGCAGATAGGCGCGGTTGTCAATCACAATCACTGCGGATTCTTCAGCGGCAGTCAGCGCCATGCGACCTTCCAGAAGGCTGAGCGAATAGCGGCCGGCGCGGCGAAGCAGCAGCACCTGCTCGTCGAACACCGCCCGAGGGTACGCAGATAACGCCGGCCGCAGATCTGCAAGGCTGACATAGCCAGGCAGATGCGACGTCTCACTCAACCTGGTGAACGCCGCGTCAAACGAAACAGCAAATGCTTCCGCACTGGCTGCCGTGCGCGGAGTTGCGATGGTGCTGTCTGCAGCCGGAGACAGCACTGCCGCTTCCGTGCTGTGTCGGATGCGGCTGAGATCCAGCAGTTGCCACTTGCGGGCAATCCGGCACAGACCGATACCGGGCGGCAAAGGTGCTCCGGCAATGATTTCATCTGCCACGACCGCAAGCTGCCGTTTGACGGCTGCGGTCAGTCCGGCTGCCGTCGCCAGTTTCTGCGGGGCCAGCGCGACGTTGTCGTCGGTCGTGCCGCGGCGGACGAGAAAACTGAGCATTTCCGGGGAACGCACACAGGTTGACAGATCTTCCGTGAGGAACACCGGGGAATCAGGCGCATTCGGGCAGGCAATGGTGGCCCGGGAAAGAAAAGGTTCAATCAAAGTGGCTTTATGCAGGACTTCGCGAGAGACGTCACTGGTGACCTGCTGGTGCAGTGCGGACCAGCGAAGCGGATACTGCGACCGGCTTTCAGCACGTGCCTGTTCAAGGAGCAGAACAAGTCTGTCGGACATGGTTTTTTCAGGGCTGGGGAAGCGGAGATCGCGGAGCAGCAGGTCAGGTTTGCGCGGAGTTCCTGCGGGGGTGCTGTGACAGATCTTCTGCAGCAGTGCTGCGGCTGACGGCTGCAGCCACGCAGCCATGAAGGCCGACTGAAGGTCTTTAAGAAGCACTTTGGCGAGCGCCGACAGGCGAATTTCGGGACTGGCGGGCGAGCAGGTCTCGGTGAGCAGACGCGAAAGCAGGAGCGGATTGCTGAGCGTTGAAGGAAGGCGTTCGGCAGGAGTGATCCATACTTCCGAGCGGCTCCCGCGGAGTGTCCGCAATGCGGTTGAGAATTCCGGGAGTGCGAATGCTGCGGGAAGAGCAGGATCGTCTGCCGCAATGCCGGCCAGTGACAGCAGTTCAGTGGGAGTGGTAAAGGGGCGGGCAGCGTCGGTGTTGTGCTGAAGCGTCGAAAGCAGCCGGCTGGCAAGCTGCACTTCAGCACGCGGAAACCGGGTATCGTGGAAACTGAGGAGAGTCTTTTTGCCTTTGGTCGTACGAACGGCAGCAATCCCGGCGGGCGGCGTACGGGAGTCTTCGGACCACGCTGCGAGCAGTTGTTTCTGCAGACGTTTATCGAGTGATTTGACAAGTTCGGACAGGGGGCGAACGGGGTGCTTAATGGAGCACCCGTGGACCGGATGCCGGACCAGTTGCTGCAGGAGTTGCGGGGAGTTCGCCAGTTGCTGCAGGTTTTCAACGAGCGAGACCGGGCTGTCCGCATCATCCGGGATCGCCACAAGCACTGCTGTTTTTGCCGGTGGCTTAGCAAGCGCCTGCCGGGCACGTTCCTGATGGGGGTGCGACAGCGACTGCTGCAGCTGTGCCCAGGTGAGGAACCCCGGGTCTGCCGATTGCGGAAGAGACGCCTGATGCTTTTGAAGAGAGGCGATCAGGGAATTGCCGATATCGGCAAGGAGAGCAGCAGCGGAGGCGGCTTTGGCCATGGAAGACTGTCCGCAGGATTGGCGGAATTGATGTAATCCACAGGGCTGCCGCAGTTTCTGCAGTCGCTGTGGTCGCGTGCCTGCAGCCAATCGGCATGGAGTGTCGAAGGAAGTGAAGGACATCCCTGTCCGCCGCGGCACTGTTGTGAACAGTCCGGGTGGCTTCCGTTCGCAGGCGGAGAATAGAAAAGTGAGACCGCGTTTCGCAAACGAACCGGCGATATTGTTATGGATTCGGTGAAATTCGCAAACCCCGAACCTGCAGTCGGAATGAGGCCCTCGTTCGCGGCGGAATCCAGTTCCGACTCCGGGCGAAGCCGCGAACATCTGCTGGCAGCACTCACCGCAATTCTGCTCTGCGTCGGTGTGCAGATGGTGCAAAGTGCCAGTCTGACATCGCGTCCCAGTCGGCTGGATGAATTCTTTCTGACGCGGCATCTGATGTGGATCGGCGTGGCCACAGGAGCCGCCTGGTGTGCATCACGACTCACAGCAGACCAGCTGCAACAATACGCTCGAACCTTCTTCTGGTGCTTTGTCCTGCTGATTGCCGCTGTACTGATCCCCGGGATCGGCACCCGCATCAATGGTGCTCAACGATGGATTCGCTTTGCCGGACTGTCCCTGCAGCCATCTGAACTGGGGCGACTCATCCTTCCCATGGTTGCTGCCGCTGAAGTGCTGCGGCAGAAACGCAGCGGCCCGATGACGCTCGATGGACTGCCGCGGACCCTGCTGCCCCTGCTGGTGAGCATTCCTTTGGTCGTGGCTGAGCCGGATCTTGGGGCCGCCGTGTTTCTCACAATCGCTTTCCTCCTGGCACTGTTTTTCGCGGGCTGGCCACTGAGGTATTTCGCGCTCTGCGGACTGCTGCTCGTTCCCGCTGCCGCCGGTCTGCTCGTGCTGCGGCCCTATCAGCTGGAGCGGATCACCGGTTTCCTTGACACGTGGCAGAACCCTGCGGCCGCACCCTGGCAGATCCGCCAGTCGCTGCTGTCGCTGGGTTCCGGGGGATTGCTGGGGACCGGCATCGGTCGTGGCTGGCAGAAACTCAGTTATCTTCCCGAGGCCAACACAGACTTCGTGTTTGCCGTGATCGGTGAAGAACTGGGACTGGTCGGGACACTCACTGTCTGCTGTGTCTGGATCGCCTTCTATTTCACCGGTCGCTCCGTGCTTGCACACCTGCCCCGCGAAAGCTTTGCCTGGATTATCGGCACCACACTGCTGACCCAGCTGGTGCTGCAGGCCATGGCCAACATCGCGGTCACGGTGGCGTTGGTGCCTCCCAAAGGTGTGCCACATCCGCTGGTGAGCTATGGAGGAACAAATCTGCTGGTGAGCCTGTGCGCTGTCGGCTTTATCATTGGCCTGGCACGCTCCCGACACTCAGGTTGCTGATGGCGGAGATTCAACAGGTGTCCATGTCGAAAAGGTGGCTGCCTGCCCGACACGCTGCCCTGAGAGATTCACGAGGTTCCAGATGATTGCCTGACTGATGTGAAACCGTTTCCCGGTGCTGCTGATGCGGATCCCGCGATAATCATCAACGTATCCGTCGCGCAGAGCACG
>CAZLOQ010000188.1:1033-11308 GCA_964561125.1 uncultured Chitinophaga sp. | reverse complement strand
TCGATGCAGCCGGCTACGCTGACTCCGAAGGCGCTCAGAACGAAGACCGCGTCCGCCGCGAAATGTGGCGTTACCGCGACTATGTCATCCGCTCGTTCAATGCCGACAAACCCTGGGATCGCTTCCTCCACGAACAGCTCGCCGGCGACGAACTGGCCGATTACACCACGGCCGCCGAAATCAACCAGACACTCTCCGATAACCTGATTGCCACCGGCTTCCTCCGCACGGCGCCCGATCGCACCTTTGCCGGCATCACAGCCTTCGTCCCTGATCGGCTTGAAGTCATTGCTGATGAACTGCAGATCCTCGGCTCCGCTGTCATGGGCCTCACCATCGGTTGCGCCCGCTGCCATTCCCATAAATTCGACCCCATCCCGCAAACGGACTACTACCGACTGGCCGCCGTCTTTCGCGACGCCCTCGACGAACATGACTGGCTCAGGCCCGAAGATCAGCGGACACTGCCGTTCGTCACCACGGCCGAACGCACAGCGTGGGAACAGAGCAGACAGCGGACGGAACAGCAGATCACCGAACTGCAGCAGAGACTGACCTCCCTTTCCGGCGACGCTGCCTCGGCTCTGCAGAAACAAATCAACACCCTGAAAAACTCTGTCCCGCCTGAACCCCGCATCCGCGCCCTCTGGTCCCGCGGACGCCCCTCCCCCACCTGGGTCCTCCTGCGCGGCGACTACCTGACTCCCGGAAAACGCGTTGAACCGGGTGTCCCTGAAGTGCTCAGCCCGCCCGACTTCCGGCTCACCTTCACTCCGCCCTGGCCCGCTGCTCAGAAAACCGGTGCGCGTCTGGCGTTTGCCCGCTGGCTGACACTGCCCGGACATCCGCTGACGGCCCGCGTCATCGTCAATCGAATCTGGATGCATCACTTCGGACGCGGCATCGTGGAGACGCCAGGCAACTTTGGCAGGGCCGGCAGCCCGCCGTCTCACCCGGAACTGCTCGACTGGCTCGCGATCGAGTTCATCCGCGGCGGCTGGAGCGTCAAAGCCCTGCACCGACTGATCCTTAATTCTGCCGTCTGGCAGCAGTCATCGGCCATCTCCGCTGCCTCTGCTCAGGCTGATCCCGAAGGTCGACTGCTCTCACGCATGCCGCTCACCCGCATGGATGCCGAAACGCTCAGAGATTCACTGCTGTTCACTGCTGGTGCACTCAGCGAAGAACTCTATGGAACCGCCGATCCTGCCATCGTCCGCGGTGATGGTCTGGTGACCATCCAGCCCCGTAACGGCAAGTGGCGCCGCAGCGTTTTTGCGCTGATGCGTCGCACTCAGATCCCCAGCCTGCTCGAAAGCTTCGACTACCCGCAGATGGGCCCCAACTGTCTGCAGCGCAGCGAATCGCTCACCGCCACCCAGTCACTGCAGCTGCTCAACAGCAGTCAGGTGCACGAACTCGCAGCGCAGCTCGCCGCCCAGGTGCTCCTTACAGTCTCCCAATCGCTGCCGCTGTCCTCCGATCTTCCATCCCGACAGGCCCGCATCCGAAGTCTTGTCCAGCGCGTCCTTTGCCGACCTCCGCTGCCCGCAGAAGAACAGGCACTTCTGGAAAGTCTCGATGATCTTGCCCGGGAATGGCAGGCCTCAGGCAGTTTGCCCGACGATGGTACTGCCACAGCCGAATCAAAAGCCTTTGAAAATGTGTGCCATGCGCTGCTCAATTCCGCCGCCTTCTCCATGATTGAATGAACCCGGCCATGCACCTTCACAGCTCCCCGCCAACATCCCGCCGCAGCTGGCTGACCAGTATGTCCCGAGGCCTCGCCGCCACTGCCATGCTCGACATCGCCCGCGGCGAATCCGGCAACGGTCGACCGCTCCGCCCCTCCTCCCCGCCCGCCGCTGCCAGCGTCATTCATCTGTTTATGAACGGCGGTCCCAGCCAGATGGATCTGTTCGACCCCAAACCCGAACTTACCCGTCGGCATGGACAGGAACATTTCAACCGGATTGCCGGAGAAGTTGAATTCCCCGACGCCGCCGGGGCACTCATGGGCAGTCCCTTCCGCTTCAGGCAGCACGGCGGCTGCGGCATGTGGGTCTCTGAACTGCTGCCGCACTTCACCCGCCACGTGGACAGCGTCGCTCTCGTCAGATCACTGCACACCACCAACCTCACCCATGAACCAGCCCTCTACAAATATCAAAGCGGCAGCGAATTCATCGGTCGACCATCACTTGGTGCCTGGATCACCTGGGGACTCGGCAGCGAAAACAACAACCTCCCCGGCTACGTCGTCCTCGAAGATCCACTCGGCCTGCCCGTCAACGGCGTCGACAACTGGTCGGCCGGTTTTCTGCCCGCGTCTGCACAGGGCACGCGGTTCCGCGCCACCGGAGCTCCCGTGCTGAATCTTGCGCCGGACTTCACCGAACCAGCTCGCGTCACCACCGCCGAACGCGCACTCATCCGCCGACTCGATCGACTGCACCAGCAGCAGCATCCCGGGCACAGTCGCCTCGAAGCACGCATTCAAGCCTGGGAACTCGCTGCCCGAATGCAGCTGGCCGCCACCGATGCACTCGATCTGAACCAGGAAACTCCCGCTACTCTTGACCGCTATGGAATCGGACGCGAACCCACCGATTCCTACGGACGGCGCTGCCTCATCGCCCGCCGACTCGTCGAACGCGGGGTCCGCTTCGTTCAGCTCTTCATCAATGGACAGATCTGGGATAATCACTCCGGCATCGGCTCCGCTCTTCGGGCCGCCTGTGACCGCACCGACCAGCCCATCGCCGCGCTCCTCGAAGACCTCAATCAACGCGGACTCCTCCAGCAGACTCTGGTCGTCTGGGGCGGCGAAATGGGGCGCCTGCCAATCTCACAGCTCACCCCCGATCGCAACCCGGCCAACTCCGGACGCGACCACAACAAAAACGCCATGGTCGCCTGGCTGGCAGGAGCCGGAATTCGTCCCGGAACCACCTATGGATCGACCGACGAACTTGGCTTCGCTGCAGTCGAGAACGAGGTCAGTATCCCGGATTTTCACGCCACACTCCTGCACCTCCTTGGCCTCAATCCCGAAGACCTCTACGTGGAACGCGCCGGACTCCGCGAAAAACTCACCGGGGTCGGCGAAGCCCGCGTGATCCACGAGATCCTCACCTGAAACTCACTCTCCCGTATCGCCCCAGACAGCAAAGTCACCCCCGTGTTGCGTCGCCTCCCCGTCCTGCTGGCACTGACGATTCTGCTCGTCGCCGTCCCCTGGAAAGCACTGCGGCTGCTCCCGCGACTGCTGCACACAGCCCAGTCACCATCACAGCTCTTCAATCGTCCGCAGCAGTATGAAAACTACGTGCAGCGCCGGCAGGTCCTCGAGGAGATTCGATCTGCTCGTCGCCTGCTGCAGGCCGTTCAGCTTGCAGAACGGCTCACAGCAGAATTTCCTGACGAACCGGACGCATGGTTTGAAGCCTCACTCACAGCCGCCGCCTCCGGAAGCAGTCAACAGGCGCTGCAGCATCTGTCCCACGCCGTCTCCATGGGCTTTTCTGACCTCGCACGACTGGATTCCGCCAGAGAACTCGATTCCCTGCGACAGCTCCCCGAATTCGCCGACGCACAGTCGCAGATCCGCCAGGCAGCCCTCAGGCACGCCACCGAAACCACCGCTGTCCCACCCACCCGCGTTCAGGGCTCCACAGCGCTCGTCACCGATCGCAACACGCGCTGGGAACCACAGCGATTCACACTCACTTCCGAATTCACAGTCGCCCCGGCCAGTCCTCCCGGCCGGTCCACCCCCACGCTGCTCGATACCCCGGCCGCACGGCTGGTGAACACATGGGTCCGGGAAGGTTCTGCGGCCGGATTTCATGGCATCCTCTACGACAATCGCGACCGCGGACACTCCACCCTCGATCAAGCCCAGTGGCCGGAACTGGTCTTCGTTCGCTATTCACCCGAAATCCGCGCAGCCGGTGCGGATTTTGGCTTCCGGCCCTGGCAGCGATTCAGTCTGCCGACGTTTGGCAATGCCTCAACAGCGCTGGTCAACCCCGTGTACTGGCGGAGCAATCCTCGAACCATGCTCGGCAATCGACTGCACACCACACTGATGCTGGAACACTACCTCAGCAACCAGCTCTACTGTGCTCCCGAACACAACGACTTCGATCCCCCCCATGGCGATGTGTATCCCGCAAATGCTCCATGCTGGCTCATCTCTCAGGGTTCATCCGGTTCCGATCAGCCGTTCCTCAAAGCCATCGCACTCACTCTTGCCGCCTTTCCCCCGGAAACACGAGCCCGACTGGAACGCGACGGACTGCTCATGCACGCCGTGCAGTGGACGCTGCGACAGTCACTGAAAAGTCTCAGTTCTGCAGACGACTTTTTCACAGGGCTGGCACATCCCGCCGTGTTCCGCGAAGAACAGCTGGATCCGGAACGAATGGTGCAACGGGCACACGCCATGTCGCCCGATCGCATTCCTCCGCTTGTCCGACTTGCTGTTCTCAGGGAATCCCGGGCAGGACACGGAGTTGACTACTTTTCCGGTGGCCCCACCGAAGAACTGCTCACACACCCCCTGCTTATCGCCCGCATTCATCGCACCATCGCCCGCAAACGCACCATCGTCGTGCAGGCCTCCGCCACTCCGGCCACCCGGCCGGCAACAGGTTTCCGCTGGGTCGTCCTCCAGGGTGATCCGGCATCCGTCGATATCCGGCCACTCAATCCCGAATCCAGTATCGCTGCCATCACCTTCACCTGGCAACCCTCCTTTCCCGTGCGGTCCGCCGCAGAACTCCCCTGCAGCCGTGTTGACGTTGGAGTGTTCTCGGAAACGGCCGGTGTGCCCTCCATGCCGGCAATGATCTGTTCCCTCGCCATCGCCTCAGAAAAACGGCTCTATGACGGCGACAGACTGCTGTCCGTGGATTACGCAGACCCGGAAACGTCAAAGATCTACAGTGATCCCCTGTTCGTTCCCACCCGCAACTGGAAGGATACGTATCAATACGGTTCAGATGGCACTCTCAGTGGCTGGATCCGCACGACCGCCGGCCAGCAGCCGCAGCACTTCAATGCTGACGGAGCAACTGTCGCCGCGCCAGGTGACCCGGCGACAGCCGCAACTCCGGTGCAGTACCTTCTTCTTGAAGCCCCGGAACAACGGCCCGAACTGATCTGGAAGCCACGCTGATACCCGCCTCACCGCGATCCGGCGGCCTCCCGCAGAATCGACTCCAGCCGCCGTGTGGCCCCCTGAATTGTCCAGTGCTGTTCGATCGCCGCGCGTCCCGCTGCGGCACGGTCAGCGGCCTGCTGCGGTGCATCCAGAATCTGCTCCAGCGATTCCGTGATCGCAGCCGCGTCGCCGACCGGCACCAGCAATCCCAGACGACCCTGCTCCAGCACTTCAGACGGACCGGACTGGCAGTCCGCCGCGATTACGGGAGTGCCGCAGACGAGCGATTCAAGCAGCACATTGGGCATGCCCTCCACCAGTGATGGCAGCACATACACGTCGGCAGCGGAGATCCATGCGGCAACCTGCTGCTGAAAACCTGGCATGCAGACCTGATCACGAAGCCCGGCAGCATCGATCTGCGCCTGCAACTGTGCCCGATGACTCCCTTCCCCCAGTAACGCCACCCGCAGTTCACAGTCGGGCCGGCGAATGCTGAACTGAGCTGCAGCATCGACAAGCAGATGAAAGCCCTTCTCGTGGTTCAGCCGTCCGGCCGCCACCACCCGCAGCAGACGGCGCCCCGGCACACGAGGCCCCGCAGTCCACCAGGTGTTCGACACCGGGCAGGCAGCCGCCCGGCAAATCTGATCCACATCGATCCCGTTATACTGCGTGCGGATTTTCTCAGGCTCAATCCCGTAGAAGCGAATGGCGGCCTCACGAACGCCGTCAGAAACCGCCAGCACCCGCGTGGAACGATTGTAAAGCCGGTGCAGCAAACGTCGCTTGAACCATTGAAATCGGCCGGCCACCGGTCTGAATCCGGTCTCCGGATTCGTGACCACAGTGGACACATTCGGCACGCCGGCCTGCTGAGCACCCGCGGCGGTGATCAGCGTCATCAGGAACGTCCGGTCATAGCTGACGTCGGCTTCCAGCTGCCGCAGCAACGCTGCATAGTCAGCAACTCGCAGCCCGTGAATTCGGCCCGGCAGATAGAACGCCGGCTGCCGGATCCGCTCATCACTCACATGCACCGGCACATCGGCAGGAATCTGATCAAGCAGAGGGCCGACCCGCTGCGCCAGGTAAAGGAACGGCTGGAATGCGGAACGATCAAGGTGCTGCAGGAGCTGCACCAGCTGACGTTCTGAACCGCCACCATGCATTCCACCGATGGCAAACACGACTTTCAGTCGCGACATGCTGAACCTGTTTCCGACGAACGATTCGATTTCAGGATTCGCTGGCAGTCGTGCCCGGAGCGTCGCCGGCCACCGGGAGCAGATCGAGCTCTGCAGCGAGCGGCTGCAGGGCCGCAATCAGGAAACTGATGTGTTCGTCCAGGTCCACCTGCAGGTCGGCTGCGCCACGAATAATATCGTCACGGCTCACAGCCGCTGCAAACGAAGCCTGCTTCATCTTCTTGCGGACACTTTTCGCTGTCATCCCCGAAAGTCGCTCAGGACGCATCAGCGCACAAGCCACAAGAAAGCCGCAGAGCTCATCGCAGGCGTAGAGCGTTTTGTCCAGACGAGACCGCCGCGGGTAGTCCTGCTGCAGGTAGTCTGCATGAGACAGAATCGCATAGATCAGCTCTTCAGGATATCCCTGCTCCCGCAGTATCCGCGATCCCTGCAGCGGATGATCCGGCGGGTTGGGCCAGCGTTCGTAGTCGAAGTCGTGCAGTAGCCCCACCGCCCCCCAGAGTTCCTCGTCTTCGCCCCACTTGCGCGCATAGGCCAGCACTCCGGCTTCCACCGCAAACATATGCCGCTGCAGACTCAGGCTCTGCACATAGTCACGCAGCAGTGCAAGATTCTTCGCGCGATTCATAAGCTGTTCAGTTCCTTGTGACAAACTCATCCGTATTCATCAGGGCTCGGGCAACGCTGGTCCAGGCGGCCAGGCGTTCATCAGGAATCGATTCGACAGGCTGCTGAATAAACGCCAGAGCTGCTTCAGGACTGGAGTGGAAGCGGGCCGTTTCGCGGCTGAGAAAATCCAGCAGCACGTGCTGTTCAGCGGCGGACGGAGCGCGACTCAGGAACAGCTGGAAGAGCAGCGTCAGACGATCAGCATCGCTGGCCGCTGCAACCCCCGTCAGCACCCGCCTTGCTGCTCCCGCGGCCAGTTCAGTAAAGACCACATCATTGGCCGCTGTGAGCGACTGCAGGGGAGTGTTGGAACGGACGCGCCGCGTACAGACCGTGCTGAAGTCCGGTGCATCGAAGGTGGTGAGCAGTGGATAGGGAGCACTGCGATAGAACATCACATACATCGTCCGCCGCCAGCGATCAGCACCCGCAGCGACCGGCCAGTTCTTCCGGTTCTGAGTGAAGTCGTAAATGCCGTCCGGCTGTGGGAGATGCACGCCCGGACCACCGATGCGGCGATTGAGCAGTCCGCTGGCCGCCAATGCCTGGTCGCGGACAATCTCTGCCTCCACCCGGAATCGCGGCTGCCGGGCCAGCAGGTAGTTGTCAGGGTCCTGACTGACCGCTGGAGCGTTCACGAGGGAAGACGTCTGGCGGTAAAGAGCCGATGTGACGATGCGACGATGCAGATGCTTGAGCGACCAGCCGTGGTCGATCAGATCGGCGGCCAGCCAGTCCAGCAGCTCCGGGTGCGTGGGAGTGGTCCCCTGAAAACCAAAGTCATTCTCCGTCTCCACCAGCCCGCGTGCGAAATAACGCGACCAGACACGATTAACCAGCACTCGTGCGGTCAGCGGGTTATCAGGAGACACCAGCCAGCGGGCCAGGTCAAGTCGGGAGGTGAAGGTTGCAGAGCCGGCTGCCGGATCGAGCGCGGCGGGGACACCAGGCTGCAGAGGTCCGCGGTCACGATCCGGAGTCAGAAAATCGCCCCGCGTGAGCAGGAATGTTTCGGGGTGGCTGGCCAGATCCTTCATGACCATCTGTTTCACCGGCTGACCTTTTCCCGGAAGCAGCGATTCAAGTTCGCTGATCCGCGCGACCGTGGCCTGCAGTTGACTGCTGACACTGACGCGCGGATCCACGCGAAACACGTCAGCTGTCGAAATGTCGATGGCGAAGTGGCCGAGCAGATAGTTTTTGTTGAGGTCATGTCTGAGCACCACAGTGACGAAGCCGTCGTCAGCCTTCACGGGCTGCGGGAGCGCCAGAATGGCCTGATGCGGAGCGTTCATCTGAATGCCGCGAGCCCGCTGAGCAGCGTCTGTGTTGATAGCCCAACCCGTGTCCGCTTTGCCGTCGATTGCATGCTCCACCGGATATTTCGGCTGACTGTGGTCCGCCCACGCAGCTGCAAAGGGATAGTCCAGAGGGCCGGAACGCAGGAACACTTCGGTGAGCACAAAATTGCCGTTGGCGGCCGTGCCGGGACCCATCGCCGGGAGCTCCGGGGCCAGCAGTGTTCGCAGGCGGATCCCAGTCACACTCACCGGGCCGTCCGCTCCCGCAGGCAGCTGCAGTTTCACCGTGAACGTATCCGTGGCCGCAGCGTGCGTCTTTGCAAGGAGCGACCCGTCGGGCTGAATTCTGAGAATACTGCTGCCGGAAGCACCTACTGCGGCTACGGGGACCGTTTGCCAGTTCCATGCGAGCCCCGGCAGGAGTTCGCCAGGCTGAGCAGACTTTTCCAGCTGCGCACGCAGAACGCGGAGCTGACCGAGCTCAGCAAACTGCAGCTGCTGCTGGTCGGTCCAGCCCAGCAGTTCCTGTTCGCGGACCTCCACCGTTTCCCCCAGATTGTTCGCGTCAGCCGCGCCATTGAAGAATGCATAAAGCCGGTAGTAGTCCGTGTGACTGATCGGATCGTACTTGTGCGAATGACACTGAGCACAGCCGACCGTGAGTCCCAGCCAGACAGCGCCCGTGGTGTTCACGCGATCTATCACCGCTTCATTCCGAAACTGATCCGGCTTGACTCCCCCCTCCTCGTTAATCATCGTGTTGCGATGAAAGCCCGTGGCAACCCGCTGGGCCAGCGTTGGTGATTCCAATAGATCACCCGCCAGCTGCTCGATGGTGAACTGGTCGAACGGCAGATCACGGTTCAACGCCGAAATCACCCAGTCACGCCATGGCCACATCACACGCGGACCGTCAATCGTGTAGCCGTTGGAATCGGCGTAGCGCGCCTGATCCAGCCAGTGTCGCCCCCAGCGCTCTCCGTAGTGCGGACTCTGCAGCACCCGATCCACCAGCCGCTCCCAGGCATCAGGAGCCGCATCGGCCAGAAACGCAGCCGTTTCCTCGGGGGCAGGCAGCAGGCCCAGAAGATCCTGGTAAAGACGGCGAATGAGCGTTCCGCGGTCCGCCTCCGGGGATGGCTTCAGACCCTCCCGATACAGACGCTGAAGAATAAACCCGTCGATCGGATTGCGACACCACCCATGAGTGTGCTCGGGCGTCAATTCGGGACGCCGCACCGGCACAAAAGCCCAGTGCTGCTGGTATTCGGCACCACCTTGAATCCACGACTGCAGCAGCGCAATCTGGTCCTGGGTGAGCGGTTTACCGGTGTCGGGTGGAGGCATGATGATGTCCGGGTCAGTTGCCGTGATCCGCTGCATCAACGGACTCCCCGCCGCATTGCCTGGCAGAATCGCCGAACGAATTGCTTCCTGCCGAATGTCCAGCCGCAGTTCAGCCTCACGGGAAGATTCGTCGGCGCCGTGACAGGGGAAGCAGTGATTGGACAGGAGCGGACGAATCTGCCGCTGAAAATCCACAGCAGCCGATTGCTGCGACTGCTGAGCAAAAGCATGTGAACCAGTGACCGCACCGAAGATGACCAGCGCGAGCAGGGCTGAGGTGTGCATGCGGGAAATGTCAGTCATGAGCAGGGCCTGACAATGCGAGCGAACGGAGGGAAGCCGGGGACGCGATTGTACAGAAGACAACAGGGGAAAACACGTCCGGAGTTGGAAAAAAGACACCGTCCGACAACACCGTCAATTCGCTGCCAGCCCCACTCACCGGCCACCAATCACCGTCCCCCATTCCCCCTAAGTGCACCCCCAACACATCGAAGCCCGTGACGTGGGCCTGCCGGCCCAGGCTTTCAGAAAACGGCCCTTCAGGCCTGAAAGGCCGCCCTCAAAAAGCCTCGGGTGC
>CAZLOQ010000188.1:385-1023 GCA_964561125.1 uncultured Chitinophaga sp. | reverse complement strand
ACCATTCGCCATTCACCATTCGCCATTCACCATTCGCCATTCACCATTCGCCCGAATTGGGTTCGCGGCCTGTAAGGCCAGGTCCATCAGCCTGGCATAGAATGCCAGGAGAGGTCGCCCATGGGAGCTTCGTCCTGCAGGGGCAGTTCTCAGCCGAGCGCAGCGTGGTCGGTTTGATCCGGGTGTGCAGCAGCGGGCATGAGAGGCATGCGATCTGTGTGAGTTTCCGTGCTTTCCGGCATGAACCCCGACGACTTTGGACGCACCTTCGACACAATGTCGTTCCGCCGCCACCTGCCTTCGGTTTCCATTTGTAGCGATACGGCGCGGCAAAATGCCACACAATTTTTGGCCCACAGATTCACGTGAAGAGCCCTGTTTTCGAGCGCCCCATGGTGCACGAAGTACCATATTCACGACACCTCGCCTGTCGCTCTTCACTCGCTGGACGATAAATCCCCACAGTGCGCGGACAAACTGATTAAGAGGTGACGATTCATCATTTTGTGTGTTCCGGATTGTGCAGGCTCGATGGAGCACCTGCAGCCCAGTCCGGGAAAAGGAATCGGATCCACAGAGTAAATCAGATTTGCAGGCGTCATCGATTCCCACGGAGCCCCCCAGGAAAAGCTGTTGAT
>CAZLOQ010000188.1:0-217 GCA_964561125.1 uncultured Chitinophaga sp. | reverse complement strand
CGGATTTTGTTTGCTGTATTCCCCGACCGGGCACACATACTCAACCTGAAATTCCTTCTGGAACACCAACATGCAGAAATCCCGCTTGCTCAGTTCGCTCCGGCTCTTGATTTCACGGGATTCCTCAGCAGTGCGTATTCGTACACGTCACCGGAGACGCGACGGTCGCCCCTCCGTCTCGGTCTCCCAAACGCAGCCCGCCTTGTTGCAGGCAGAG
>CAZLOQ010000187.1:2431-11386 GCA_964561125.1 uncultured Chitinophaga sp. | reverse complement strand
CGCAACCAGCGTCACCCTGCAGAGCGGCTCCGGCATTAACAGCTCCACATCAGACAACGCCGGTACAATCACCATCAGTGCCGGTGCCGGCGGGTTCACCCAGGCTGCCAACGCCGGGATCTTCACTCGCAACAACACGGCATCGGCCATCAGCCTGACGACGACAGACAATGGCAACGCAGCGATCGGTCAGCTGATTGCCGTACAGTCAGGCGACACATCACTGGCCACCGTCACAGTGACAGTGGCCGGCTCACTGACTGACATTAACGACGCCTCCTCCGGTCCGGCGACAAACAACGTTCGGGCGGGTACGTTTAACGTCACAGGTAATCCGGCTGGAAGCGTGACGAATCCGATAGAATACCACGCAACGACCCTTGGGGGTTCAGCCACCAATCGCTGGGTTGTCAGCACAGCCCCGTCCAACCCCACCGGCTTCATGCGACGTTTTGACTTCAGCCGGTTATCGGATGCCGTGATGGTGGGTACGACAGCAGTATTCTCGAGAAACGTCTTCAGCCCAGCGACAGCCAGCAGCACCGCCGGGCAGCATTTCGGATTCACCAGCGGCCAGTCGATTTCGATGCTGCATGGATCGACGACCACGCTGCCGTCATACAATCTGTACATCGACTCGTTGATTCAGACTACTCGTGTGGCCACGTTCAACATCGACACTTTGCTCGCAAATACGCAGCATACGATTCGTGTCTACTTTGGCAGTGCCAATTATGCGACGAACACCATTGCGACGGCAGTTGGCAGCACGACGGCACTCGCAACGGGTGGATCAGTGGCCGTACGAGAGGTCTCCATTCAGGACTTCACCATCACCAGCAACGCCAGTGGCACGGTCTCATTTGACTTCAAGCGTCTCCCAACGGCAACCGGCGGTTACTGGGGTGTGTACGGCGTGGATATCGCTCAGAACGCCAGTGATCTTCCCACGGCATTTCCGCAGATGCTGTCTGATATCAGCTTCGACGAGTCCGGCCTGACGGAAGAAACACGAACGAGGATCGCAGCACACGGTCTTCAGGGCCAGGTGCTGGATGAACCTGCAGTGCTCGCTGCCCGCGATGCAGCCATCGCCGCCTGGGCATCCAGCGGAATTTCCCCGGAACAGCTGCAGGATCTGCTTGCATCACCTGTTGTGATTGGTGATCTGTCTGCCGACGGGCAGCTTGGTCTGGCCCTTGGCGATCAGATTGTGCTCGATGACGACGCCATGGGCCTCGGCTGGTTCGTGGGTGGTGCCGGCGAAGAGGTCCCGGCTGGCATGATTGACCTGCTCACCGTGATGACTCACGAATTCGGCCATCGCCTCGGCTATTACGATCTGGATGCAGCCAATTACCCCGGACACATCATGGCCGGGTCACTGCAGCCAGGCGAGCGTCGATCGGTAGCAACGGCTCGTCCCGTGACTGTTCAGCCGGCGGTGGCTCTGAGTCCGGCGGCGATCGATCGACCGGTGGGGATTGAGAGAACGGACCTGTTTGCTGCAGCAGTGTCAGCTGAAGCATCTGTCGCCAGCCGCATTTCGCCACTGGCAATGACTCCGGACACCTTGATCAATACTGCAGCAGTCAACTCAGCGGAGCGGCAGACGCTCGAGTCAGCACCGATCCGTCTGATTGGGGAACCGGCGTCCGCTTCCGGGTCTGCCTCAGCCAGCCTGTCGCTGCTGGATGATCTGTTCGCCGACCTGGTCACCACCCTGGATGCCTTGAATTGAGAATTGAGAGGCATTGACCTGGGCCTGTCGGCTCAGGTTTTCAGAAAACGGCCCTTCAGGCCTGCAAGGCCGTCCTCGAATAGCCTGGGGGTCAACCCTAGGAACGAAAAGCCCAGGGTTTCATCCCCAGCGCGCCTTTCAGGCGGGTTGAAAACTCCTCTCGCCATGTTTGCGGGCTTCGTGCTAAGCTCCTCGGGTGGTGTCTGAATCAGTGTTTTTGCAGACCTTCCGGGGTTTTCTCGATGTTTGTCACAGGATTGCTGGTGTTTTGTCTGGCGGGGTTTCCGGGGCAGGATTCGGCTGTGCCCGGAGTTTCGGCTGGTTCGAGCACCGGGGGAGAGGGTGTGGCGGCAGCAGTGGAGGCGTCTGAGCAGGAGCCGGTGATTCTGCGATATCGGTTTTCTGTGGGGCAGGTGTTGCGATATCGATCCGAGCAGAAGATGACTCTTGAGGCTCAGCTGGGTCAGTCTCGTCGGGTGGATGTATCGGAGGTGAAGCAGACGAGGAAGTTCACGGTTCAGGGGGTTGGTGCATCGGGGGAGGGGGAGTTATCGATGCAGTTTGAGCACGTGTGGATGCGGAAGCAGGTTGACGATGGTGCTCCGCTGGATTTTGATTCGGGCATGAAGCCTGGTGAGGTTCCGGAAGCATTCAAAGGGGTTGCGCACAGTTTACGGGGAACGGCGCCGAGGTTTTATCTGACGCCGCTGGGTCAGTCGGTGGTCCGTGGTGAGATTCGTCAGGCCGGTGGTGAGAGTCGTGACCTGCCTTCTCCGGTGGACTCGGACGCGGATGCTGACGAGGTCAGAGGCTCTGCGGGGGCAGTGCAGCGGGCGGGTGCGGGGAGCGGGGAGCAGTCGAAGGATCCGGTTTCGTTTCTGATGCCTTTGCCTGTCGGAGCTGTGAAGCCTGGTGAGACGTGGAAAGAGGAGATTCCGCTGACGGTCAGGGCTGGTGTGGATTCGACGCTGCAGGTGAGTATTCTGAGAACATACAGACTGGAACGGCTGACGGGGGATAAGGCGGAGATTTCGTTTCGTTCGTCTTTGCGGTCTCCGAGTCGCAGCACGGTGATTCAGTCGCAGCTGATTCAGGCGACGCCATCCGGGAGTTTCGTGTTTGACGTTCGTCGCGGGGTGATGCTTTCGCGGGAGTTCCGCTACAGTGAGACGGTGATTGGCGCCCTGGGAGCTGAATCGCTGCTTGCTTCCCGCGGCACTCAGACGGAAGTGCTCCTTCCGGAGTCGGCGTCGCGCTGAGATTCGGGTGCTGCCTGCCTCGTCTGGACGCGATTGCCGATATCGTGCTGATCGACGGGGAAGTTGGCCATCTGCAGGGTGGAATTGCGTTCGAACCAGTCGCGAATGACGGGGATGGCGTCGGGGTTTTCCCGGGCGTGCACGATGATTGTATCGCCTTCTGTGACGGCGCGAATTTCGCCATCGTCGATGACGAGTGTGCCTTTGTGGAAGACATAGCGTGGCATGCGGAACATGGCTTCGATGTCATCCTGGCGACTGTAGACGGTGATATCGGCATCAGCACCGGGTCCGAGGTGTCCTTTGTGATCGAGTCCGAGGAGGCGTGCGGGGCCGGCGCGGGTGATGATAGCGATTTCTTCAAGTGAGTATTCGCGGGTGAGATCGGGGAGAGTGCAGGCTGCGCGGAGTCGTTCGGGGAGTTTTCCGAGCATTTCTTCTCTGCGATTTCGATCCATGAGGAGGGCGATGATTTCGGGATATGCGAGGAATGAGCCGCCGTTCGGATGGTCGGTGCTCATGGCAATTCGCCAGGGATCCTCAACAAGCAGGTACCATTCGAGTCCGATGGCCCACTGGAGTGAGTGAACGAAGCTGGAGTTCTTGTAGCGAATGGGGACGATGCCGCAGCCCCCTTCGAGTTCGACGTCGCCGCTGAACCATTTGCGTCCGGTGACTCGATGAAGGTAGTGCCCGAGAGGTCCATCGCCGGTCATGGAGGTGGTTTCACCGAAGAGCACCTGTCCGACATCGACGGTGATTTCGCGGTGGGTGTTGACGTAATCGGCGAGGAGCGGCACCTGAGAACACATGGCTGCCTGATCATCGGGACTGCCGCCATAGCTGTGGAACTGGATATGTGTGATGTGTGCGCGAGCGCCTTCGAAGGCGCGCATGCTTTCGAGAGTGGTGGTGAAGTTTCCGGGGATGCCGAGTTGATTGCAGTGAACGTGTACGGGATGCGGGAGGTGCAGGCGGTCGGCGGCGGCGGCGAGTTCGCGGAGGATCGTCCGCGGAGTGACTCCGGTAATCGGAACGGGATCATCCAGTCCGGCGCAGGCGCCTGCTCCGCTTTTCCACATTTCCACGCCGCCGGGATTGACGAGTTTTGCGGCATAACCGCCTGTGGAATTGAGCAGCCATGCCATGCAGGATTCAAGCAGTTCGCGGTTGCCGTGCTGCAGTTGTTCCATGAGCAGGTGATTGTTGCCCATCATCACGTAGAAGCCTTTGTCGATGACCGGAGTATCCTGCAGTTCATCGTGGGCGTGGCGTGCGGCGATGGGGGGGACGGCAGCGTCGAAGGCGGTGGTGTAGCCGAGACCGGCGTAGAGGTAACCGGTGGCGAAGGTTGTGGGGACTGTACCGAGCGTACCGGAGCGAGTGAGTTCGGTGCGGGCCATGGGCGCAGTGCGGCGGCGTTGTTCGGGGAGCAGTTTGCGTGCGGTATTGACTTTGGGTCCGGCGATATGGCAGTGCATATCAACGCCGCCGGGCATGACGAGCATACCGCTGATATCAAGAGTGATTTCGGCGCGTTCGGTGGGATCTGCCGGCGGGGCGATGATTTTGCCATCGCGGAACCACAGATCGCGGAGGACTCCATTGACGCCATTGCGGGGGTCATAGACCCGGCCGCCGGTCAGGCAGGTGCGCGTCATGCGGGACTTCAGAATGGCCCGGAGGATTTTGGAGCGGACGACTGTCCGGCCATGACGACAGTTCCGGCCGCCCGCAGCTGTTCCCGCACGGCATCGCGGGCCTGCTGGCGTTTCTGCTCCAGCAGCTGCTCTTCAATCTCCTTCTGGACGTCAGTGAAGGGGATTGTCTGCGGGTTGTTGTAGTCGGCGAGGTAATAAAGTTCGAGCCGATCATCGAAGGATTTGACTTGAGAAGCGGTGCCGGGCTGGAGTGAGAAGAGCAGTTCTTCGAGGTCCGCGGCGAGAGATCCGCGTCCGATCCAGCCCATATCACCACGTTTTTCGGCGTTCAGTGCATCGGAATATTCGGCAGCAAGTTCGCCGAAATCACGTCCGGCAGCGAGGCCGTTGAGTACTTCATCCATGCGTTGTCGCGCCTGATCCTGACCGCCGTGTTTCTGGAATCGCACGACGATCTTGGAAAAGCGAATCTGTTCCTGCGGTGTGTAGTCTCCGCGGTGTTCCTCGTAGTAGCGGAGGAGTTCTTCGCGGGAAACCCTGGCTGGAACCTGAGCATTGCTGGTGATGTAGCCTTCAACCAGCTGGATGCGGAAGAAGCTGTTGCGGAGGTCGTCGATGGACGAGCCCTGTGAAGCGAGCCACTGATCGAGCTCCTGCTGCGAGGACTTGTTTTCCCGCAGACGAATTTTTTCGACCACCTCCTGGAATCTGGGTTCGAGCGTCTGGCGGACTTCGTCCTGCTTTTCTTTGGGGATTTTGAGCTTTGCGGCCTGCATGACGAGTTCGTCGTCGACGTATTTGGGCAGTCGCTTGCGGAGTTCGGTTTCAAGGATCCGCTGGCGGTGCTGATCGGGAATATCGGGATTATTTTCGATGACCATGCGATAGTCGCGCATGACATCGTCGAGGAAGACGGGGCGTCCATTGACGAGGGCGACGATGGAGTTGCCTGCGAGGGGGCCCGAGGCCAGCTGTGCGGTGCCAACAGTCTGGACGGGACCATCGCCGGAATGCAGGAGGCCGGCCAGTCGCATTTCTTCAGCGTCGGCCGATTCGTTTACAAGGCTTCGTCGGGGCGGTGGCGGGGCGAAGACAGGATTGTCTTCCCTGACCGATCTCCCATTGCAGCCGGCGGCAGCCACAAGGATGACGAGTGCAGCTGCGGGAAACAGGCTCTGGCCGGCGGCGATGATGTAACCGCCGGGGGCTGAGAGTGAAGAAATTTGGTGTTTGGCATTCACAAAATTTCAGCCGATTTTTCTTGACAGGAGACGAGCCGCACGTTCTGTAGGAAGTATATCGGAATTTCTGCATTCAAAGCAAGACCGGGTCTTGCCGCGTAAGTTGTTGATTTCCAAGGATTTGCGACGGCAGATATTGCCGCGTGCGGGGGCTGAAAGGCGAACTTTGCAGTTTTTCGTCGAACGCGGTACTCGGCACAGCATTCTTTGGGGAACTGGCTGAATTTCTCTGTCGCACCGTCGCCACTCCTGATAATTCCGGCCGCAACGTGTGAGTCGCGGATTGCCCGCATCCGGAGACCGGCGATACTACTCCTGCAACCGCTGGCTGCAATCAGCAGCCTTCTGGCCCCAGGTTACAGTCTGCTGAATACCCCTCCACCCCGCGTTCCCTCTCCCACCTTTCGGAAGGTGTCCCATGCGACGCTTCCCTGCCATCAGGTTGTTGATTTGCCTGTGTTCGGCGCTGTCCGTCTGTACCCCCGCATCGGCTCAGGACAAAGCGACCGTACTGGCTCGCGGTCAGGCGATTTACCAGCAGCGTTGTCAGTCGTGCCACGGTCTGAACGGGGCGGGGACACAAGAGGTACCCGGGGCAATTTTCGGCGACCGTGCGGTTGGCGAACTTGCGGATCTGATTGATCGTACGATGCCGGAGGGAGCCCCTGGGGAATGCGTTGGCGAGGACGCGCGGGCTGTGGCGGAGTGGATGCAGCACACATTTTATTCACCCGAAGCCCAGGCGCGTCTGAATCCGCCACGAATCGAGCTGTCCCGCCTGACGGTATCTCAGTACCGAAACGCGGTGGCGGATCTTTCCACATCGTTTCGCTGGCAGCAGTCTCCGGGTATTGAGCGTGGTCTGAATGCAGCGTATTTCGCGGGTCGCAGTCATCGCCGGGAGCGTCAGGTACTGCAGCGCGTGGATGCTCAGATCGACTTCCGCTTCGGTGGTGGCAGCCCCGACGGCGAGAAGCTTGGCGAGGAGGCATTTGCAATTTCCTGGGATGGATCGCTGATTCCGCGAGAGAGCGGCTGGTACGAGTTCACTCTGCGAACAGAGAACGGAGCGCGGCTGTACATCAACGACCGCTCCACACCGCTGATTGATGCCTGGGTTCGTTCCGGAACTGACACGGAGTTTCATGGCCGACGTTTTCTGCTTTCGGGTCGGCTGTATCCGCTGA
The DNA here is from genome assembly GCA_964561125.1 of uncultured Chitinophaga sp. Taxonomy (GTDB): domain Bacteria; phylum Planctomycetota; class Planctomycetia; order Planctomycetales; family Planctomycetaceae; genus SXXK01. The sequence continues at coordinate 4,297 of CAZLOQ010000187.1, read as the reverse complement.
AGCTCGACTGGTTCAAGTTCGGTGAAAAGACAGCAGCGGTCCAGCTGTGCTGGAAGGTTCCGGGGGGCGTACTGGAGCCGATTCCCCGTCGGCACCTCTGCCCGAAACCATCCGCAGAGGTGCTGGTTGTGGAAACACCATTTCCGCCGGATGATCGCAGTGCCGGTTACGAGCGTGGGAGCAGTGTATCGAAGGAGTGGGACGAGGCGACGACGTCTGCAGCGGTGGAGGCGGCAGATCGGATCGTGGCTTCGATCGGAGATTTGGCGAGACTTCGTGATGGCGGGGAGCGGGGGAAGAAAATTCGTGACTTTGCTGCGACGTTTGTGGAGCGAGCCTTCCGCAGACCGCTCGACGAGCAGCTGCGATCAAGGTTTGTGGATGCTCAGTTCGCGGCCGCGAAGACAGACGAGGAGGGACTTCGTCGGGTGGTGATTCTGGCGCTCAAATCACCACGTTTCCTGTACCGGGAATCAACCGGTGCTGACGACGATTACGACCGCGCCTCGCGTCTGGCGTTTGCCATGCTCAATTCGCTCCCGGACCAGCAGTTGCTGGAGGCGGCGAAGGCGGGCCGGTTGAATTCTGACGAGGAGCTCCGCAGGCAGGCGCGGCGTCTTTCGGGCGACCCGCGGGCGCGAGCGCGGCTGATTGAGTTTCTGCGATCGTGGCTGAACCTTGATCGGCTGCACGAACTGGACAAGAGCGACAGCGTGCATCCGGATTTCACAGCAGAGATTGCTGCGGACCTGCGAACTTCGCTTGAGCTTGGTCTGGAGCAGGCGGTGGATCGGGATGGCGGTGATTTCCGCGGCCTGCTGAGCGGCGAAACCATCTTCATGAATCCGCGTCTGGCAAAATTCTACGGTGCAGTTCTGCCGCAGTCGGGTTCTGCAGACGTGGCTGCGGTTACGGCGGAGTCAGAGTTTGAGGGGGTACAGTTTGAACCGGAGCATCGTGCCGGCCTGGTCTCGCATCCGTTCCTGCTTTCGGGGCTGGCCTATCTGGAAGCGAGTTCGCCGATTCATCGGGGGGTGTTTGTATCTCGGGGGCTGCTGGGGCGAGGAGTGAAGCCGCCCCCCATCGCGGTTGCTCCGACAGCCCCGGAACTTTCTCCGGATCTGAGCACGCGTGAGCGTGTATCACTGCAGACGAGCCCGGACATGTGTGTCAACTGCCACAATCTGATTAATCCGCTCGGTTTCGCGCTCGAGAACTTCGACGCGGTCGGGCGGTATCGCAGCGTGGAGAAAGGGCGGCCGGTGGATGCTTCCGGCCAGTACCTGCAGCGCAGCGGTCGGCTGGTGCGTTTCACGGGCGCGCGGGAGCTGGCGGAATTCCTTGCTGAAAGCGAAGAGACTCAGCGGTCTTTTGTGCGGCAGCTGTTTCACCATATGGTGCAGCAGCCGGTGCTGGCATGGGGTCCGCAGGCGGTGGATGAATTGAGTGCCGCGTTTGCCGGCAGTCAGTTCCGCATGCAGGAGCAGCAGGTGGAGACGGCAGTCCGCGCTGCCCTCCGTGGCTGGTCTGCTCCCGCTCCGACAACGGCTGCCAGCGGCAGACTCCAGCCAGCTCTCCCGGTTTTCCGTGTTGCTGCCTCCCGCAGCTTGTCCGGTTCTCTCCCCCTGTTTTCCCATGAATCGCAATTGCAACGCCCGGACAAATTGCGATGATTGCCGCTGACTGACGCCGTTTTCCAGGCACCTGCAGCCTTGAACTGTTCCAAAACTGTTCTGATTTCCCCGCTCATCCGCACCTTCTCCGCCCGCCACCCCAGGAGCCCCGCCATGCAGACCCGTCGCCAGTTTGTTCGCCGACTCGGACTTTCCGCAGCAGCTGCGCCGTTCGTATCAGCTCTCAGCCCAT
>CAZLOQ010000187.1:0-2421 GCA_964561125.1 uncultured Chitinophaga sp. | reverse complement strand
ACAAGGCCGACTGGTCGCCCGTGCTGAAACTGGCCCCTGGGGCGTTGGCCACGCGGCGGCAGCGACTGGTGGTGATGTTCAGCCCGAACGGTACCGTCCCCTGGGATTTCTGGCCGGACGAAGAAGGTGAACAGTTTGCGCTGAAGCGCATCCTGCAGCCTCTGGCGGACTTCCAGAATCGCCTGCTGGTGCTCAAGGGTGTCTGCGACAAGGTGAGGGGCGACGGGGACAACCACATGCGAGGCATGGGCTGTCTGCTTACCGGCACAGAACTCTTCCCGGGCAACATTCAGGGCGGTTCGGATACTCCTGCCGGCTGGGCCAGCGGAATTTCCATCGATCAGGAGATCGCTGGATTTCTGCAGTCGAAAGAAGAAACGCGGACCCGTTTTGGATCGCTGGAATTTGGCGTGATGGTGCCCGATCGGGCCGACACGTGGACGCGGATGAGCTACGCCGGGGCCAACCGTCCGATCGCTCCGATTGATGATCCTTACCAGATGTTCAAACGACTTTACGGACAGGTTCGTGACCGCGAAGTGCTCACCAGCATCCTCGATTCCGTGCAGGACGATCTGCGGACGATCAGCCGCGTGATTTCAGCAGAAGACCGGCGGCTTTTGGAAGAACACACCACGTTTGTGCGTTCGATGGAGCAGCAGCTGCAGAATGCGAAGTCTGTTGAATCGGAGCATGTTGTGCCCGCACTGGAGCCGGGAGTTCGCGAGGAGAACGACAACATCCCGCAGATCACCCGCATGCAGATTGAACTGCTGGTGAACAGCTTCCAGAATGACTTTGCCCGCGTGGCGACGCTGCAGATCACAAATTCGGTGGGTCAGCCGAAAATGAGATGGCTGGGCATCGAAGAGGGCCATCACGAACTTTCCCATGAGCCGAATGAGAATAAAGAGGCTCACGAAAAGCTCACGAAGATCAACACCTGGTACTGCGAGCAGTTGGCGCTGCTGGTGCGGCGCCTGGCAGAGACACCCGAACCGGGTGGTGAGGGATCGCTGCTGGACAACACGACAATCCTGTGGGGGAACGAGCTTGGCCAGGGCAATTCGCACACGCTGGACAACATTCCGTTTGTGATGGTTGGCAACGGACTGAACTTCCGCATGGGGCGTTCTCTGAAGTTTCCCAAGGTGCCGCACAACCGCCTGCTGCTGGCGCTGGCTCACGGTTTTGGCCACCATATCGAGACATTCGGTAATCCGGGGTTCTGTAAAGACGGCGTGTTGACAGGGCTGACCTAGGGGATTTTTCGGAGAAGATCGAATGGCATGGCAGCAGACTGCAACGGGGTTGATGGTGGTATTTGCAGTGCTGTTACTGCTGCGAAGGCTCCCGTGGTTTTCCGCCCAGCGTCAGGTCGGCTGCAGCAGTTGCCACGGTTGTTCGAAGGGTGTTCCAGCTAAGGGTTCGCTGCCGCTGGTGCAGCTGGGCATCGAACCCGCCGCCGACAGTGGAACAAGGGTTTAAGGGAAATTCATGTCTGCCGACGGAACCGGTTCTGCGACACTGTCTGTTTCTGAACATTTTGAATCTCTGGCAGCCAGTCGCCGCGGCTGGATTCAGGATGTGCTGCGTCCGTGGTGTCGAGTGGCGACTGTTCGTGACCTTCGTCGAGCGGAGCTGGAATGGCACGACCTTGCGGGGCGGGCTGACGCAGGTGCGACGTTATGGAAGTGGGCGTGGGAACGTTTTCCGGACGCGGTGCATCCGGATTTTCCGGGATTGAACGAAACCTGGCCGGTGGAAGTTCGACTGCGGGACGGACGCGTCTTTGTTGGGTATCCCGATGCACGCCAGAGTCTGCGTGGCCAGTTAATTCTGGTTTCAAGTGACGCCGCGGTAGATGGGGGGATGAAGGAAACGTCGGCGATCTCGCTGGATGAAGTCGCGGGACTGGTCAGGGTTTCGCTGTCGACGGGACGTGATTGATCGTCAGGATAGATTGAGCGGGGTATCCGGAAGGCCAAGTGGTTCGGTCAGGGCAAACCAATATTCCAGCGGCCATATCAATTGTCACGATCCATGAGGAGGAGCAACATTGGGTGTGGGGCATCACTGCGGCGACGGCGGATGCACTCGAGGAATCATCGCATGCCAAAACTGTATCCCTGCTGCTGGAAAAGTGCGCTCAAGGCTCACTGGAACTGACATTGGTGCGACCAGCACAACTGCTTGCGTCGTTGTTTTCGCGTGCACCGACTCAAACGCTTCAATCGTTCCGAGGGTCTGTCCCCCAAGGCTCCGGCGACCGTGCCGCGGGGTGGCAGAATTGGTGCGGCCGGGGCAGCTGCTTGAGTCGTTGTTTTCGCTTGAACCGGCTCAACCGCTGCGATCGTCCCGAGGGGCTGTCCCTGAAGGCTTCGGCGACCGTACGGCTGGGCGGAAGAATTGGTGCGACCG
>CAZLOQ010000186.1:0-11469 GCA_964561125.1 uncultured Chitinophaga sp. | reverse complement strand
GCCTTACAGGCCGTGAACACAGCTGGGCTGCTGCCTGCACCTTCGGCTTCCTGCAACACCATCGACTTCGCACTGGCCACCGCCCGCTGCACGGGTCACTTTGTGACCCGCCAGGACACGCCGGATACTGTAAAGAAAGCCGATATCAGGCAGCCTTGCGGGCCGAGTCCCGCGTGAGTTTCTGTCGCAGCCGCTGCATTCCCCGGAGCCAGCGGTCGTAGTCTTCGCCTTTAAGCTGAAAGAATTCCAGCACCTGAGGATGCGGCAGAATCAGGAAGCGTTCCGCACGCATGCCCTCCACAATCGACTCCGCGGCCTCATCTGCGGAAATCGCATGCAGCTGCAGATAGCGATGGATGGGATCGGAATCGTCGAGCATATCTGTTTCCACGCCGAGCGGACAGACACAGGAGACGCGGATACCGCTGCGGCCATGGCAGGTGCGGAGCCATTCAGCAAGTGCCACGTCGGCGTGTTTGGTAACCGAGTAGGAGGCGGAGCCGATTTCGGTGAGCAGTCCGGCGGCCGAGGCAGTGTGCAGGAGGTAGCCTTCACCACGTTCCAGCATCTGCGGGAGCACTGCGCGGGTGGCGTAGACGCGGGACATGACATTCACATCCCACATCCGCTGCCAGTCAGAATTCAGAGTGTTGATGTCGCCGCTGACCGTGATGCCGGCATTCGAACAGAACACGTCGATGCGGCCGCATTCGACAGTGACACGTCTGACGAGTTCCTGAATCTGATCCTCGCAGCCCACGTCGCAGCCGACGGCGAGCGCAGCGGGGCCGAGCGTTTGTGCGAGCTGTTCGGCGGCGGTGATGTCGCGATCCGAAACCACAACGCGGTGAGCACCCGCGGTGACGAGGCGACGGCAGAGCGCTGCGCCGATTCCCCTGGCTGCTCCTGTGACCACCACGACCCGGCCCGTCATTTCCATGCGACAGCCTGCTCCAGTTGAGATATGCTGAGTTTGGCCGCCGTCTGCCTGCTGATGGCGGCGGACGGAGCTTATCAGAACCCGGTGTGCAGCGTCAGCGCGGTGGTGAGCAATCCGGCGGGATGCTGTCACAGGCGAGACACCGCGGTGGCGTTAACCGGCAATCTCAGCGGGACAGTCACTCAGCGGGACAGTGAAGGTTTCGCTGCTGCCACAGCGGTTTGCATCTGGCGAGCAAACTGACCGGCCGCCTCCGCTGCTGCTGCAGCGCTGGTGGCTTCGGCGATTCGCCGCACAATCGCAGATCCCACAATGACTCCGTCGGCAAGTCCGGCCAGTCCGGCGACCTGATCCGGACCGCTGATGCCAAAGCCCACAGCCAGTGGCAGGCTGGAACGCGAACGGAGCGAACGCAGCTGGGTGGAGAGTTCTTCCGGCAGTTCCTGCCGAACGCCGGTGGTCCCGGCTACGGAGATGCAGTAGAGGAAACCGGACGAGGCCTGCAGAATCTGAGCTGTGCGGCGCTCGGTGGTTGTCGGAGCAATGAGCTGGATCAGATCAAGCCCGGCCTGCTTCGCGAGCGCCGCTGTTTCTTCGCACTCGTCAGCAGGCAGGTCGGGGATAATCAGACCGCTGAACCCGGCGTCGGCAGCCTGCCGGATGAATTCAGCAACTTTGTGACGAAAGAGAATTGCGAAGGAAACCATGGCGAGGACCGGAGGGAGTTGCCGGGGCTTCAGCGACCGCATCATGCCGAAGATCTTCTCGACCGTGATTTCCCGCTGCAGAGCTCGCGTGTAGGACGCCTGAATCACCGGGCCGTCGGCAATGGGATCGCTGTAGGGAAAGCCCAATTCGATCAGGTCCACCTGCGCGTCGCGAAGCGCCAGCAGTACAGCCGCAGTGGCGTCCAGATCAGGGTCACCGGCCGTAATAAACGGCATAAATGCCATCCGACCAGCCGCAGCAGTACGGGAAAACACGTCAGAAACAGGTGTCATTGTGAAAGTAAACCTGAAGTGCAGAGAGGAAAAGCTATGCCAGACTCCACTCTAACGACTCCGGCCGAGTCCGCAACCCACGCCGATCTGCAGGGGGCCGCAGAGAAGAATCGCGGGGAAAAACACGGCATCCGTCGAGGGAAACTCGAGCCGCGACTGTGAGGGAGCGGAGCGTGAACTTCTCGACGCAAAGCCATCCAAGACTTCATCTTGCGTCTTCAGGTGCCATGCACCTATGGTCATCAGGTGCCATGCACCTGTACGCTGCACCTGTACGCTGCGGCTGGGGGGGGGCGACGGTGAGAAAGTCCGGGGTACGGTCGGGACGTCCGAGTGCAGGTCGCGGGAGGGAAGAGCAGGGGGGAGCGGACTTCAATGTCCTGCGCTGGCTGTTGGCTCGCCTGAGCCAGGTTCGCCCACGGGTTCGCGGACGAATCGATAACCGGTGCCGCGGATTGAGAGCAGGTGTTTGGGGGAGGTGGGATCGTCTTCGATCATTCTGCGGAGTCGCATGACGAAGTTGTCGACCGAACGGCTGGAGATTTCAGGAGAGTCCTTCCAGACTTCGGACTGCAGTCGTGCGCGGGAGAGGACGACGCCGTCGTGTTCGAGGAAGTAGCGGAGCAGTTCCTGTTCGCGGGTGGTCAGGGGGTGCACATCTTCGCGATGCCTGAGTTCGAAGCGGCCGAAGTCCACGGCGACGTCGCTGAAACGCACGACATCCTCGGTTGGGCGGACGGTGGTCCGGTCCAGTTGTCGGCGACGTTTATCGAGCAGGTTGCGGACGCGGCTGAGCAGTTCCGGGAGCGAGAAGGGTTTGGTGACGTATTGATCGACGCCGCTGTCGAAGGCCTGGACTTTGTCTTCTGAAAGTGTGCGTGCAGTGAGTGCCAGTACGGGGATATCGAGATCGAGTCGCCGGAGTGACCGGCAGATTTCGTAGCCGCTCATCTGGGGCAGCATGAGATCGAGCACGACCAGATCGACGGGTGGCTGGGCGGATTCGTAGAGTTCGAGGGCGGTTGGTCCATCACCGGCGATATCGACCTGATAGCCTTCGCGTTCGAAGTTAAAGCGGAGCCCGCGCGCGATGGCATCTTCATCTTCAACCACAAGGATTCTCATGTGGATTTCTCCTGAGCAGACAGAGCGAGCCGCGAGACTCGGCTCTGCGATTCATCGGTATCCGGCTGTGGGGTGACTGGCTGACGACCTGGCAGAACGACCTCGAAGATGCTGCCACCGTCCTCAGCACTGGAGACGGTGATCCGACCCTGGAGCAGATTCACCAGTGTGCGAACGATATACAGTCCCAGCCCGGTTCCTGTGCGGGTTCGCTGAAGTTCGTCGTTTCCGCGGACAAACATCTGAAAAATACGGCGGCGATGTTCCGGGGCAACTCCTGTGCCGTTGTCGCGAATCCGAATGGAAACCCGACTGAGCCCCATCGGCACAGCTGTGACCTCGACACGCGGTGGCAGTCCGCCGTACTTCACGGCGTTGTCCATCAGATTGCCGAAGATCATTTCCAGCAGCATGCGGCGGGATGTGAGAGCGAGCGGCATGATGTCGAAGCGAAACACGTCGGTGACTTCGCGCTTATGCTGCAGACAGGCGGCACGTGCACAGGATCGCAGGAGCTGTTCGAGGGGTACGGTTTCCGGATCGGACTGCTGTCCGATGGCATTCAGACGGGCCACTTCAAGGAGCTGGTTGATGAGGCGATCGAGGCGGGCGAGTTCCGTATTCATCGTTTCATAGAATTCTCGTCGATCCGCAGCCTCGGGTTCACGCAACAGGAGTGTATCGAGGTAGAGTCGGAGTGCAGCGATGGGGGTCTTGAGTTCGTGTGTGACGCTGTCCACAAAGTTGGACTGGCGTCGGTTGAGCTGAATTTCCTTGATGGTGAGGAAGGAATAAAAGGAGATGCCGAAGAGGCTGATGGCCAGCGCGGAGGACCCCAATACGAGGCTGCCCCACGAACTCTGTCTGGCCAGCTGCACGATGAGCACGGCCATCAGGGCAATGTTGACGGCCATGAGCAGCACGCTGCTCCAGATGGGCAGGCCCAGATGTCGGCGAGAACGGCGAAAGTCAGCCATGAGGAATGCTCCGTCGCGAATTCAGCTAGCGGGCTTTCTTTTGAGCAAAGAGCCATTCGTGGAAGTCGGGGCTGGCATAGGTTCGGGTCCAGCAGTCATGGCCAACGCCGGGGTATTCAGTGTATTTCGGCATTCCTCCGCCGCTCTCGATGGCCTTGATCATGGATCTTGAAAGGCCCACGGGGACCACACGGTCGGCATCGCCGTGAAAAACCCAGAGCGGCAGGCTGATGAGGGTTTTGGCCTGAGTCGGATCGCCGCCACCACAGATGGGGGCGGCTGCGGCAAACACGTCCGGATAGCGTGTGGTGAGGGCAAACGTGCCGAAGCCGCCCATGGAGAGTCCCGTGACGTAAAGTCTGTCGGCGTCGATTCGATAGTCCGCCTGGAGCTGCCGGACAAGCTCCATCACGGATTCAAGCGAATCGGTCCACCAGCGACCGGAGGGACATTGTGGAGCGACCACGAAGCAGGCGTGTTTCCTGCGGCGTTCGGGCTTTAAGAACTGGGCTGCTCCATGGACCAGCTGTCGTCTGTTATCTGCTCCCCGTTCCCCTGCGCCGTGGAGAAAGAGCACAAGCGGGAAGTGAGTATCCTGAGCGATATCGTAACCATCGGGAATGAGCAGGCGATATTTCAGTTCCTGAGTTTCGTCCTGCGTCGATTTGAAAATCTTTGCCTGATACAGATCACCAGCAGCCAGAGCAGGAGGCTCGTCCGCGAATGCCGGAGAGACCAATATCAGGAGACAAATCGACCAACGCAAAACCGCTCCCATAGCCTGCTCCATTGCTGCTGCTGTTCTCACCGGAATAATCTGCACCGCAGACACAATCGTGCCGGCATGACATTCTAACGGCCTGCGGGCAGAAAAGTCACTTCGCCGCCGTGTCCGCCGACGCAAGCCACTCGTCAGAAACTGCACTTTTTCTCCGGAATCGGCGTTTTCTCCTGCACGGGGCCGGATCGAGAAAGTATGCTGGAGTTTCGCCGGTTGATGTCCAGATGCCGTCGGCCTGTTTTCCGGTGACGTTTTCCGAACCCGGTTGCAGTTGTGCTTATGACCAGACACCCCGCTCCATTCCGGATCATTCTTCTGCTTCGGGCTGCCGCTGTCCTGTTTTCGACAGTCGCCGGTCTGCTGGTGTGTGCCGCACCCTCGGGTGCTCAGACGGCTGACAGGCTTTCCACCTTCGCAAAAGGCGCCGTTGCGGCAGACCATCCCGCGGCCAGTGCTGCCGGAGCCGCAATTCTGAGACGCGGCGGTAACGTCGTGGACGCGGCGGTGGCCACATCATTCGCATTGTCTGTGGTGCGCCCGGCGTCCTGCGGCATAGGTGGCGGTGGTTTCATGGTCATCTGGCAGGCGGCTGATCAAGCGGCTGTGGCCCTCGATTATCGCGAACGCGCTCCCGCCCGCAGTTCCGCTGAACTCTACCTTACCGGCGCTCAGCCCCGCCCCGCCGAACCACTCAGCGTTCGCGGAGGACTGGCCTGTGGCATCCCGGGGACCGTGGCAGGATTGTGTCTGGCCGCCCAAAGATATGGCACCCTGCCGCTCTCAGACCTTCTGCAACCCGCCATAGAACTGTGCGAGACCGGAGTTGCCATTGATGCCCATGATATCGAAGTCCAGGCCCAGACTCTGGAAAGGCTTCGTCGCATCCCCGGCTACCAGCAGCGTTTCTCGGCGCTGATCGACCTGTATCTTAACAAAGGCCGGCCATGGCAGCCCGGCGACCGCTTCTACTCACCTCAGGCCACAATTCTCAAAGCCATTGCCGAGCGTGGCCCCGAGGCCTTCTATGCAGGTCCCGTGGCAAAGGCAATGGCTGATACCATCAGGGCAGAACATGGAGTTCTGGAGGAATCAGACCTTGCAGGCTACCAGGCCACCATCCGCGAACCACTCCGGGGAACCTTCCGTGGTCGCACCGTGCTGACCATGCCGCCGCCGTCCAGTGGCGGCGTTGCGCTGCTCCAGTCACTGCAGACACTGGAACACTGGGAAAAACTCTCAGGCAGCCGTCTTGAAAGTCTGCAGCACAACTCGGCAGGCTACGTGCATGTTGTTTCTGAGGTGTTCAAACACGCGTTTGCGGATCGAGCTGAATTCCTTGGCGATGCTGATTTCGTCAAGGTTCCCGTCACGCGTCTGCTCAGCAACCGCTACGCAGCTCACATCGCCGCTCAGATCAATCCACAGCGGGTGCTGGAACCCGGCCAGTACGGCAGGTTCTTTCTGAATGACGACGCAGGAACCAGTCACTTTTCGGTGATGGATGCGGCGGGCAACGCCGTGGCCTGTACCGAAACCATCAATCTGGCATTCGGCAGCTTCGTGGTGGTGCCGGAGTACGGTATTCTGCTGAACAACGAAATGGACGACTTTGCGGCAGAGCCCGGCAAGCCCAACGCCTTTGGACTGCTGCAAAGTGCCAACAATTCAATCCAGCCCGGCAAACGACCGCTCAGCAGCATGACGCCAACGCTCGTGGTGGAAAATGGCAAAGCAGTGATTTCCGCCGGAGCTTCCGGTGGTCCCAGAATCATCACAGCCACGCTGCAGAATCTACTCAACCAGATTCTCTTCCGCATGCCCCCCAAAGACGCTGTCTCTGCTTCGCGTTTTCACCATCAGTGGTCGCCCAACGAACTTCTGCTGGAACAGCCATTGCATGAAAACATCGCTGCCGACCTGGCGAAAACAGGACATCAGCTGCGGCTCAGCGGGGGCCTCGCTGCCACCCAGGCCACAGCAGTCTCCCCTGCCGGTCTGCTCGGCGGATCCGATCCTCGCAAACATGGAAGTCCCGACGGATACTGACGAACCCATGCAACCGCCACCCATTCCTGCCACCTACAAAATTCGCAGTCTGCTGGGAAAGCCGCTGCGCCGTCGGCTCACCACTGCCCGCGGCCGCTTTCTGCACTCTGCCCATGCAGCCTGCCGCAGCATTCAGCATGATCTGCTCAGAGATCTGCTGCAGCTCAACGCCAACACAGCGTTCGCACGTCATTACCAGCTGCACCCCGGCATGTCGCTGGCTGAATTTCGCAACCGGATTCCTGTGGCCGACTACGAATTCTTTCGGCCGTGGATCGACCGTGCCGCCGCCGGGGAACACTCCGCTCTGCTCGGATCGCAGAATCAGCTGCTGATGTTCGCCCTGACGAGCGGGACCACCGATGCCAGCAAGAAGATCCCCGTCACAACCCGCTTTCTGAAGGACTATCGCAGAGGCTGGCAGCAGTGGGGCGTCGGTGTGTATCAGCACTTTCCCAACCTGCCGGATCTGAACATCGTTCAGATCTCCAGCAGCCATCGTCGCTCCTTCACTTCCGGAGGCACCCCCTGCGGCAACATCAGCGGCCTCGTGGCCACCATGCAGAACGCCGTGGTCCGGTCGCTCTATACCGTCTCTGCCGACGTCGCCGAAGTTCACCAGCAACAGCTGAAACGCCGCTTCACACTCCAGCTGGCACTCGCTGATCCTCACGTCGGCGTGTTCATGACGGCCAACCCCGCAACACTCATGCAGCTGTTTCAGGAGATCACTGACAACGCCGAAGAACTCATCCAGGACCTCCGCGAAGGGCTGCGAAATCAGGTTCCCGCCGATTGCGTCACTGCCGCCAGCCTCCGTCGTAAACTGGGACCAAAACCAGCCCGCGCCGCTCAGCTGACAGAACTGCTGAAACAGCACGGCAGACTGACTCCCCGCAACATCTGGCCATGGCTGCAAGTGCTGGGTGTCTGGACAGGAGGCAGCGCGGCTGCCTGGCGACAGGGACTCAGCGAACTCTGCGAAAACATTCCCGTCTGGGATCACGGACTGCACGCCAGCGAAGGCCGCATGACTCTCCCCCTCGAACCCGGGCGTTCCACCGGCGTGCTCGAAATCCAGACGCACTTTTTTGAGTTTCTGCCGGTGAGCGAAGAGAATTCTGCCAACCCGGTGGTGCTTGAAGCACACGAACTGCAGGAAGGCAGCGAGTACTACATTCTGCTCACCACCAGCTCCGGACTCTGCCGCTACCACATCCGCGACGTCGTCCGCTGCACCGGGTTCCATGGTGCCACACCCCTGCTTGAATTCCTGCACAAGGGCGCCCATATCTCCAGTATCACAGGCGAAAAAATCTCCGAATCACAGGTTGTCGATGCAGTGCGGCAGGCCGCCGATCACCACGTCCCGCTCAGACTCTTCACGCTCACGGCAGCCTGGGACCAGCCGCCACGCTATGTCCTTTACCTGCAGCTGCCTTCCGATACCTCCCCGGAACAGCTGAACACCTTCGCCGGAACCGTTGACCGGTTTCTGTGCGACGCCAACGAAGAATACCGCGACAAACGCAACTCCGGACGACTTGGCCCCATCCGCCCGGGATTGCTTCCCGATAACGCCTGGAAGTCACTGCAGCAGGCCAGACTGCAGCGATCCGGTGGCAGCCCCGAACAATACAAACACCCCTTTCTGCTCCCGGACCCGGAATTCAGAGAACTGTTTCTCCGGGACTGCGGTTTGGCAGGGACCGGTCGCTTCAGTTGACGCAGGGCACGAAGCCGGCTCTCACCGGGCTCCCGTGGTCCAGATTCCCGCACGCGGATTCCCGGGATGCAGTTCCGCAAGACGTCGCAGCATCTCTTTCGACTCTTCGCAAAGTTCTGCGGGGATTGTCACCTTAACCACCGCAAACAAATCGCCCCGCTCCCCGGTTCGGGGGTTCCGCACGCCCTTACCCTTCAGCCGCAATCGCCGACCACTGCTGGTACCCGGCGGGATGCTGATTAGGAACTCACCTTCACTCAGAGTCGGCACTTCGATTTTGCCGCCAAGCGAAGCCTCAGTGATCGTCACAGGAACGTCCACCACCAGATTCATGCCCTCGCGACGAAACCAGGGATGCGGAGCCACATTCACCGTTACCAGCAAATCTCCGGCAGGCCCCCCGCCGGCACCGGGATTGCCCTGACCCGCGAGTCGAATCGTCTTGCCATGCTCAATCCCGGCCGGGATCCTGACCGTGATGTGCTCCACCTGACTCCCACTCTGCAGCGTCAGACCGTGCTCACCACCCTCCGCTGCCACATCAAAAGCCACGGTAATCTCTGCCCGAGCGTCCTCGCCACGACGCACACGACCACCGCGACCTCCACCCCGCTTGCCACCGCCGAACATGCCACCGAGCAGATCTTCGAGATCCACCTTTGCGCCAGACGTAAAACCTCTGAATCCGTGACCATCCTCAAATGGATCACCACCTCCCTGAAACGGATTGGCACGCCCCTGGAAGCCATGTCCAAACTGGTCGTAGCGGGTTTTTTTTTCCGGGTTTCCGAGCACTTCCCAGGCCTCTGTGATCTCTGAAAAGCGTTTTTGTGCACCGGGGTCATCGGGCCGAGCGTCCGGATGTTCGGTGCGCGCCAGCTTTTTGAAGGCTTTACGGATCTCTTCAGTGGATGCTGTTCGGGAGACCCCGAGCGTTTCGTAGTAATCTCGCTTCGACATGGACAGACCGTGGCTGAGTGCCTGTTTGCGACACAGAGGATGCAGTGGATGACGTGATTAACCAACATCATCGCACATTTTCCCAATTCGACCAGCCGGGGGAATTTCTCAGCGAGAATTTTGCCGGAAGATCCCGGAAGTCAGGCTGGCGCCCCCTGGCGGATGCGTTCCAGGACTCGCACAGGATGCAGCATGTCCTTGCGGAGCTCCGGGAGCAGCAGTACTTCGTCCTTTGTGAACAGCTGAGATGCGACGCCAAAATCGGCGACGTCACGGCCCTCCAGCCAGAGCACTTCGCCATCAGCCCCGGTGGCCGGCTGCAACCGTTGCCGCAGGTCCCCGGTCCGAACCGGCGACACCGCCAGCGTTTCCTCTGTCTCAAGGACTTTGCCCATCGCTACACACACACAGATGCCCCGAACCTGGGGCCAGCGAGTTCTGGCGGCAGTCAGCGACCGATTGAGCTGGGCCCAGCCTGTTGCCGCCCCCTCAGTCCGCTCCCTCAGCTTGATCTCTACAAATGCCCGCGGCTCTGATCGACTTCCCGAGACAAAATCCAGCTCCAAATAGCGTGTTCGAGGCCGCATTTTGTAAACATCCTCAGTCAGCAGAATTCGCTCAACCGCCGATTCGGCAACCGCTTCCGCCAACAACCGCCGCACAACTTCTTCCCATCGCAACAGCAGCGAGTTGTATTCTCGGGCAAATGGATCACGCGGTCGATTATTTGCTGCGCGCAGTCGCTGCAGGCGACACCATTCCCGATACCCCAAATGATCAGGCCGGACCAGACTCACCTTCACGGGTGCCTCCGGATGCTCTCTAGAGAAATGCTGATGAAATGGCAGGGAATTCCACACCACTATCGGTGTCAGACGTCCGCCGCCCTCCCATGAGCCTACTGGCCGTGCCTGGACAACCTTGTGTCCAGGCAATGCTCCGAACTGTCAAGATTCCTGGAAATAAAAATCAGGCGGGCCGAATTTTGGCCTCTCGCCGAGATTTTCAGGTCCGGTGCCGCACACTGCGGGCTTCGCTACCACAACTCTCTGCCACGCCGACCACCCGGGAAACTGCTGGGTTCTGGTCTGACAGGTCGCTACTGCGGCCGATACGGAGCGAAGGCGTGTTGTGTACGCCTGGGGACACTGCACCGCAGCAGGGGGAAACTTTGAGTACAAAAGCCGATTCAGTTTTGCCCTGATCGCTGTTGCTGCAGGTCTTCAAGGAGCGTTGTCAGGGAGTCGTTGGAAACTGGTCAAGCTGAAAATCAGTTGCAATGGGGCGCTCGAGCAATTGCTGGAGGAGCTGAATTCGGCCGATGAGGCTGCCGCGAAGCAGACCTTGCGCACGTCCTTCTGCTCTGCCTTTCTCCATGCCCTCCGCTCTGCCCTTCTCGATGCCCTTCTCCATGCCTTCTTCAAACCACTCTTCGGCAGCTGACTTCATAGCCCGAGTTTTGATCATGTTGTCGCCCTCAAATGTGTGAGCAATGATCTGGTGGAGTTCGGAACGGGGAATTCGAGTTGCCGCGTAGCGGAGGATGGCGGGGACAGGGGAATCCGGTGTTTCAATGCCGCGACTGGCTGCAAGGAGGTGACCTTTCAGGCCAGTCAAAATTGCCGGAATGTGATCTGCAAGGTCAGGCTGGAAGTAAGACCGGAGCAGTGATGCGGCAGCGAGGAATTCCGCGGTACCGTGCAGTAGTCTACCTTCCATCCGCGGCAGGTCCGGGACAGAAATCTGAAATGGCGGAAACACCCTGCCATTCTGCTGGCGTACGGACAGCTTGAACATAGGGAACTGTTGCATGCGTTGCATGCACAGCCAATTCAGTTTTGCCCTGATCGCTGCTGCCGCAGGTCTTCAAGGAGCGTTGTCAGGGCGTCGTTGGACAACTGGTCAAGCTGCAA
>CAZLOQ010000185.1:0-11647 GCA_964561125.1 uncultured Chitinophaga sp. | reverse complement strand
TTTGCTTCAGACGGGGCAAGCCCGTCTGGGAGCTTTGGGTTCGCGTTGCCGCGGGGTAGCTTGCGAACCTTTGCTTCAGACGGGGCAAGCCCGTCTGCGAGCTTTGGGTTCGTGTTGCCGCGGGTAGCCTGCGAACCTTTGCTTCAGACGGGGCAAGCCCGTCTGGGAGCTTTGGGTTCGCGTTGCCGCGGGGTAGCTTGCGAACCTTTGCTTCAGACGGGGCAAGCCCGTCTGCGAGCTTTGGGTTCGTGTTGCCGCGGGTAGCCTGCGAACCTTTGCTTCAGACGGGGCAAGCCCGTCTGGGAGCTTTGGGTTCGCGTTGCCGCGGGTAGCCTGCGAACCTTTGCTTCAGACGTGGCGAGCCCGTCTGGGAGCTTTGGGTTCGCGCTGTCGCGGTGTAGCCTGCGAACCTTTGCTTCAGACGGGGCGAGCCCGTCTGGGAGCCCTGGGTTCGCGTTGTCGCGGCTAGCCTGTGAACCTTTGCTTCAGACGGGGCGAGCCCGTCTGGGAGCCTAGGGTTCGCGTTGTCGCGGGTAGCTTGCGAACCTTTGCTTCAGACGGGGCAAGCCCGTCTGGGAGCCCTGGGTTCGCGTTGCCGCGGGGTAGCTTGCGAACCTTTGCTTCAGACGGGGCGAGCCGGTCTGGGAGCGTTGGGTTCCGCGTTGCCGCGGTGTAGCTTGTGAACCTTTGCTTCAGACGGGGCGAGCCCGTCTGGGAGCCCGGGGATTCGCGGTGTTGCGGGGTAGCTCTCCGCCGAATGAGCTTTAACTGTAGGCGTCGATTTCCTGTCCCTTGCAGACTCGCTCTAACAATACACAATAGAAATCAAAATGCAGCGCAGACAGCAAGATTCGCGCGCGGGCTTCGCCCGCGGTTCAGTGGATTTGAACAAAGATCTTCGTCATACGAAAAAGAAGACAGAGGTCAGAGAAGGCAGAGGACAGAGCTTCAGAGGTCAGAGTTTCAGAGACTCCAGAGACCGAATCGCAAGAGGATGACTGGGAAAACTACTCCGACTCCAACAACACCCGAAAACTCACGTTGTCGTCACGGCTGTCCGGCGTGCAACCGTAGCGGTAGGACGAACGCAGGTTGAAAGGTAAGTAGAACCACCCCCCCCCACGCCAGACTCGCGAAGAAACGGAGGAAGGCCCGGGAGGGGCTTCCGCCGGGGACCTCGAATAATAGTTTCCGTCGTACCAGTCGTTGCACCAGTCCCAGACATTCCCATGCATATCGTAGAGCCCGAACGGGTTGCTGCTGTAGCGCCCGGCTACGGACGTGAACGGGCTGCCGTCGTCAAATTCAAATTTCTGCCACTTCGTGAAGTCCACCGTTGGGAATGCCTTCGCAAAGCTGGCGTCCTGGACATTGGCGAACCCTTCCAGGCTGGCCAGTGTGTCTCCGGTGAAGAACCGGGTTGTCGTGCCGGCGCGGCAGGCGTATTCCCATTCGGCTTCGGTGGGCAGGCGGTATTTGCGGCCCAGGCCACGGACCCGCGACTGCTCGTTCAGCCACGTCACGTAGGCCATGGCGTCGTTCCAGGTAACGTTGACGACCGGGTGCTCATCGGTCTGTTCAAACCCTGTCTGCCGCCATGTGAATTCCGGTTTCTGAGCAGACGATTTACTGGCAGCGATGTAGCCCCAGCCCCCTTTGCCGTCCGATTCGGCTTCTGTTTTGTAACCGCTTGCGCGAACAAATGCTGCGAACTGCCCGCGGGTCACTGGTCCTGTCCCCAGATAAAACGGGCGTGTGATTGTCACGCTGTGTGCGGGGCCTTCCTGGCGGAGGAATGCAGTCCAGTCACCAGTTGGCGGGAGCACGAAGCCGGCCTGCTGCAGTGACTCGAGGCTTTCATCGTGTCCCATGGTGAACTGGCCGGCCGGGATGAGTCGCAGTTCATGGCTGAATTCGTCCTGCCACTGGACTTCGCGTTTCAGAAAGTCGCCCCACGCCGTCTGAGCGGCCGTGGCATTGGAGCGGGAAAACGGGGCGGCGAGCAGAGCAGGGCGGCTGGGAGGCTGGGCGGCTGGTGCAGGTTTGGCGACGGGGCTGGTTTCAGCCGCGGCTTTCGGCTCGGACATTGCCTGTTGCAGTGCAGTGACAAATTCCATGCAGCTTGCAAAGCGGTTTGCCGGTTCTTTCTGCAGCACCCGTTCGAAGACCGGCTGCAGTGCTGCGAGGTTGCCCGGGAGTTGCGGGAGTGGTGCCTGACAGACGGCGAAGCCCAGCGCCATGCCATTTCCGTGAAACGGTGGTTCGCCGGTGAGCAGTTCCCAGGCGAGGACACCGAGCGCCCACTGGTCGCAGGCCGCATCCTGGGGGCGTCCCTGCCATTGTTCCGGGGCCATGTACCGGGGAGTGCCGTTCACTTCCAGGACTCCGCGGCTGTAGCGTGCCTGGCTGTTGCGGATTTCTGCGGCGAGTCCGAAGTCGATCAGGTGCACATCGCCGTTGCCGGCATCATACATCACGTTTTCCGGCTTGATGTCGCGATGAATAAGCCGCTTATTGTGGGCATAATCGAGGGCCTGAGCGGAGGCGGTGAGGATTCTGACGACGACATGGTGACCGGGTCCGCCGGGATGTTGTCTGAGCAGTTGGCGGACGGTTTGGCCGGGCAGAAACTGCATCACCTGAAAGCAGCCAACATGTTCGTCTTCGCCCATATCGAAGAGTTTGCAGATATGGGGATGCGAGAGCAGCCAGACTTTTCCGTATTCGCGGCGAAAATCTTCGCTGGCATCCGGATTGCGGCGCAGGTCAGGGGGCAGCAGTTTGATCACGACCTGGGCCGCATTGCCGTCGACTTTGCGGACGGAATCTTCGGCCAGCCAGGCCTGTCCCATACCGCCGCTGTCGAGCATTCGCAGCAGTCGGTAACGATTCTGAAGGACTGTGCCCGGCTGGATTTCACCGCGGTCGAGTTTCAGGACGCGTTCGGTTTTCAGCTGGTTATCGAGCGACATAGGGGTGTGACCGGCGGAGGACGCTGGAGGCCTAAAAGGGGGAATCGCCCTGCAGGAGTGTACTCTTGCGGATATGGAAATGCTATCGGCTGCAGTCTGAACCGATTGCAGTGAGGCTGCGACTGACGGAGAGCAGTTCGGTGACCTGGGTGGCGAGTTTATCGAGCGACACCCCAGGATGCTGCCGGCTGGCGGCAAGTTCCCGCTGAGCCTCGAGCAGCTGGATGGCGGCGGTGGATTCGGTCTGCTGTGTGGTGAGGCGTTCGAGTTCGGTTTCCAGTTGATCGCGCCCGTTCTGCAGGTGTGCGAGGGCGGCTTCGCCGGCCTGGATTTCTGCGAGCAGGCTGCTGATCTGAGTTTCAAGCTGATCGCGGGTCCACATGTGTCCGAGGGCCAGCACGCGGGGTTCTCCGGCGGCATGTTTGTTTCGCAGTTCGACTGCGGCAGCGGCGGCGGCCCGCATCTTCTGCTGGATCCGCTGCTGTTCCTCACACAGCTGCATGTGCTGCTGCTGCAGCCGGCTGCGGTGCTGACGCAGTGCACTGGCATCCCCCTGAACCTGTTGCAGCAGATAACTCAGAAAGGCCTGGTGATTGGCGCGCTGCCGTTCCGGGCTCCAGGTGCTGCTGAATTCATACAGGCCGCAGATTGCGGCCAGAACGAACAATCCGAGGGCGGACAGCCCCACGCTGCGGCGACTCATTGCTGAACTCCTGAATACGGTGTTGATGGTGCAATTGCCTGAATGAGTCGAGCGGGTGCGGGGCTTGCGCGCAATTCTGAAGAAATTGACGGCCCCGTCGCGAACGGCCTTCACCCCGGCGATCTGGCCCCCGAATGCACAAGTTTCATCGCTCTTCGATTGACAACCCAGCACCGCAACCGGAGCATACTGGGGAAGAATTCTAAGTTGTGAGTACCGCTGCGTGATCCCCTTCCGCAGCATCCTGTACCTGTCGGAAATTCCTATGACTTCGGGCAAGGGTGATCGGTCTGCCTGTGAACAGCGTCTGCATGCGGTTCTGGAAGAGGCAATTCGCATGTACAGCGACCGACTTACCGACCGACGGACGGATGCCGCGAATAGTGAATATCAGGAGGTGCTGCGGATCTGCAGTGAACGGGCATGGAACGCCTTGCGGCACCGGATGAAGGACCGGGGGCTGGACGAAGCCGCTGCCCTGGCCAGCTTTCTGCCGCAGCCATTGGCTGGAACTGACGAATGCAGCACAAACCCGCTTCAGGATCTGGTGCATGTGGAGTTATTTCTGCGGGGTCATGAACCGGCTGTCAGCGTGTTCCTGAAACGATATCGGCTGATGGCATTGAAGCGAGCCCTGGCCTTTTCCGGCCCCCAGGCCGCTCGCCGCCCTCGGGGCAACAACACGGATCAGGACGACCTTGAGGCAGAAAAATCAGAGGCCGTTGTGGAAGTGGCCGTGCAGGCCTTGCTCCACGAACACCGGGCTTCGATCGACAAGGGAACGCTCGGCGGCCTGCCGGGCCTTGATCTGCGATCCTTTGAAGGGAAGACGGAACTCTTTCGCTGGTTATGCCCGTCGGTGACGCGGCTGATGGGGAAGCTGAACGCGTTGCAGCGGGTGAATTCGTTTGAAGAACTGGGGACCGGCACCATCCTCCAGGGTTCTCAATCGCTGCAGCTGGTGACCGGATATTTCCATGAAACCCGGCATATCGGTGTCACCGTACGGATTTCCGGTGCCGGCCGCGATGGTCGATTTCACCAGACTCGACTGATCTACGTCCGCACCCGCCATGCGGCCCTGACGGAAGTGGCTGCTGTGACGAGTGTTGTGGTTCCGGCGCGGGTGGTGCGTGTGGAGCGGCGGACGCGAACGGGAACGCTTTCTGCTCAGACTGACGTGGCGGCCACGGAACCGCAGCCTGCCCCCGACAGGGACCACTATCAGCACTGCGTGAATACGGTCCGGCGGCTGCTGGAGTCTGCCATCCGCGACGCGGCTTTGTCGGCCAGCGAATTCTGGCTGGTGAAGTACAGTCTGGTGACGACGAATGTTGCCCTCGCGAAGATCCGGGGCATTCACCCCGGAAATATTGGCAAGCAGCTGGATAAAGCCCGGGAAAAGCTGAAATACGCCATCAGCACCCGTCTGCAGGGTGCTGCCAACAGCGATCAGGAGTGTCTGGAGCTGTTGTTTTCCGGGGTCAACCGGCGGGCGTTTCTGGTGCTGCTGCTGCAGGTGCTGGATCAGTCGACGGAAGCGAAAGTCGACGAAAGAACACCCCTGCATCTGCTGGAGGCCTGGCAATCGCTCATGCGGAATTTGCCGAAAGAATCACAGGACGAGGCAGAAAACAGCCCCGTGGCGGACTTCATCAGCAATGTCCTGCGCAACTCAGCCGACTGCGATGGCTCAATTGACGCAGAGAGCTGACGTTTCGGTGTGCAGCCGGCCCCATTCACCTTTTCCAGTCACAGACCCGGGTATGAAACCATGAGCGAAAATTCTTCAGAACAGCGTGCAGCGGATCTGCTGCAGGATGTGATCGAGGACGCTTACCTGGATCAGCTGGAAGCGGAGCTGGATCAGGAACACCCCGTAGACTCTGAAGTCTTCCTGGAAGACCTCACAACCGGACGGCTGTCGCCGCAGGATTTATCTGCGTTTCGTCGGCATCTGGCAGGCTGTTTGTTCTGCAACGAGGTGATATCAGCATTGCAGGATCGGTGCCCGATGCCGTGGCTGTCGGAAGACGAACCGGCCGTGGCCGAGCAGCCGGTTCCGGCGCCGGCTGTGGTGCCAGTCCAGGCGACGGGGTCAGCACTGCAGCGAGCGCGGGAGCAGTTTGCTTCGCCAAAGCCGGCGCGGACATCGTCCCGCGGCCCGTGGGTGTCGAAGCAGGCGGTGGTCGTGGCCGCGGCGGCTGCGGTGTTGCTGCTGGCGCTGCTGCCCGGGATCCGCAGGTTTTTTCCGCCGACAGGATTTCAGTCTGCAGGGCTTGAGTCTGCCTTCACGACGGCGGCGACGTTTGCGGACTACGGTCTGAGCAGCCTGGTGAATGCCAGGGATCTGACACCTGCAGATACGGATGAGCAGCGTACGCAGCAGCTGCGTGATCAGTTGCAGGCGAATCCGCGGGATCCCGCGGCGATGCTGAAT
This sequence comes from uncultured Chitinophaga sp., assembly GCA_964561125.1. Lineage (GTDB taxonomy): Bacteria > Planctomycetota > Planctomycetia > Planctomycetales > Planctomycetaceae > SXXK01. Next base: position 5,532 of record CAZLOQ010000185.1, on the reverse strand, counting down.
CTGGCGGCCCGACTGCTGCAGACTCGGCAGCTGGAGGAGTCGCGTGAATTGATTGAATCGGTCCTGCAGCAGCGTCCGGAGGATCCTGAGGTGCTGAATGCTCTGGGTTTAGTGCAGACGGCGGGGGGTGAGTCACGGTCGGCGGAAGAAACTTTTCGGCGGGCGATGGGAGGCCGGCGGTTTTTTGGACCGGCCGTGCTGAATCTGGCTGATCTGCTGGTGGCCCAGGGGCGGCAGGACGACGCGAAGCAGGTACTGACAGAGGCGCTCAGATCGTCGTTGTCGTCAGCGGACCGGGAGCAGCTGGAGCGGCGGATCCAGCGATTGAGTGGCGAACAGAGTCCATGATCACTGGAGCTGAGCAGACGGGGAGTCAGAAGGATGGTGAACAAAGAAATTGCGAGACTGCTGGAGCTGCTGGGCCCGTTGCCGACGGTGGCGGATGTGCAGCAGCTGGACGAATTCCTGCAGAGTTCGCAGACGGTGACGGCGGACGATGATCGTCGGAAAGTTTTGGGTTACCTGACGCAGCCATCACTGCGGCTGGTCTGGGCGCAGCCTCCTGAGGCGGGGCAGGACTGTGTGCAGAACGTCGAATTGCGGTTGCCCGCTGTTTTGCGGGGCCTGCAGCCTCGGCTGCAGATCCGATTTCCCGACCGTCTGATGCAGTTCAACGGGCGGGACACGGGATTCAGGCAGCAGCCGCTTGATTATCAGCTTGTTCCTGAATCGCTGTGGCGGGCAACGCTGCAGTTTCGTCTGGGGGAGGATTTTCGGGGCTCATTTCTTTGGCAGTTCCGGATTGATTTTGCGGACTGCTGGGGTCACGCAAAGCTCCATCGCCACTTCGAATGCCAATACACGGCAATCATTGGCCGGAACGAATTCGGAAAGACCACGCTGGAAATCACAGTGGACGATTTCTCCAACGTGCAGCTTCCCCCTGCGGGCAAATGGAGTCATGTGAAAGTCTCCGCCAGTCGGAATGCGAACGTGCTGAGCGTGCTGGAACAATTCGATCCCAGTGTCACCAGTCCGGGCAGCAGCGAGGACGGGGCTGGGCGGGCCGAGAGTGTGATTATCGAGCCGAGCATGAGGCATCAGCAGAATCCCTTCTGGCAGTCTCCGTTGGGGATTCGGCCACCGTGTGTTGTGACTCCGCGGGTGCCCTGCCTGAATGAATCGGGCAGCATTCGCGGGAGCTGGCCGGACGTTCTGACCGCCGACTTCTGCATCACCCGCAGTGCTCAGGTCGTTCGACCGGTCCTGCTGCGTCTGCATGCAGCCCTGGAACTGAAACTGGGGCGGAGTGCTGAATATGCAGACCGTGGGGGACGAAAGTTCCGCAATGACATCGTGACAGATCTGACTTCAGCGGACTTTCCGGAACTGTCTCAGGACCAGCTGAATGACCGTCGGCGAACCATTTCCTCCGCCAACACCGAGCTGGCAGTGACTGATGGACTGCTGATTGTTCGCAACACCGGGACACCGGACAGCATTCCCGGTTACACGGCAGTGTCTTACAGTGTAGCTGCGAAAGAGCAGAATGAACGACTGCGGGAGAGAGGTGACGAGCATCCGATCGACGTCCGTTCACAGCAGATTTCCGAGATTCATCTTCAATGCGGTACCGGTTACCTGAACAGGGAGGAAGGTTCGCCGATGTTTTCCGGGTACAGGCTGCGGATAAGAACCGTGCCTTCCTGGGACGATGATGAAACGAACGGCTGGGACACTCCGGAAGATTTTACAGGGCTGATTGGCGACATCCCGGGACTTACGAAAAAAGCTGGAAATCATGGGCTGGATGCGCTGCTGATCAGCCATCAGGTGCCCACCAGACATGAAAAGCCGGTTGATGTGATGCTGCTGCGACAGCTCTGGCTGCGTGGCGACGGATTCCCGATCGAGGATCTGAACCACGACAAGCCTCGCGATTCTGCTGTGGCGCGGTTATTGATTGGCCGGTCGGGCGGGGGGACAGGTCGGGTGATTTTTCTGCAGTCGCTGCGGGGTGAGGGGCTGTCGGTGCGGTGTGCTGGAGCGAATTCCGGGGAAATGCAGGCACGGACGCGTGATCTGGTGCCGCTGCATGACGGGGACATGGTGATGTTCAGGACAAATGAAGGAGTGCAGTGGACGGCGGCATTTCATGTGCGGCGGTCCGCCATGGCTTAAATTTCTGAAATCTGCGCAAGATCGCTCCGGCGCAGGCTCAATCGTCTGACGGGATCCATTTTTGACCACGGGCAGAGGGAGATACAGATGAGTGCAGTTTCAGTCTCAGACAGGCTGCAGCAGCAAACAGAGCAGCTGTGTCGGCTGCTGGAGGCCGGCGACCACGACCGTGCGACGGCGCAGCTGCCGGGTATGGACAGCCTGCTGCTGGAGGCGGTATCGCGTCCGCTGACGGAACTGGCCGGGCAGATTGTTCAGTTACAGGCCGGCAGGGACGTCAGTCTGCAGCTGGCTTTCCGCACACTGCGGCTGACTGCAGAGCATACTGTGCGGCTGTTGCAGACGATTCCCGCCCTGTCCGTCAATGGGCCGCATATTCGCCTGCACACCGATTCGATCATGGCCCGCCTGACGACGCTGAACGAGCTGGTTGGTGATGCTGCGCTGCTGCAGGCGGGTCTGAGCCCTCTGCTGCAGGGTGACGTCGAGCAGAGAATTCAGGCAGCAGGGGAATTACAGTCCGGGCTGAACAGGCTGAATTCCCGTCTTGCCGGCATCTGAACTGAAATCTTCCGTATTTTAACCGGGATATAAACATGAATCACTTTTCACTTTCGCCCGAAATCTTCGCTCGCAGAATTAACATCGCGGACGTGCCCGGATTTTTTAATAAACCGGTGCCCATTGAACCCGGTATTCGCGCTGTGATTATTGATGACGGGCTCAATATCGGTGAAGTTCCGTCCGGGACTTATAACTTCAGTTCCTTTACATCCCGTTTAAAGGACTGGTGGAACCAGAAGCAGTGCGATGCGATTGTTGTCCGCAGCGAAGACCAGCTGCTGAAGTTGACATCCGGGGCTGTATTAACCCGCGATCTGCTGTGCGTGCAGTTTCAGACTCAGATCTCTGTAAAGCTCAGAGACGTGATGATTTTTCATCAGCGGGTGATGGGGAACTGCACAGATTATTCAGTACAGGACCTGCAGAATCTGCTGCTGCCACGGCTGACCGACCTGATTTCCGGTTATGTCCGCAGCCTGTCGCTGGAGACGCTGCGTGAAGCTGACGCGACAGGTAAACTCGACGCATGGCTGTCCGATCAGCTGGCACTGACTCTGCAGCAGTATGGCATCGCATTCGGTGACGTACGAACACTGTCGATCCTGCACCCTGAATACGATGCGGAACTGAAGCGTCGGGGTGAAACCGTGCTGCGGCAGTTTGCGGCGGAAACGGGGCGGATGGATGCGAAGCTGGCGGACGAGGCTGCATGGGATGCGGTCCGTCAGCAGGACCGTGCGCAGCAGGTCCGGGCAGCGGCGGAAAATCTCGATCTGCGGCAGCGCGATCAGGATCTGGCAAATGTGCTTCGGCGGGTGGAAATCCGCAGCAGGCTGCGCGCGGCTGTGCAGTCGGATGAATTCAGCAGGCTGGAAACCGTCGCGCAGCGTGAACAGTTTCTGCGGAGTCTGGACCGTGAAAAGTTGCTGGCGGAAGATGAATTCCAGCGTCTGCAGGAAACGCTCCGGCAGCAGGCCGAAGATCGTGAACAGTCCCGCCGGCATCTGCTTGAACGACTCAGCGTCCTGCAGCAGCTTGACCTCGACATGCTGGCAGATGAATGCCAGCACGAACTCAGCAGACGCAGACGTCAGTATGAGCTCACGCTGACGGCCATTGATGAAAACGAGGCGGATCGGCAGTGGCGCAGACAGCTGACAAACGAGTCTGAGCAGGCTGAACATGCCCGCGTTGAGCGATGGAAAGCGTGGGAGCATCGTGTTCGCAGGTTCCGCAGTTACTGGCAGGAAAAACGGGATGATGAAGTGCAGCAGCTGCTGCACGAAGTCGAGCGGGACCGAATTACGGGCGACGTGGAGCTCCAGCAGGCGCACAGAAAAAACCGCCTGCAGATGCTGGAACATGACATGCGGCTCCGCGAGGCACAAACACGGATCAATGAACAGAAAATTGCGGATCAATATGAACTGCGCAGGCGGGAAGAGCAGGAGGCGTTTGAAAAGAAATGCCGCGAGGAAGCTGCTGAGCTGGCCCATCAGCAGGCAGTCCGTGCGGCCGAACTGGAACAGAAAAAGCGACAGGGCGAATTGCAGGAGCATGAATTTCGCAGAGATGCTCAGCAGGCAAGTCTCAGGGCCATGCTTGAACAGCAGCAGCTTCAGGCCGAACAAAACCACCGTCGAAAGCTGGAATGGGAGAAACTTCAACGTCGGGCGAAGGAGTGGGAAACACAGCGCGAGCATACGCGGCAGATTGAAGGACAGCGGCTGGAACAGGAGATCGCCGAAAACCAGCGACGTGATAACCAGGCACACGACCTGGCAATGGCACGCCTGCAGAACGACCGATTCCTCAATGCCCGAGGCCAGTCGATTGAGACTCTGATATTCATGGCACCTCCGGAAAATGCAGACAAACTGGTTGTTCTGGAAAGTGCCCGCCAGAAGGCCGCTGCCGAAGCCGCAGCCGCAAAGGCTCAGGCTGACGCCGCTATTGCGAAAGCTCAGGCCGATGCCGCCATTGCCAGAGCACAGTCCGATGCCGCTGCCGCAAAGGCTCACGCAGACGCCGCAGCAGCCACGTTGACCAGTGCTGCCATCGGCCAGAAGGATCAGGAACTTCTGGCTGCGAAGAATCAGCATATCGCCAGCATCGAAGCTGCTTCAGACAAACGCGATGCGAGCACTCAGCAGCTGGTCCAGAAAATGCTTGATGCACTTGCACCCCGACATCAGCCCGCACCGCCCGTCCAGCAGACTCAGATGCCAGTGCCCGGAACGACCGTGGTGATCAACCACGCGCCACCAAACACGGTCGCCGCGGTCGAAAAACGCTGCCCCTATTGTCATGTCACCATCCCCGCGGACTGTCGCTTCTGCCCGAAATGCAGCGGCCGTCTGGAGTGAAGTCCGAGGAGCCATCGGGCAATGCGGCTGCTTGTGGCTCTGAATAGAAGCGGTACGGCTCGCGCCGTTCCGCTGAAAGCAGGCAGCATTGGCCCACCGCCCGATGACCGATGACCAATGAAGACAACACCCCGCGATTTCGGCCTGTAAGGCCAGCTCGATCAGCCCGGGGTGCAACCCCGGGTCAGCCCCCCCAACGACGAACACGCCCTGTAAGGGCAGCTCTCAGATGCGGCCCCGGCAACGCCCCTCCATCGCCGAAGTGGAGGCAGCGCAACGAAGTCGTGCCAGGGGGCCTCCAAAGCCCTCGGGGTTCACCCCGGAAAGTGCCGCCGCCTCAATCACGCGTCCCCAAGGCCCGCTGCCGCACACCCTGGTCACACCGAACACGCAGCGTTCGGCTGAGAACTGCCCTTACAGG
>CAZLOQ010000184.1:0-11820 GCA_964561125.1 uncultured Chitinophaga sp. | reverse complement strand
CTGTGGTCTCGGTGGCTGCCGAGGCTCGGCTTTGTGTCAGGACTGCAGGGGTGTGCTTGTCGTTGCTGCCAGAATCTGCGTTGCGGCATCACGGTTTCCCGGCCGACGCCGGCCGACAATTCGCTCGCTTGCTGATGGACAACCTCGCCTCGTCCAGGTAGGATGATTCACCAGCAATTGAGTTTGCCGCATTGGAGCTGTCTCCCATGGCGAAACTGTTCATCAGTGCCACCACCAAAGGTCTGAAGTCTTACCGGATCGCCGCCGCTGCAAAGCTGCGGGAACTGGGGCACGACGTGGTGGAGGAGACTGAATTCCCCATGGTGCACGAAAAGATCGAGCGGATGCTGGCCGATCTGATCGCGCCCTGCGATGCCGTCATCCTGTTGATCGGTCCCGTGTTTGGCGCAAAGCCTTACGACTGGCCGGAGGGATTGCAGTGGAGATCTTATACACAACTCGAATACGACATAGCTTTCGAACTGCAGAAACCCGTCTATCGGTTCATCGCCACTGATGATGCCCAACTGGATGCCTTCGATCGGTCAACCGATCCGCACCACCCACTCCAGGCCGACTACGTACGCAAAATGTCGGATTACCTGTTCTCGACCTTCCGCAGCCAGTCAGAACTGCTGACCAAGCTGGAAGAATCATGTCTCTCAGGTTTTGCTCGCCACAATCTTCCGCAGGTGTCACTGGGCTCACTTTTCAAAGGCCGTCAGGAAACACTCAGCGAGCTGCACAAAACGCTGGTGCGTCGCCCTGCCAACAAGGCGGTAATCACCGCCAATCAGACGATCGCTGGCCTGGGTGGTGTCGGTAAGACAACACTGACACTGGAATACGCATGGCAGTACAGCAGCGAATATTCCGCGCGGCTCTACGTCAAAGCCGACAGTCGCTCCAGTTTGCGTCAGAACCTTGCGGAACTGGCCGATACCCTGGATGTCCCGACCAGCAACAACCTTGAAGACCAGATGCGGGAAGTGCTCCGCTGGCTGCACACAAACGCGCGCTGGCTGCTGATTCTGGACAACGTCGACACACCGGATGCGAAAGACGCAGTCCTGGACCTGCTGCCGCAGCTGACCAGCGGCCACGTGCTGATTACCTCGCGACTGACCACGTGGGCTGAGACGACAGAGCAGATCGAATTGGACGTCCTGAATGAACCCGCAGCTGTGGAATTCCTGCTGGACCGCACGGTCAAGACACGCCGTGAAACAGCGGACGACGCCACCTCTGCCGCCACCTTAGCCCGCCTGCTGGGCTATCTGCCGTTGGCGCTCGAGCAGGCCGGCGCCTTCATCGCCAAAAATGCGCTCAGCTTCGCCGACTACATTCAACGCTGGCAGTCACGGGAGGAGAAAGTCCTTGGCTGGAACAAAGACCTGCAGGGGCGATATGACCGCAGCGTACTGACCACGTGGGCCGTGACGTTTGACCAACTGGACACCGACGGCCAAGGCATCCTGCATCTGCTGTGCTGGCTGGCCCCGGACCCGATCCCGGTGGATCTGATCAAAAAGCAGACCCACACCACCGATACAGAGCCGATCGACAGCGAATCCGGCATCGCAAACCTCGTTGACTTTTCCTTTTTGAAGCGGAGCGAGGACAAGCAATCTGTAACCATGCATCGGCTGGTACAGGAGATCGCGCAGCAGCGGTTGCCGCCGGACACGAAAGGCGACTGGCTGCAGCGCAGCCTGCAAATGCTGAATCACTTCTGCAGCGGCAATTCACAGGATGTCCGCACATGGCCCACGATCTACACCCCTGCCCGCCCGCATCTGTCTCACATTCTGCCCATTGCGGACAAAGCAGGAATCGCAGATCCGACAGCACGACTGATGAACGAGTTAAAGATGTACTTGCACGCACAAGCTGTCCTCACCACCGCAGAGCCCCTTTTTCGTCGGGCCCTTTTGATCAATCAAACCAGCGACAGCCCTGACCACCCGAAAGTCGCCACAGGCCGCAACAAGCTTACCAACTTACTCGACGCGACGAACCACCATTCAGAAGCCGAGCCGCTGTGTTGTCGCGCCCTTTCGATCGATGAAACCAGCTACGGCCCCGACCACCCGGAGGTCGCCACCGACCTCAACAACGTTGCCAACGTACTCGAAGCCATGAACCGCCACCCGGAAGTCGCCACCGACCTCAACAACCTTACCAACTTACTCGACGCCACGAATCGCCCCTCGGGAGGCGAGCCCCTGTATCGTCACGCCCTTTCGATCTTGGAAATCATCTACGACCCCGACCACCCGGAAGTCGCCATCGACCTCAACAACCCCGCCAAGCTACTCCACGCCACGAACCGAGTATCCAAAGCTGAGCCGTAGGCATGTGGAGATTTTCGTATTATTCACGCAGCGAACAGGCCACGTACACCCGCATCTGGTAGCAGCGATAGAGAATTATTAGGCGATCCTGCAGTCGCTTGGTTTTGACTCCGCCGCGACGCAGTGAAGGCTGCGCGAGCTGCTAAAGCCGCTAAATCCAGAATAACCAAAATTACAATTGGTATCATCATTTTCATACAAACGGCCTATTTTCTTATACGACAATAGCAATCGTACCAGTCATCCGAACAGCAACCCACATGACACATTCCTGGTGTTCCCTCATGATATCGGCAGCGATACAACTCCGCGTCTGCGGTGGTTGGTTCCGCTGGCGTAAAACCAACCCTCTTTGAACACGATTTGAGATAATTGGAAAATGGGGACTGCTTGAGCGAGTCCGAGTGTCAGCGGCCACGCGACATTGGCGACCTCGCCTCGACCTTTGTACGATAGTGAGGAAGGGGGATGTCAGAAAGCACTGTTGGCAAAGGGTCTACGACTTTACACCAGGCCATCTGATGTTCCGCAACAGTGTAAACTTGGTCCGCAGACTACTTCGAATCGATCGGACATCAGAATGTTCAGCTGGAAACCCATCTACGCCGAGATCACTGCCAGATTGCTGGAATTCGAATCAGAGAATTCGACCTTGGCAAAACTGATGGTCAATATGCACGCACGCGGGCTCAAAGTGTCTTCCGTCATCGATCAAAACCCCAAGGGCCACAGCATCGAACTTGACGAGACCGATCCCTTCACATTCATGGCAATCTTCAATCGGAGCGTAACGAACAGGAACCGCGTGGGGACGCCGAATTCTTCACCCGCAAACCGCGCGGGAGCATCGCTGCCTCCCACCCTACTTGAGTGAATCGGCTCCAACGTCTGCGGTGCTAACGATACCCTGCTGTCCGGTTCTCCGGTCATGTCCACTGAACAGGCAGTGAAGCCCGCAGTAGTCGTCACGCAAGTTCAGCAGCAACCAGTATTTCCGCAACTCAGGTCGGCCGCACCCTGGCTCTTCGCCACGCTGAAGCCACTTGCCAAGCAAAAAATCTCCAACGGTCCACGTGGAATCCAGTACTTCGACTTGCATTTACCAGCGAGTTCATCGATACTGCCAACGCTGGCGACAAACTACACCTTATGACCCAGAATCGTCACCAGCCCGCATTTCTACATCACGTGCACCTGGAACAGGCAATGGAAACACATGATTACGAATGGGACGTTTTCCTTAGCTATCGACGGACAAACACTGTAAAGCGATGGATGTTGAAAGCATTTTACGATCCTTTCTGTGAATTTCTTCACGAGTATATACCGACTCGTAAGCCGAGTATATTCTTGGACGAGAAGCAGTATCCCGGCATTCAAAACCCAACCGATGGATTATACCGCGGTCTAAAGGCGTCGCGATGCCTTGTGGCTGTGCTCACACCGACATATTTCCACTCTGGATGGTGCCTTGCAGAGTGGAAGACCTTCGTGCAACGAGCGCAGTTCGAGAAAGAGCAACGGAATGCACGCCCCACGCTAATTTCCGCGGTGAGACTTCAGGACTGCGAGCATCATACTCAAGGCCTGCAGCTGGGGAATCATAATTTCGAAGTGTTTCGCCACTACTACACATGCGACTTCCGCGATGAAAAAGCATGGCAACACGCACGGCGGCTTTCTAAAGCGATTGATATCCTCGCAAAGTCAGTCGCCGGACTTATCACGGCGGCACCGAAATTTGACGCTAGCTGGCCGATCATGACGATTAATCCAGACGAGGACGCCGATCCTCGCATTGTACTTCCCCAGATGTAAACCCAAAAAGGTCATGCTCCACACAGTAGGTATCGCAAAATCATGAACAACCCGACTCTACAATATGAGAAGCCGACTGATGGCCGAGTCGTGACGTTTTATTCCTACAAGGGAGGCGTCGGTCGCACATTCACCCTTGCAAACGTTGCATACTCTTTATACTCCCTCGGGCGCAAAGTTCTGGTCCTCGATTGGGATCTCGAGGCCCCAGGACTGGAGCGGTATTTTCAAAATAAACTTAACTCGAAGGGCGCCAACCTTCAGCTTTCCGGCAACCGCCGTGACACGATAGGAATACTTGATCTGCTTCATTTGTCTCAACAGGGGGCATCCTGCGAATGGCGCGATGCACTGATCCACGTGCGATCGCCTGACGTCACCAAAGGCACGCTGGACCTGATACATGCAGGGCAGATGACGGACAATTACAACAGTACCCTGAACGGACTTGATTGGAATTTACTTTTTTCCGACTTGTGCAGTTTCGGCACGACGCTTGAACGGTGGCGCGCAGAATGGACCGAGACCTACGACGTGGTCTGCATTGATAGCAGGACCGGAATTACGGATATTGGCGGTATCTGTACCATCTTGCTGCCCGACGCCCTCGTCCTCGTCTTCACCGCAAACGAGCAGAGTATTGAGGGCGTTCGCGAAGTAGCACGCCAATCGCTGAGAAAACAAAATCTTCTTGACGTTGACCGAACGCGTATGCTCGCGATTCCGCTGCTGGGAAGAGATGAAAGCCAAACAGAGTATGAACAGTCGTTAAAATGGAAGAAGCGTATCGCATCAGCGATGACTGATATTTATTCCGACTGGCTGCCCCAAGATGTCCATCCAGTAACTGCTTTAACACAGCTGTCACTACCGTATGTGCCGTATTGGAGCTTCGGTGAGCGACTACCCGTGTTTGAAAAGCCAGAGGAACTTAATGACCCGAGGAGTTTGGCCACCGCGTTCTCTCGAGTTGCAACGCTTCTCGTTAATTGGTTCGATTGGACCTCCATGGGCCATTTGGACAGCAGAGAAATGACGGACCTGAAGCAGCAAATCGGTCTGCTGGAGAGGGAAAAATCGGAGGCTGAAATGCGTCTTGCAGAACGCGAGTCACAGCATATAAATGATACCGTCGCAATCAAGCGTCGGACTTTCCTTTTGACGGCAGGGATTTCAGCAGCAGGTGTTTCCACCACTTATCTGGCCAACAGCATTGTCAACACCCGCGAAAGGCAAAAGGCGAAACAGGACGCCATCCTCCTCGCTGCGAAGGAGACGATGTCTGTCGAGTCAAAGTTTTTACTGCTCCGCGAATTAGATGTCAACTTAATCGATCGATCGAACGCAGATATTGGCGGAATTATCAGGGGACTTCCACAACTTCGGCGGGTCTGGTCGTTTGATTCGGATGTAAATCAGGTCGTTGGTGAAATTTCTGACGACGTGATCGTAGTTGTTAACGCAAGAGACGAGCTTCTCGCCGCAAAGTGGAAGTTTCCGGAACCGAAAGTAGTGAAGTTTCGCCGCCGTTCTAGAGGACGTACGGTCTGTGACTCAACATCGCAAGTTCTTCTCGTCGAGGGTCTTGATGGGGTTAATGTCTATAAATACGCTGAGATTATTGAGACTTTGAATGCTAGTGAGTTCTCTGACCGCTTGGTGGAATCTTCTTATACACTGCAGTTCGATGGCATCCAAGACCACGCAGGCAGCCTCGTCCTCCTGCGGAAAGACTATCACACACCTCAGCTATTCAAGCTTTCTGATTTGGCCGAGAGTTCTAATTCGGATGCAGTACAATTACCCATCCCATCGCTCGATTTTATCGACGAAACAATGAGAGCGATCAGTTCAACAGTTGTCGATGGCGGCATTTACGGGAAACCAATGCCTGCGGGCAACTCGGCCGCTGATGCCACAGCTCCACCCGCCCAGTTAGCGGACAGTGTCCCCACTCCAACTCCCACCGCCACTCAATTTTTCTTCGAAGCGGGCGACATATCCGTACCCGTTCCGATTTCAGTTCAACAAGTCGTTCGATCACTTCTTTCATCGCAACCGGACAAGTGTGTCTTTGCTCGGATTACCGCGCTATCTGGTGGCTCGGAGGGGCAGGATATTGGTGTCGTATCTTCGCGGACTATTTCCACTACGATTTATGACAAGGGAATCTACGTTTTACGTTTCTACGTTGGGGTCAAGGGGAGTACATTATCTGAAGTGTGCGGCGAGGTTTTTGTATCGATCTATTCGCGTGACTCCTCTTCGGTTAGTTCAAATGGGCATCTTACTAGCGGCCGGTTTCCTTCTGTCGTCAGGCTGTCTCATCAGGGGGATAGGGTCTGTTTAATTCGAGTGGTAAATGAATACTATGTATACACGTTAGTGAGCATTAATGAGGCAGACGTTACTGTGGTTTTTTCGCTTGCGTCGAAGTATAGGTACAACCATAGGTTTGACGCGATGGGTAATTGCTTTTTAACGAATGACACGACTCCTGAATTTGCAGATCCAGCACCGCTGGATGATTTCAGTGACTTCGATCCAGTTCCCTTACCGCGAGACGATTTCGTAGAGAGTGATGCTCCATTCTTTCAAAGACGTGTGTCACCAAACCGAGACATCGACCAAAATCACGATGGTTTCGGGGTCTTGGTGGTTAGGCGCTCCTCACCAGCACAGCTGGACGGTTTTGAGTTCCCCCCAGATGGTTGGCGTATGTCCAGCACGAGTGTGGAAGTACCAATTCAGGAGGTGGTAGATGGCATAGCGCGGACCACAATGCGTCGGATTGATCGTGACACCGACTCTATGTGTTTTGTTGGCGATTCATTTTTGATGCTTGTTGAAGACGGGTCACTCAACGGTGTTTGGAGTCAGCGACTTTCCATTAACTCGTCGGTGCCGGCATCACCTGCTCTATACGAGAGCGTGAATGGCCAAAGCTTGATTCCAATACCCGGCGACAGGTGTGCAGCACTTGTTGTTGGCGAAAACCCCTCTCTCTGGGTGCCAATTAGCGTTTCGTCGACGGCTTTGCAGCCGGATATACTGCCTGACTTGAACCGTGATTTTTTCTGCGAGGAACATGGGGGACGAATTTTCACCCTTGGGCGTGAGCCTGAGAAGTTCGCTGGTTACGACACCTTTTACGAACCTCGGACCTTTCCCAGTTCCATCAGAAGAGGGCTACGAGGCGCTTCTTTAGAGGCTAGAAGCTTAGAGATCGGGGATTTTTGTTTCCTGAGCTGCAATGGTCGTTCGTTTATTCTGAGTAAGGAGGTGCCTGACAGTGTGCGTTGCATTATCGGAGAGATTATAGATTACGCATATGTGAGAAGCCGTAAGTTGTACACGTCATCAGCGGCCGGTGACGTAGCAGAGTTTTCAACAACCCTCAGCAGCATCGGTGACGCAGGCTCGGTCGTTCGCAATCTGCAGGCAACAGTAGACGGCATGTTAAGCGTGAGCCAGCGAGTTGAGTTCCTGTCAGAGAGTCGCTCAGAGGCTGTAGAGCGATATCTTAATGCCTGCGCACAGGCTGGAAGACGCCCATTCCTGCGGGATTAGCTTGACAACGAGATGTTTTTTCATCCTTGAGGAAGCGGTGGTGGTACTTCATCGCGAGCGCAAACTGAGCTCCCCATACGGACAAGGCCTTCCATGAGGAACTCTTTGCTCCTTTCGGACTGCCAACGCCTTATAGCTACGCTGTTCCCGTGCGGAGGCTGGCTGAGAGTGGCAGGGTAAACCAAAGAACCCATTCGGCGCTCTCCGCTATGCGGCTTTCCGCCAGTTATGCTCTTAAGGGCACCACACCTTTTGTCGAGTGGAAAATCTCTGAGGTACGGTGCGAATACATGCTCTGGACCCCAGTCTGGCAGGTGCTTTCCGTGTTTGCAGATCCTTTGACTTCTTCATGTTCCACCTCAAAGAATCCAGTGTCAGTGTGGCTTTGAACATTATGATCAACCGAGCTGTATCACTTGGCCTGATTTGATCTGAGAACCATAAGCATCCCCAAGCGATGGGCAATCCCTTTTACTATTGCTGTCTGAGTAGCATAGCAGCAGGCTGCAGTGCACAAAGAATTCGACGGCATCCGTCCCGAGGGGCGATGCCATCCCGCAATCCGAGAAAAACTGCCCAGCCTTCCGTCCTGCCTCAGCCCTATACCTGATACCGGCTGGCCCCTCAGCGCCGCACAGGACTGCAGCAACAGCAATCGAAAGAACAGTCACGAGAGGGTGTAGCTTGCTGATCGAAGACTGAGAATCTTCGAGCTTTTCGAAGGCGCTGAATAACTCAGTGCGTTCGAAATCCTTTGTACTTTTGGTTGCCACCTGCGATTCTCGCTGCCTGATTGAGGACTGAATCCAACCTTCGAATGGTCGACGATTTCGAAGGCTGACGCATGCTTTCTTGACTTGCCAGAACTGCCCAGAACGCGCAATGGCCCTGCTGCCTGGCCCCAGATGCAATGCCACACCCGCAGCTCGGCCTTGGTATACACCTGCCCAGTCTAATGCCAAACACCCGACGTGGTCCCCGGTGGCGGTGCATCAGGACGTCCGGCGTTGCGGCACGGCCCAGCTGGAAAGCAGTGCACGCGGCCCCGCCCGGTGTCGAGGGCCGAACCACGCCACGGCAGATCAGCATGCGGCTGATATTCGAAACCCCGGGGGTCGCCACTCCACGCATTTTCAGTGAGCGATTACGCCGCGCTCGGCACCGCCGCCGAGTGTGGCGTGCGCCCAAAATCGAGAACACCGAACGCACCTCTCCACGCGACCTGTAACCTGGAGGGTTGACAGAGCTTTCCTTGGATGGGTATCCTATTGCAGAGTTGCCCGCGGTTTGCTGGCGAGAATCCCCAGACTACCTCCACTTTAAGTGACCGGCTAATGCGAATCGAGACCGACCTGCTTGGAGTTGTCAACGAACACGCTCACACGAATTCTGTCCTGCAAAAAAAGTACATGTTGCGTGTCACTGCTGAGCAACTGGCTCAGTGGTTGCAGTTCGATCGAAAGAGCAAAGCCAAGTCCTCGCCATTCCGGATCAGTTCGCATTCAATCATCAGGATAGATGAAGATATTCAGCGGGGCCGTGACGCCAGCGGGTTTCTCCTTCAAAATCCGAAGAAGATCATGGAGATCGCCTCGACACTGCTTAACCCAACTGCTGAGCAAGTCCCACGGCTCTATTTAGGCAGTCTCATCTGGAATGTTCGGCCAGTCACGGGCCGAGACATTAATGATCATTTTTCCATCCAACGGATTGAGGAGGGAGGTAAACCAACAAGGTGGCGGCTGACTTTCGACACGGACGCGATTTATTTAACTGACTCCGCACATCGGCATCTTGGCATCGTTGAAGCTGTCCGCCAGTATCTTTCTGCACCGCACAAATTCCCAGGTTTCGATCCGAAGACTGAGTTTTCGGTCGAACTATATACTTTGAGCAAGTCGAAGGAAAAGGAACTGTTTTCCGAACTTAACGCAAAACAAAAGAAGATTTCTGCCGCCAAGCAAAAACAAATGGATGTAAGTTCTCCAATTGGTGCACTGAAGGATTCGATTATTGACTACGACAGAGCAGGAGAGAGGTTTTTCGAGAACAATGTGGAAGTTAGCTCCAACCAGAACGACAAGCATACATTGCTGACCATGTCGGTGTTCCAATCAAGCATAGGCGAAATGTTCAGCCTGAAGGAAATTAAGGAGTCACGGGAGGATGATGAGTTGCGATTGGAGATGGCGACGTTTTATTGCGAATTTTTCTACGAACTCGCACGTACCATTGTGGTACGAGCAGATCTTGGCGACGGAGAGAAAGAGCATCATCCGTTTAGAAACCTGTACAGAAGTTACATCCAGCCAGTTGTTGACGTCGCTGACCCTACTAAACCACAGTTATTTGAGGAGCAGTTGCAGATTGCGATCGAGAGGGCCACTAAGGAAAATCGGCAATTGCGTCGCATTGACATCGTCAATCACAATGCGTTTGTCAAAGCGCTCTCTCGACTTGGCGGCTACATCCGTCGGATGGAAAATTGGCGAGATGTAATCACTCGGCTGCAAACCCGACTTAATATCGCGCGGAGTGGGAAGTTGTTCCAACGAGATAATCCTGATCTGTTCGCGGTGAATCCGCAACTGGGGGTGTCTATCGCGACTTCAAATGAGGATGGCTCCATAAACGTGCAAGTGCAAACAAAGACTATCAATGCAATTTACGATTATTTGATGAGCCAATTAAATTTGAGGCGTCATTTTGCTGCCTTTCACAGCACGGCCACCGAGGATCCGGTTTTGCTATCGGAGAGCAGTCTGACACACCACATTCCGACGGACAGTCCATCATACAGCGCGTTCGACGTATGGTTCTACCTCCCGAAGGCGATTACAGAATGGGGAGAAAATTCGGTACGGCTTGACATCGACGGAAAGACGGCATGGGCGGCAGTGACAAGGAAAGGGAAGAACAAAGGCCTGGTGTCTTCCGCCTGCGAGCCAGACTTATCGTACGTCGATGACGCCTTTGAAGACATCGGTCGTTGGCGCGCCACGTTTGAGATTCAATGGCCGCCAGGGAACTCTTTCGCTGGTGACGCTGTCGAGGTCAGCCTCAAGTTTTCTTTTCCTCGGTTTGAGGATCCCTTCGAAATGGCCTCGGAGTCGCGCACGATCAAGGTTTCTAAACTGTCGCAGTGACTCTTGCAGGGGAAAAGATGCTCACTTCCGAATTGATTGTTCGCCTGATCTGTGATCGAAAGTGCATCCGATCCGTTATACCATTAAGTTCTTCCGAGCACTTGATTAGCCGCGAAAGCTTTCCTTCTCTATTCCGGGGAGAGATCAGAGAGCAGGAGGCGGAGTTCATTTGGCTTATATTTGACCGACTAGATTCAGTGCTGAGGAATCTGGACGAGGTTGGGCGTAATTCTGTGCGTCAGTTCATGCAGGATGTACTGCGGAATGGTAAGATTCACAACGAAGAATTTTTGCATCGATATCTTTTTGAGTTCTGGGAAGATGCGTGGCTTACTTTGAATGGGTCATTCAAGTTTCAGGAGAAGTTCTTCAAATGCAAAGTTAATGACGCGGGCTCGCGATTTTCCAGGAATTTGATTGCGCGAATTCGTAATGCGGGTGAGAATATCCCGGATATTATTGCAATATCGGGAGATGTTGATAAAACTATTTTTGTTATAGAGATTAAGAATGAGCCTCTGGACGACAGAGCGCTTGGGCAGATATTGAGGTACTACCAAGTGGTCAGGCACGCCTGCGACAGGGATACTCGGAGCGGTGATGTCAAAAGAGTGGTGCCAGTGCTCGTGGTTCCGAGTGGAGACGTAACATTTTGGGATAGCGTGCCGTTCCATTTTCGCGAGGTGTTGGAAATACTGTACTGGAGAGTTAGCAGTTCGGGTGTTGTCGAGTTAGTTGATGGGAAGTCTGTGCTGCGGCGAATTAGTGGGAGCCGACGCTTCGCAGCCATGTAGTAGAGGCGGGTGAGTTACCCGATGTGTCGTGGAACAATTGTGATTGTGTGTGGCGTCGCGATCTCTGTGGCAGTGGAGCTAGACCTTAAACAAGCGAACCCTGACGGGGTTTTCGGAGATGATTGTGTGCGCGCGGTC
>CAZLOQ010000183.1:0-11904 GCA_964561125.1 uncultured Chitinophaga sp. | reverse complement strand
TACCAATACTCAGTCGATCGTCGCATTGAATGCGCGGACCGGGGAGGTGGCGTGGCAGACCAGACGTTCGGGTCAGATGGATCCGACACCCGAGCTGCAGAAAGCGTACGGGACTCCGCTGCTGGTAGAGTTGGCCGATCGTCCGCTGCTGATTTCGCCTGCTGCCAACTGGGTTTACGGCTACGACGCGCGGACGGGTGAAGAGATCTGGAAGGCGTCCTATGGTAAGCTGGGCTTTTCCACGGTGCCGCGACCGGTTGTTCGCGGAGACACTGTGTATGTGGCAACCAGTTACATGGCCTCGCGACTGCTGGCGGTGAAGTTCACGGGCACGGGTGACGTGACATCCAGCCATATTTCATGGATGTCAGACCGTCAGATCCCTCAGAAACCATCGATGGTGGTGGTCGGGGATCGGTTGTATTTCGTGAGCGACAAGGGGATTGTTCGCAGTCTGGATGCGGAGAGCGGGGAAGAGAAGTGGTTTGAGCGGCTTCCGGGGGACTATTCTGCTTCACCGCTGGCCGTCAATGATCGGCTGTATTTCTGTAACCACGACGGCGTGTGCACGGTGATCCGGGCAGCCGACCAGTATGAGGTGCTGGCGACGAACCAGCTTGAAGGAGGGCTGATGGCTTCTCCCGCGGTCGCTGGAAAGGCGTTGTTTTTGCGGACGTCAGGTCATCTGTACCGGATCGAGAATCGTTGACAAGTGGGCCGGGGGGATCAGAGTCCGGGGACATTCTGCGGGACCACGGGAGCTGAGACGGAGGCTTCGAGGCAGCCACGAATGCGGCAGGCGGAGATCAGGCTGCCGGGGGCTGGTCCGGTCCAGAGAATGCCGGTCTTCTGCAGCGGTGGTTCGCGTCGGTCGCTGATGGTGAGTCCCAGCAGTGAAATTTCGCTGCACTGGTCAAGCCGGATGCCGCAGGGTGCGGATTCAAGAATCTGGCAGCTGGAGAGAGTGAGGTTGCGGCAGTTGAAGAGTTCAACGAGTGCTTCGCGCTGGAGTTCGGGTGCTGTGGGAAACTGGTGGCGGCCGGTCTGGCAATCCTGAATGATATTGCCGGTGAGTATCGAATCGCTGCAGTTTCGCAGGGTCAGTCCGGTGCAGAGTTCGCGTTCGACGCCATAGTCGGCATTGTGTCCGAATGTATTGCTGCCGACGGTGATGCGGGAGCAGTTTTCGAGGAGCAGATTGCGATGGTGTCCGGAGTAGATGGTGTTCCCGGTGAGTGAGATATCCTGGACGTCGGTCAGATGCACATTGACCCACTGGCTGCCGATGAGGTTGCCTGTGATGGCGATCATGCCGATGCGGGCATTGGGTGCTGCCGGGTCACCGATCAGTCGAAGATTGGCACCATCGGGACTGTAGGTGGCCTGAATGGTGTTGCTGCTGATGGTGCCTTCACGGATGCTGCCGGCGCTGGCATCGAGCCAGATTTCAGCCGTGGGCACTCCATCGGCATCCGGGATTCCGTGGCCGCCATTGTTGTTGTATTCGATATCATTGCCGGTGATCTGCAGATTGCGGATTTCGCTGCGTTCAATGCGGATGCCGCCGAGCCGGCAATAGCTGATATGGCAGGCGCTGATGATGGTCTGATGCAGATTGACACCATCGAGAAAGATGCCGACACCGGTGTTGTGGTAGATATGGCAGTGGCTGATGAGCACATTTCGGGCACGGGTGGTGATCTGAATGCCGTGTCGGAGCTGACGCAGGAGGACACCGGTGATGGTGGGCTGCATGACACCGGAAATCTGAATTCCGTCTGCTTCCGGATGTTTCCCGACAATTTCGAGGTCGCGAATCATGGGCATGCGTTCGCGGAGCCAGACCTGGTCGGCAAAGCTTTTGGGGTCTGCCGTGGCGGCGTGTGTGCCGGTAATGAGCAGTGCGGGGCCGGGGCCTTCCATGAGGATGCGGGGGACACCACCTTCGCCGCAGACTGCAGTGCGACCGATGCGGGCGAGTTCCAGTTTGAGCGGGCGGGTGATGCGGTAGTCGCCGCGCGGGAGCCGCAGTTCACCGACACCTTCGTCGAGCGCGTGCTGGAGTGCGTCCGTGTCATCCGTGATGCCGTCTCCGACGGCACCAAAGTCCCCTGCCTGTGTCATGAGCTGAATTCCCTGGAAGAGCCGACGATGCCCTGGTCTTTGTGCAGCTTGTACTCGAATGCGTCAACGAGAGCGATCCAGCTGGCTTCGATAATGTTCTCGCTGACGCCAACAGTGCTCCAGAGGGACGTTTTGTCGCGGCTTTCGATCATCACCCGGACTCTGGCCGCTGTACCTTCAGCACTGTTGATGACACGGACTTTGTAATCCACGAGTGACATTTCGGCAATTCCGGGGTACACGGGTGAGAGCGCTTTGCGGAGAGCGCTGTCAAGGGCATTGACGGGGCCATCACCTTCACCCACGACGTGCTGAACCACATCGGCCGTGGTGATCTTCAGCACGGCTTCCGTCATCGGGTCGCGCGACTGGTTCTCGACATGAACCCGATAGTGATCAAGGCGAAAGGCGGGACGATGAAGTCCGGCGAGTTTCATCACGAGCAGATCGAAGGAGGCATCGGCTGCTTCGAACTGGTAACCTTCATGTTCGAGGTCCTGAACGGCGCTGAGAATCCGGACCATCAGTTCGTTGTCTTCACTGATGGCGAATTTACTGGTGCGGGAGATGATATTGGAGCGACCGGAGAGTTCACTCACAAGAATCCGACGTTCATTGCCAACCAGTTCGGGGGCGATGTGTTCGTAGCTGCGGGCAAGTCGATTCACGGCATGGACATGCATTCCTCCCTTGTGCGCAAAAGCACTCTGACCAACAAACGGCTGTCCGGAGCGAAAGTTCATGTTGGCCAGTTCGTAGACGTAGCGGGAGAGTTCGGTGAGTCGCTGAATGCCGCCGTCTGTGAGCACATTACGGCTGAGTTTGAGTGCCAGATTGGCAGCAGTGGAGATCAGATCTGCATTTCCGCAGCGTTCACCGATGCCGTTGATCGTCCCCTGCACCTGAACAGCTCCGGCCTGAACAGCAGCGAGTGAATTGGCAACGGCGAGATCACAGTCGTTATGGCAGTGAATGCCGATCGGGACGGACACATGCTGCTGCAGCTGTTTTACGAAATCTGCAATGGTGGCGGGCAGCGTGCCTCCGTTGGTATCACACATGACAATCATATCAGCCCCGGCAGCGGCGGCGGTGCGGAGCGTCTGCAGGGCGTAGTCCGGGTTGGCCTTCCAGCCATCGAAGCAGTGTTCGGCATCATAGACTGCTTCGCGGCCCTGCGACTTCACATACGCAATGCTGTCGCGGATCATGGCGAGGTTTTCTTCCAGCGAGACTCGCAGCACTTCAGTGACGTGCAGGTCCCATGTTTTTCCGACGATGGTGCAGACGGGTGCGCCGGAGCGAATGAGTGCCTGCATGCCAATGTCTTCGGCAGCGGTAACACCTTTGCGGCGCGTCATGCCGAAGGCACAGATCTTCGCGTGCCGCAGCGGAAGTTCAGCCACCCGCTGAAAGTATTCTTCGTCCTTGGGATTCGAGAGCGGATAGCCACCTTCGATGTAGTCAAATCCCAGTTCGTCCAGTCGACGCGTGATGGCAAGCTTGTCCTGCAGGGAAAAGTTGACGCCTTCCCCCTGAGAACCATCGCGGAGTGTGGTGTCGTAAAGCTGAATCCGGGACATGAAGAAGCTCGCTGCGGCAAAAAAAAAAGCCCTCAGGATGACCTGAGGGCTGGATTGGTTGAGCCAGGGGGTCCTCAGGCTGCGCACATGCGGCAGCGAATGCAAAGATCGCTGATGCAAATGGAGCCCGGGATGGAAGAGAAGAGGATCATGACCGGAATCTAGGATGCAGACGGGTGTGAGTCAACGGAAAAGGGACTGAGCGGAGCGGGTGGAGCCGGGAATGCAGCGATTCTATCGAATTTTCGGGTGGATTTCCGCACTGGGTTTGCGCGGGAGACAGCAAAGTCGAAATTCCGGGCTGTGCTGATCGGAGCGATTCAAAACGTGCGTTGTCGCGAAACTTTCGAGCTGTCCCCGTCCGGCGATGAATGCTGCAATTTCCCGTCGTTACCGGACGGCTCGCGCCGTACCGCTTCTATTTGAAGCCGAAAGTAGTTGGCAGTGGGCGGCGGCCATTGAGACGTTGATGGTGTCGTGGGACGCCGAAGGTTGCATGCCACAGCCCAGCTGTGTTTACGGCCTGTAAGGCCAGCTCCATCAGCCTGGCATGAAATGCCAGGTCAGGCCGCCCCCCGGAAGCTTACGCCCTGTAAGGGCAGCTCTCAGCCGAACACTGCATGTTCGATGTGAACCGGGTGTGCAGGAGCGGGCTTTGCGGGGCGGGTGATTCGGCCGTGGCTCGCGCTTTCCGGTGGAACTCCGAGGACTTTGGACGCATCCTGGCACAACTTCGCTGCGTGCCTCAGCGTGGGCGTTGGCGGGGCCGCATCTGAGAACTGCCCTTACAGGGCGTACGTCTTCGTTGGGGGGGCTGCCCCGGGGTTGCACCCCGGGCTGATGGAACTGGCCTTACAGGCCGAAATCGCAGGAGTGCAGAGGGCACAGGAGCAGTTCCGCCGCAGACCGCTCATTGGCTTGTAGTTCGCCAACTTGACGTGTAATTGTTTCCATGCGGGACAGTTGAACACAACGAGGAGCGTCCGGCGTCGGGATTTTGATCATTACTATCCAGACCCATGGAGGTCCGGAATCACAAAAGGGGACATTTTACTTTACATGGTGGATTGGTTCGATCAGATTCATGTGATGCCTCGCACATCAAGAGCATCACAGGGTGGGTTTGTTTACCATGTTCTGAACCCGGGCAATGCCCGCAGTGACTCATGACGTTTCCTGTTCACCGTTATCATCGACACTGCAAAGGCGGCGCAGCCTGAAGCCAACAGCTCGAAATGGTCCGGACGGACTTGCAATGTCAACGGGCTGGAATCCTCGCCGCAACCTCGGGGCAGACAAAAGCAACAGAAAAGTAGAATGTCCCCTTCGGCGATGCCTCAGTTTACTTCTTCTTCAGGAACGGCACTGGCCTGAGTTCCACGGGTTTTACAGACTGCAGATAATCAAGCACGTTCTGCGCTTCGTCACCGCCCACCTGCGCATGAAAATGCAGGCTGAACCCGTGTGGCCCCCTGGCGTCAATCAGGGCTGGCTGCAGGGTCAGACAGGTTTTGACAACTTCCAGCTGTCCCAGCATGGCAGCAGCGAACAGGTCAATCCGAGCTCCTTTTTCGAGCAGGAAGGTGACAATGTCACGACGCCCCATGTGCGATGCACCGCCCAGTGCCGTTTCAAAGTCGCCCGCTCCCCAGTCCACGGCTCCGTTGAGCAGACCTGGCTCCCGCTCCAGCAGCTGCTTGACCATTTCGAGTTCTGAGTGGGCGAAGATCACAAAGTCCTGAAGCATCAGCCGGCTGATCTGTTCTTTTTTCCATGCAGGCCGAAACTTCGGTGCCTCGTAGTCGCGTTCAAACGCAGCCTCCACCGGACCTGCCGAGGGCACCTGAACACCCGCCGGGGGATTTTCGCTCTTCTGACCGCCATCCTGAGCAACCACGGTTCCCAAACCGGCGGCCGTGGTCAGCACGGACGCCCATCCCATGCCCCCTGCCACAAAGCCGCGTCGGTCGACTGATGCCTGAACCATAGTCACGCTCCCTGAAAGACAATCATTGGCTCGCTCACACCCGAGAATAGCAAACCGCGGTTCTGAAAAACAGCCCGCCGCCCGGGACTGCTATCCGCAGCACACTGTGCCCCGGTCATGCCAGGAGTGACCGATCCCCCGCATCAGCACCGCGCTGTCAAACTGCACAGTCCCCGCCGGGAACATTTGTGAGTCCTCAAAGTAGCTGGAGCTCATCCGTTGAACCGCCAATGCCTCGACCGACCAGCAATCACAGGCCAGTTCAACACCGTGAAACCGCTGCCCCGATTTGTCTGCGGAATACCCGAGTGCACCACCCCGGAAGAA
This sequence comes from uncultured Chitinophaga sp., assembly GCA_964561125.1. Lineage (GTDB taxonomy): Bacteria > Planctomycetota > Planctomycetia > Planctomycetales > Planctomycetaceae > SXXK01. The sequence continues at coordinate 5,883 of CAZLOQ010000183.1, read as the reverse complement.
CTCTGATGCCGTTTGCAGATTGCCAAAAACCGAGCCGTTCGGGAGTTCACTGACCACCGACCCCGCAAAGTGAATCGCCATCCCGTCAGATGCTGACTCCACACCGACGCTGATGTCGCGAGGTGTTTCCGAAACCGAAAACTTCGCCAGACGCTGTACAACCGGAAAAATTGTGCCGCCAGCCCATACATTCAATCGGGAATCCGTATGCCGCCGAGTTATGAACACGCCCGATCGCACACACCCCGCCTCATCCCACTCGACAGCGATTCTGTGAGCCGCATTCTCTGAATGCAGGCCCCATGGAAGCGGCAGCCATGCAGGCCTCATGTGACCGAGGCGAATCAGACAGATACCGCCGATTGCAAATCCGTCGACCAGTTTCGGCCGAAATGGCGCAGCCAGGACACGAGCCACTGCGGCAGGATCAATTCTGTAGTTCGCCAGAATCCTGCGCTCGATGACACCGCGAATCGCTGCCACGGACATGCCAATACTCCGCTCGTTTCCTTTTGGCACTGTCAAGGTCCGCACACCGGCGTCCGCGAACACATCCATCCGGGGCCGGATCCGCCGCCGCCCGTTCCCGTGACCGCAACAAATCGTCAACGATTAACACCTGTATTCGGCACCTGCGTGCATGCCTGACGCCGCCGTAACTGTGAAAACTGCCTGACCTCCCGGACGGCGACCATAAACAGCCATTTACCGCGGATTTCGAACGGGCTGAGCCGGGAGAATGTGTTTTTTCCGGTCTGTTTTGTCCGGCAGGTGGCTACGCTTGCACATTTTTCCGGGAGCGGGGAGGATAACGACACTCGTCTCCGTCTCGACAGCCTGTACAGCACCTCCATCCATGGCAAAAAAAACGGCTCGATCAGTTTCCGGCGCGAAGCGCGTGTCTGCTGCGAAGCCGATTCGGCGGGCGTGGCAGTATTGTCCGAAGTGCGGACAGCCGGGTGTTGAGCGGGGGAAGAATCCGTTTCGTTGCCAGTCGTGCGGGTACACTCATTTCTTCGGCCCGGTGTCCGCGGTTGGTGCAATCACAACAGATGCTGCCGGGCAGGTGTTGTTGCTGGTGCGTGCGAAGGATCCGGGCAAGGGCAAGTATGGTCTTCCGGGCGGATTTATCGATGCCGGCGAAACAGCAGAGGAGGCGCTCCATCGTGAGGTGCGGGAAGAGACCGGGTTGCGGGTGCGGTCCAGCCATTATCTGGCTTCGTTTCCGAACGAGTATGTCTATCAGGGATTTATTCTGCCGGTAACGGATTTGTTTTTTGTGACAGAAGCGCTGGAACTCTTTATCAGGCATCACCAATAGTCAGGAGTTTTCACATGGCACAGTCCAGTCGACGTCAGTTTCTGCAGACATCTGCAGCACTGTCAGTACTTCCGGCCTTACCGGCTCGCAGCAGCGGTCTGCACATCGCTCCGTTTCGTATTGACGTAACGGCGCCCACCGGCCACGGCTGCTGCGGTGGATGGATCAAGCCGATCGAGGCGGTGGACGATCCGCAGGAGGCGATTGGATTTGTGCTGTTGGGTGCGGGCGCGCCGATGGTGGTGTGTGCGGTGGACTGGACGGGAATTCTGAATTCCGCGCATTTGCGGTGGCGAACGGCGATGGCAGAGGCCGCCGGAACAACTCCGGACCGTGCGGCGGTTCAGTGCGTGCACCAGCACAACGCTCCGTTCGCCTGTCTGGATGCGCAGCGTCTCGTGGATGCTCAGGGCGACCTGCCGAACATTATGCTGCCGGATTTTTTCGAGCGGTGTCTGGATCGGATTCGAGTGGCGATTCGCGAGGCGGTATCGCGAGCCGTGCCGGTAACGCACATCGGTCGCGGGCGGGGCCGGGTCTCTGAGGTGGCTGCGAATCGTCGAGTGAATCAGGGAGCGGACGGGCGGATCATCAGCATGCGAGGAAGCGCCTGTGCGGACGCGGCCCTCAGAGCGCTCCCGGAAGGACTCATTGACCCCTGGCTGCGAACAGTGGCCTTCTACAGCGGAGACAAAAAAGTCGTCTGTGCCCACTACTATGCAACTCACCCGATGAGCTATTACGGGGACGGCCGTGCGAGCGCTGATTTTCCGGGGATGGCGCGGCGGCAGCGTCAGGAAGAGGAGCCGGGGACGACACATCTGTACTTCACCGGCTGTGCGGGAAATGTGGCAGCCGGCAAGTACAACGACGGCAGCAAACCCATGCGTGCGGTGCTGGCCCGGCGTGTTTACAAGGGCATCGTCGCAGCCGACGCGGATCTGCAGCGTGAACCTGTGGAAACGGCCGAATGGAAGACTGCTGAAATCCTCCCGGTTCCCCGCAGTGACCTGAGTGCTGAGCGGCTGGCGGAGATGATTGCCAATAAGCAGAACCCTGTGGTGGGCCGCAACCGTCCGGCATTCGAGCTGGCGTGGATTCAGCGGGTGGAACGGAAGCAGCCGATCATTCTCAGTACACTGTCGCTCAACGACATCTCGCTGCTGCATCTGCCCGGGGAATCATTTATCGAGTATCAGCTGCGCGCACAGGAGCTCGCGTCCGGCAGATTCACAGCCACAGCGGCCTACGGTGACGGTGGTCCGTGGTATGTACCCGTGAAGGAGGCGTGGCCACAGGGAGGATATGAAGTCAGTGTGGCGTTCTGCAGTCCCGAAGTGGACGACGTGATGACGGCCGGCATGCGAAGGATTCTCTGATGTCACCTCCTGAGCCGGAATCGACAGTCAGCAGCGGGCCTGCGAACGAGCAGACACCGCTGCAGACGCTGCTCAATGGTGTCCTTTACAGCGCGTCGCTCCCGGAGCGAATTGTCCGCAGTGCTGTGGGGCTGACTGCGGGAACCGCGAAGGAGCTGGCGGAGTTCATCGTTCCGCAGGCGTTTCAATCGTCGAAGAGCTACGAGGTAGCCATTCGCAACTCGCTGAACTTCCTGCTGTCGGCCGTGGGTGACGTGGGCGGTGGCAGCAGTGCTGATGTGAAGGGTGGTTCCGGTGTCAGTACCGCAGGCGGCGGAGGTTCTGCGGAGGCTGCAGACTCAGCGGACGCTGCGGCACCGACGGCAGACACGGGCCGGTTTGTCGCGAAGAAGGCGATTGCCAACTTCATCGACATCACCGGGCTGACAACGCTGCACGTATCACCCCTGTGGATACTCGCGATCGTCAGCGACGCCGCCTACGGGACGCGAACGTATCTGGAAGAACTGGCCACGGAACTGCAGCGGCAGGGGTTGATTGATGACAGTTCCACAATCCACCGGGTGGAAGACTTGTTCGCTGCGGTGCAGAACGCCAGTGGCCGGGCTGCTTCCGCGTTTGATTTGCCGCCGCTGTCACTGAATGAACTCAGGGAATCCGTGGCTCAGACGCGGAAAGCACTCAACGAAATCGACCCCACAGTGCTCATCCCGGAAACCGAAATTCGCCGGCTGTGGCAGGAAATGAAGGACCTTGCAGTCAGCGAGAATGTCAGTCTGCTGGGCGTTTCAGGTGCTCTGGCAATGCACACGGTGGAAGCCATCCGCGAAGCAACTCAGGGAACACTTGCCGGGTTGTTCGTGGCCGGGCGGATTATCAATCGCAACCTGTTCGCGCACTATGCCTCCAGTCTTCAGCAGGTGCGGACTCAGGGCTTGATTGCGTCCCTGAAGAACACCTTTGAACCCTACACCGAGATGGCGTGGAGCAATTTCTCGTCGTCCCGCAGGACATGGACGGAAACGGTGCTCAATCCCGGCTGGGCAGCACGGTTATGGCGGAAGCTGAAGCGATGGTTCGGAGTGTAACGATCCGCAGATCGCAGAAACTGATCGCAGATAGGGAAACACCCGTGCCAGCCTCTTCGTGTTCGCAGCACATAACGGTGTATCTCCGACAAACAACGCCGCGGAACAGACAATCCGCAAGGCCGTAATTTCATCGTTCGGATCGAGTGCTTCAAGGATTTCCTTGAGATACAGACCAGCATCCTCCTTGCTCTGGCCTCTGTTGATCTGATGCGATTCCTGCGATTTGCTATTTCTGTACAGGGCGCAGCCCGGCGCGCGAGTTTGAAAGTTTGGGTCGTCCGCCGCGTGGGTGAAGCTGGCCGGACGCGACTGTGTAAAGATCCGGCTTTCATGCCGGGACCATCCCCAACCACGCAGGAAACCCACGCTGTCACGGCATAGGTTCGCGACTGGCTGGTATGGGTCATATCGGTCATATACGACCTGTATGACCCATAAACCCACCAGAAACGGTCCGCCACGTGCCGGTGCGATTCAGCCCTGCAAGGCGGTATCCGCGTGCACGATAAGCCGCAGCATCGCACCCGCGGGGCGATGTGCACCTGCTGCAATTGCAGCCGCAGACAACGGACCTTACGACTAACCGATCAGTTCATCCACCACGGTACCATGAACATCCGTGAGCAGCGCGGCGATTGCCTGATCGAACTGCTTTGCGAGCCGTGCGTGATTGACAGCGATATCATCAAGGTTGTCCCGGGGCTGGCCGGTGCCGTGCCAGACCTGTACGAAGCAAACACCGCGTTCCACCAGACGGCGGGCTGTGCATATCTGGCGGGCCCGCGACAAGACGATGACACGGTTCGTTTCCTGTGTTTTGCCTGGTCATGGCACTCTGATTGTCGGGCAGTTGACGACCGCGGCGTTTCGCATCTGGAATGCGGGATCACGGAAACAGAAACTTCAATCCCGCAGAACACGCCCCTCACTGGTGAGTTCCAGAAAGGAGTGAGTTTGGAACAGCGGGCCGGTCAGCAGGTGCGAATCCACGAAGTCTGCATCCTTTGAGATCAGAACGCGCTGGTCACTCCTCGCAAATCTTCGAATCTGCTCGTCCGTTGAACGATTTCCAGCCGGCAGGTCTTCTTTCTCCAGATCCTCATAATCTTCAAGGATCTCAGGGATGGTCATTCCTGAACTGAGCAATTCCAGCAGATTTTGGACCGGGTAGCGCAGTCCACGAATGCAGGGTTGTCCGTGGCAAACGGCCGGATCAATCGTAATTCGCGTCAGTAAAGTGCTCATGATTGGGGTGCCGTGTGTGTCTCTGGAATACCCGCCGCCAAAAGAATACGCCCGGTTTGACCTGAATTCAACCCGAGCTGTCTCAGAGGACAGCAAAACAGGCTTCATGTCCATCGATTTCAGTCGCTCAAGGTCCCTGAAGTCTCTGTTTCTGCCCCAATTCCGTCAGGGGTTGGTTTCGCTCAGGATACCCGCGAATCACGAATGTCTCTGTTTGTATTTCGAAGAGGGGTGTGTTTTTCTGACCGCTTCGCGGGCAGAAAAACATAGCAGTAGATTGGAGAAAGTTGAGAGTAGAAGACTCGAAACTTTCTCCAATCTACTGCGGTCTCCTCTCTACTTTCTACTCTCTGACGCTCCTCCCCGATGGCCTTCGCCTTCGAAAAGCTCAGTGTCTGCCAGAAGTCCGTCGATTTCGCAGACCAGATCTGCTCGAAATCCGAGTCTTTTCCTCGTGGCTACGGCTTCCTCGCCGACCAAATCAACCGCGCGGCACTCTCGATCTCCGCCAGCATCGCCGAAGGGAACGGTCGCTTCACCGTACCCGACAGAGAAAACTTCTTCGGCATCGCTCGTGGATCGCTGCAGGATTGCGTTCCCGATTTCTTGACGGCTCCGCTGTCAAAAAATCAGAGCGTCGATCGGAGAACGTAGAGAGTAGAAGACTCTCTACGTTCTCCGGTCGACTGCGGTCTCCTCTCCACTTTCTCTTCTCTCTCGCACCACCCAAGCCCCGGCCCCGATCCTTTCGCGTTCATCAACGAACACCGCAACAAGCTGCGGGAACTGGCTGCTCAGGCGGACTCGGTCGTCGAGTTTGGAATGCGGCATGGCGTGTCGACCGTCG
>CAZLOQ010000182.1:0-11924 GCA_964561125.1 uncultured Chitinophaga sp. | reverse complement strand
ACACACGAAATGAATCGCAAATGAACTCTGCGTCTAACTGACCTCTGCCTTTTTTTTCGTGTATTTCGTGTATTTCGTGGTCCAAAATCACCCCCTTCACGCCGCCGGTAAGCTCCTGTTCCCACACCCTCCACCCTTTACAATTTTTCCTGTCTTTCGTGGTTCCATCACAGCTGGTTTCTTCATAACCACGAAATACACGAAACACACGAAATGAATCGCAAATGAACTCTGCGTCTAACTGACCTCTGCCTTTTTTCGTGTATTTCGTGTATTTCGTGGTCCCCAAAAATCGCCCCCTGCCCGCCCCCGGTAAACCACCGTTCCCACACCCTCCGCCCCTTACCGTTGTTAGTGTCTTTCGTGTATTTCGTGGTTCCATCAACCCTGACTCCAGTGAACCCGTTTCAGCGACACGAGTCGCGGATGCGGTTTATTGAAGTGCATGCCGGAGCAAAGCAATGACTGACATCATCTACAAAGAAGAAAGCTATAAGATTCTGGGAGCATGTTTTGAAGTCTACAAGGAGATGGGCTGCGGGTTTGTCGAGCCTGTGTATCAGGAGTGCCTGGAAATCGAATTCGGTCTGCAGGGGCTGAGTTTTGAGTCACAGGCTCAGCTTTCACTGAAGTACAAGGGAAACGAGCTGAAAAAGAAGTACATTCCTGATTTCGCCCTGTTCAACAAAATCGTTCTGGAAATCAAGGCTGTAAAGGAAGTCACCGACGAACACCGTTCCCAGGTTTACAACTACCTCAGAGCCACCGGTTACCGCCTCGGTCTGCTGGTCAACTTCGGCCACTATCCGGGAGTCGAGTATGAACGTATCGTGATTTGATCGGGAACCACGAAATACAACAAATACACGAAAGGAATCGCAACATAATGCCAGAAACCAGTTTTTCTGATATCACCTGTGCTCTGTTTTTTCGTGTCTAGTGTATGTGCCGGTTGCATAAAACACGTTTGCAGCGGATTTTCTTAACCACGAAATACACGAAAGGAATCGCAACATAATGCCAGAAACCAGTTTTTCTGATATCATCTGTGCTCTGTTTTTTCGTGTCTAGTGTGTATTTGCTGGTTGCATAAAACACGTTTCCAGCGGATTTTATTTACCACGAAATACACGAAATACACGAAAGAAATCGCAATATAATTCCAGAAACCAATTTTTCTGGCATTACTTGTGCTCTGTATTTTCGTGTATTTCGTGTATTTCGTGGTTCAAAAAATCGCCCCGTCACGCCCCCGGTAAGCTCCCGTCCCCACCCTTCTCCCTCGACCATTTTTCGTGTATTTCGTGTATTTCGTGGTCCAAAAAATCGCCCCCGTCACGCCCCCGGTAAGCCCCTGTCCCCACACCCTCCGCCCTCCACCATTTTTCGTGTATTTCGTGTATTTCGTGGTCCCAAAAAATCGCCCCTGTCACGCCCCTGGTGAGCCCCTGCCCCACACCCTCCGCCCTTCCCAGTTTTGTGTCTTGTTCATCTTTCGTGGTTCCAAAAATCGTTTCGCGGTTACCCTCACATGTCCATCGCTCGTCATCACACCGAATGGCTTTCCCTCGTCCCGGTTTCAGGACCATTCCTGAGCCTCCCAGTGCTCATGGAAGCCTTCAGTGCCGGGCTCGAACCACATGATCCTGACCACGTTCGCCTGCTGCGTCAGGAATATGACGAGTGGCGAGTGGCGGGTGATGGGGGGCGGGTGATTCGACCGGATCGTCACCACGCTTTTATTCGTTTCATCCTGCAGCAGACACTGGATCTGCCGGACAATCTGCTGCTGCAGGGCCAATCTATCCCACAGACGCTGCAGGTGGAAATCCCGGAGCACGGCGAATTGTTACGCCCAGATATTGTCCTGGCGTCACCCGTCACCCCCCACTCACCACCCGCCACCCACCACCCGCCACGCCTCCTGATTCAATCCTATCCCCGTTCACAGGATCTCAGCAGTTACGTCGCTGGCTCGTCGTGGAAAGCTTCACCCGATACCCGGATGACCGAGTTACTGCACGGAACCGGCGTGAGGCTGGGACTTGTCACCAATGGCGACCACTGGATGCTGGTGGATGCGCCGAAGGGGGAGACCAGCGGGTATGCGTCGTGGTATGCGTCGCTGTGGCTGGATGAGCCGATCACACTGCGAGCCTTCCGCAGTCTGCTGTCGGTGCAAAGATTTTTCGGGGTGCCGGACGATCAGACGCTGGAATCGCTGCTGGCGAAGAGTGCTTCGAATCAGCAGGAGGTGACGGATCAGCTGGGGTATCAGGTTCGTAAGGCGGTGGAGGTGCTGATTCATTCGCTGGACAAAGCCGATCAGGATTTTGGCCGCGAACTGCTGGCAGACGTGACACCGGAGCAGTTGTACGAGTCGGCACTGACGGTGATGATGCGACTGGTATTCCTCTTCTGTGCGGAAGAGCGAGAACTGATTCCCAGCAAGCCGTTTCCGGTGTATGAGCAGAACTATTCAGTGTGCACGATCAGCCGCCAGTTGCGGGAACTGGCCGATCAGCATGGCGAAGAGCTGCTGGAACGGCGCTACGATGCATGGCAGCGATTGCTGGCGGCTTTCCGAGCCGTCTATGGTGGTCTGCAGCACAACGACATTCATATTCCGGCCTACGGTGGCAGTCTCTTTAATCCCGACCGCTTTCCGTTTCTTGAGGGTCGCAAGGCGGGGACTACGTGGTGGCTTGAGAAGGCTAGTCCACTGCCAGTCAACAACCGCACGGTCCTGCATCTGCTGGAAGCCTTGCAGCTCCTGCAGATCAAGGTGCCCGGTGGCGGTCCGGCAGAAGCACGGCGAGTCAGCTTTCGGGCCTTGGATATTGAACAGATCGGTCACGTCTACGAAGGTTTGCTGGATCACACAGCGAAGCGAGCGACAGAACCGTATCTGGGGCTGGCTGGCACGCGGGACAAGGAGCCGGAAATCAAGCTGGCGGAATTGGAAAAGCAGCAATCGCGGGGCGATGCGGAGTTTCTGAAGTATCTGAAGGAAGAAACGGGCAAGTCTGAATCCGCCCTGAAGAAGCTGCTGAAGCTGGAATTCGAGGGACTGGAGGCGTCCCGCTTCCGCACAGCCGCCAACAGCGACGAGTCGTTATGGCAGCGGATCCGGCCACTGGCCGGTCTGGTGCGGCTGGACAACTTTGGTTACCCGGTGGTGATCCCGCAGGGCAGCGTGTTCGTGACATCCGGAACGGATCGTCGTTCCAGTGGCACCCATTATACGCCTCGCAGTTTGACCGAACCGATTGTGCAGTACACGCTGGAACCGCTGGTTTACATCGGCCCGGCTGAGGGACTGCCGAAGAGCGACTGGAAGCTGAAATCCGCGAAAGAGCTGCTGGCTCTGAAGATCTGCGACATGGCCTGTGGTTCCGGCGCGTTTCTGGTGCAGGCGACGCGGTACATGGCCGAGCGACTGCTGGAAGCGTGGGAGCTGGCCCGGCAAGTCAATCCGGACACTCCGTACATCACACCCGAGGGCGAACCGTCTGCCGGTGGCGTAAAAGAGTCGCTGATTCCTGAAGATCCGACCGAACGCAAGCTGTACGCAATGCGGCTGATTGCTCAACGGTGCATCTACGGCGTGGACAAGAACCCGCTGGCGGTCGAGATGGCCAAGCTGTCGTTGTGGTTGTTGACGATGGCGAAAGACAAGCCGTTCGAGTTTCTGGACCACAGCATTCGCAGCGGTGATTCTCTGGTGGGCCTGCACAGCATCGACCAATTGAGGCACTTCAGTTTGAAACCTGACGCTGACGATGCGGTCCTGTTTCGCGGCCCACTGGATGAGGCGGTGGACGAAGCGATTGAACTGCGACTGCGGCTGGAAGACCTGCCGGCGAACACAGTGGAAGACGTGCAGCGTCAGGAACAACTGCTGATCGAAGCCAACGAGAAGATCGCCAGACTGCGCTGTGCCGCCGACCTGCTGGTGGCAGCCGAGTATTGGGGTGAGAACGCCAAAGACAAGATGGAGCGTGTGCGCCAGGCAGCGGTGAAGTCAGGCCACTACGTCGAGAAAGGACCGAACGACGAATTCGAGGAAGTCGCCGCAAGGGAACGCCGGGGCCAGACGATGTTCCATTGGCCGCTGGAATTCCCAGAGGTGATCGTAAAGCGAGGCGGCTTCGATGGATTTGTGGGGAATCCGCCATTCGTAGGCGGCAAACGAATTACCGGAAGTCTCGGTTTTGCTTTTCGGGATTTTGTGGTTGAAGCTGTAGCAAATGGCGAGCGAGGCAACGCGGACTTATGCAGCTACTTCTTTCTCAGATGCGCATCACTGGCATCGACTGGCGGACAGCTCGGGCTGCTGGCGACCAACTCAATAGCACAAGGCGAGACACGAGATGTTGGAATTGGCCAATTGACTTCGAGGGGGTACTCGATCCCTCGTGCAGTCCAAAGCAAAAAGTGGCCGGGCACTGCCAACTTGGAGGTTTCTCACGTCTGGATCCACTTTGGGGACTGGAGAGGAGCGTGCTATCTCGATGATAGCGAAGTTCATGGAATCACGTCGTATTTGAACCCCGTCGGACAAATCATTGGGAAGCCACATCAGTTAGCTTCAAATGAGAGGCTGGCGTTTCAGGGATCGAATCTTCGTGGGATAGGGTTCGTTCTCTCTCCAGATGAGGCCCGCGCCCTACTGGCCACGGACGCTCGCAATCGAGATGTACTCTTTCCATATCTCAACGGCCAAGACCTAAACTCCAATCCTGACCAATCGCCGAGTCGATGGGTCATCAACTTCTTTGATTGGGATCGAAAACGAGCATCGGAGTATCCGTCTGTCTTCAAGATCGTAGAGGAGCGGGTTCTCCCAGAGCGACAAAAGATCAAGCATGCTGGGACTCGCAAACGTGGTACGGAGTTCTTTTGGCGTTACGACTCCCAAGGCAAAGACCTTTACGACACCATTGCTAACAACGAGCAAGTGCTAGTCACCGCTGAAGTGAGCAAGTATGTCAGCTTTGCATTTGAACCGAATAATATGGTGTTCTCTCACATGCTTATAGTATTCGCATTTACTGGTTTCTTACACTTTTCACTTCTCCAGTCAACGATCCACGAGGTTTGGGCAAGGGAACATGGGTCAACGCTTGAGACACGATTCCGCTACACGCCAAAGGAGTGCCTGGCAACGTATCCTCTTCTCAAGTCGGCCCCAGCTACAGTGGAGAGAATTGGAGAGCAATATTATCTTCATCGGCAAATGATCATGAGCGCTTCGCACAGTGGCCTTACAACGACTTACAACTGTTTCCACGATCGCAATCAGTGTTCCTCCGACATTCAAAAACTCCGTGACCTCCACGTCGAAATGGACAACGCCGTCGCCGCCGCCTACGGCTGGACCGACCTCGACCTCGGCCACGGCTTCCACGAAACCAAGCAGGGAATCCGCTTCACCATCAGCGAACCCGCCCGCCGGGAAGTCCTGCAACGCCTGCTGAAGCTCAACCACGAACGCTACGCCGAAGAAGTGAAGCAGGGACTGCATGGGAAGAAGGGGGCAGCCAGGAAAGCCGCCCCGAAGAAGAAAGCCACCAAAGCAAAAGACGACCGGCCCAAAAAACCAACCACCCCGTCATTTGATTTTGGGGATGAAGACGAATGAGCGACTCTTGGTACTTTGCCTACGGCAGCAACCTCTCGAAGGGGCGCAAGCAAGAACGAACCGGACTGATTCGCCGAGCAGTTCGAGCAAGACTACGAAACTGTCGACTGGCTTTCAATAAGGAAGCGTCAGGTGGTGGCGTTTACGCCAATGTTGTTCCTGAAGAAGGAAGTGAAGTGTGGGGTGTCATCTACCTTTGCAATCCAACAGCGATGACTCAATTGGATCGTTACGAAGGAGTGATGGGTGGGCATTACGTCAAAGTTTCCGTCACAGTGGAACTTGAGGATGGCTCTTTGTGCGACGCCGAAACCTACATTGCAGGTGAGGACTACATCGTCTCAGAGGGTACACCAGACGATTGGTATCTTGATTTTATTTTGACAGGTGCAATTCAGCATGAATTGCCAGAGGATTACATTGCAGACATCAAGCGACTTGCGGGGAAGTAACACAATTGATGACTGATACAGCAATGCTACCAATTCCCTCCCAATACCAAATCAGAGCCGAAGTCGAATCCTGCGCTCCTGGAGACCTCCCTCGCCCGGCACGTGGCGAGAGCGAGAAACCCACAAAAGGCTCTGTCAGGAATCGCTGCCTTGTCGGCGTATTCGGTCCAGCTCGCTCGGGTGCGGCCAACCCGAGCACCTCCATTGAGGACGAAGAGATTCCGCTCATTCCTGATGAACTTTCAGAAGGCGGCAGCGATCCCCTTGATGATGGCACCATCAAGTCCGTCAAAGTCACCGAAGATTGGGGACATCACAAGCTGGAGAATTTGGAAAACCGAGACGACCACAAAGGCAATGCCCCCAAAATTTGGCAGCGTCACCACAAAAGCGGAACTGTTTCCATGGCCTTCAAAGAAGGTACGCTCCGCTTCACCATCAGCGAACCCGCCCGCCGGGAAGTCCTGCAACGCCTGCTGAAGCTCAACCACGAACGCTACGCCGAAGAAGTGAAGCAGGGACTGCATGGGAAGAAGGGGGCAGCCAGGAAAGCCGCCCCGAAGAAGAAAGCGGCCAGCAAGCCCGCCAAGCAAGAAGCCAGCCTGTTCGATGGGGAGGATGACGAATGAGCATTCGGTTCGACAACGACTACTGGAAGCAATGGCTGGCCCGTAAAGGGCCGGCCAAAATCTTTGGCAAGGACGTAGACCGGCGTGAGCGGCTCAAGGACGCCGAGGCCATCGAATGGTTCGACGGGATTTGGAAATCCACGCTGGAAGCCGCCGTCCGTGGGGCAAGTCCGTGCGACCTCGATTTCGTCCGCACCAAGGTGCCGCACTACGCCCAGACTTTCATCAATGCCAGTGCGAGGCACCGTGAGTTCACGCTGGCGTATTGTCAGTTCATCTGCCAGATGACCGATGAACGAATTTGCGACCAGCTTTGGTTCATCCCGTCAACGAGCGGCGATCCTCGCACGCTCTATGTGAAGTTCGAGACGGTCCCGATCAAGGAAGAGTTCGACGCTACAGCCCGCAAGCTCGGCTGGGAGAAGCCCGAAGAACTGGCCGAGAAAATTCTGCTCGACTTTATGGAGTCGGTGAATCGCAAGAGCTATCGGGATACCGAACCCGATGGCGTTGATGATCTGTGAGCCATCACTTGACCGTGGATCATCCCGCCTTGCGTTTCATTTCCCGCAACTGCTGGATGATGTGGTCCTCAATCGCCCGCCGATCCTGAGCGCTGGCATTGCGGCGGTGGTTCTGACCGCCTTCCCGAATGAACCGGGACTTGTCGCTCGAAGACGAGTTGCCCTTGAAGCCGGGGATGCCCCGAAAGCTCTTCTGCAATTCGGTCCATGCGACCTCGGCGGTATTTTCCCCGATGCGGGTCAGGGCATCGGGCAGAAGCCGCTGGGCTTCCCACCGAAAGTCCTCGTCCGTTGCGAGCTTGTCCAGATCGACCGAGCCGAGCGGAATCGAAAAGTTGAGCGTGGACACGATTATGCCTCCTCAAAACGTGGACCAGCACCCTTGGGCAAGTGACTAAGGGGCAGCGGGGCCGGGTCAGATGGTGTAAGTCTTCCACGGCACGGCGCACATCGGCACGCTGGCCATGAACCGGGCAATGTCGGGTCGCCCGAAGTAAGTGGGCACGCCCCGGCTGTCCTGGCCAACCAGCACGATGGGCACGCCGGGGAAACACGGCTGGAAGGAAGAGATCGCTCGTGCCGCCTCGAAGCGGCTTTGGACGACGTGGTGCTTGACGACCACAAGGGCGAATGTGACGCCCTGCTCACGAATCACGGCTCCGTTGAAGGTCATGGCAATTCTCCTGCATGGGCCGATGGAATCGGCGGACACAAAAGCTCGGTCGGGTTCGTTCAGGCCGAGGTCAGCGGCGTGACGGTGTAGGCGGGGCCGGTCGGCACCTGCGTGTTGCACTGCGGGCGGAAGTTCAGGTACAGCGCCCGCTCCGCAGCATCCCGGTCGGCCTGAATCGGCACGGCGGCGAGGGCGAAGCTGCACTGGTACTGGCGGACAAGGTTGAACAGGTCGAGGTTGCATTCCCATTCGCTCAGGTGGTCCTTGAGCCGGGAGTCGAGGTCGGCGGCTTGGCCGACGTAGACCACCCGCCGTTGGCCGTTGGTGAGGTTGACGGCGATCTTGTAGACCCCGGCTTGCATCGGGGCGTACGCCTGCACGTTGACGAGCGAAAACGGCAGATACCGCTGCCAAGCCAGCGTGACGCTACGACGTGTGCCGATTAACGGGTTCATGGTGGACAGGCCCCTTTCCATCGAGTACAAAGTTTTGGGCAAGTCTTGCCCTTGCGTCACCCGAATGCATAATATATTGTGTTTCCGATGTGGTCAAGGCGTCTGAATGCCAATTTTTTTGTGCAAACGGAAGTTGACCACGCACAAGACCTTGGGAGAACGCAAATCACAACGGAGGGAGAACCAACCATGCCCAAGAAGGCCGCTGCACCCACACCAGCGCCGACCAATGAGGTGGGCAACCTGATCCGCAGGCAACGGGAGGCCATGCAGATGACCGTGGCCCAGCTTGCGAGTCGTGTCGGCGTGAGCCGGAATACGATCACGAACTACGAAGCGGGCAAAACCGAGCCGAACGCCAGCGACCTTGTGCGACTTTCCGGAGCGCTGGGCTGCGCCGTCAACGATTTGCTCAGCGGCAGCGCTGATTCTTTTCCGCCGCGTTTTGCCTTTCGTGCCCATGCCCCGTTACGCAAAGACCCTGAGATTACCGTCGCCGCCCGGAAATACCTGCGGGCCTACGACGAAATCGAGGAGATAATGGACTCTCGATTGCCTAACCGGCTGAGGAAGTTCACTGCGCACCAGAAGGGGGCGCTCAGCGACGAGTTCATCGAGATGGTTGCCAACACGCTGCGACATACCAGCGGTCTGCACGATGCCGGGCCAGAGAACATTGTCCGTGTTCTTGAAGGACTTGGGGTTCGCACCCTCTTCTTCGAGCATGATGGCAAAGGGCTGGAAGGGATTAGCACGATTCAAGGCGACTTGAAGTTCATAATGCTTCGGAACCGCCGCAAGGAGGGTAAGCTGATCGAGCGGACCATCTTCAGCGCCGCTCATGAACTTGGTCACCTGGTTCTGCACCCTCAACTCTTCACGAGTGACGCACGCGATAATGAGGAAGACCCCAGACGGTACGAAAAGGAAGCGGACAAGTTTGCCGGTCGATTTCTCGTGCCGACCGAAGAACTTGTGAGGGTCTGGGAAGAGGAAGGCCTTGGTGAACTCCGATTGTTCGATGCGTTGATCCTGCTGAAGCGGGTCTTCCACGTCAGCTTTTGGTGCCTATTGTTCCGGGTCGTTGAAACGGGGCTCCACGAAGAAGTTGACATGGCCCGCTTCATCATGGAGGTCAAACGGCGTCTTCGAATTGACGGCACCGCCACAAAAGACCAGCTTGAACCCGATCAACTTCCACCGGAGGTCCTGTACACCACCAACCGTTTTGGTCGCCTCGTGCGTTCGGCCTTTCTTCGTGAACTCATCGGGGAGTCCAAGGTGGCCGAAATGTTTCAGGTTCCGGTGGACAGGGCAATGGAAATCACAGCGGATTGGCTGAGGCCCGAATATGAGTTGGTGGACGACGGCGATCTATGACACTTGCTCGCTCAACGTTTCCCACTTGAGTATCAACAGCGTTGTGGTGTGAACCACGAAATACACGAAATACACGAAAAAACACAGGTCAGGTAGAGACAGGAGAATGGACGTTTGTGGTGCCTTTGCGATTCATTTCGTGTGATTCGTGTATTTCGTGGTTGCTGATCGCTATTCGTTCCGTGCGATCGGTTGCACTGCAGTGCTCCAGAGGGCGTTTCAGTTCGCTGCTGCCGCGGCAGACGATTCTCCCTGGTGCCACTGACATTTTCTGGCATTTCCCGTACAATTCCGATCGACTTTTCGCCGGACCTCCGACAGGACTGATCCAAAGACATTCACGATGGCGACCGCGGAACAACTCAAGGCACTTCTGAAAAGCTACGGTGAAGGCAACGGCGAGCATTTTGCGTCGGTAGCCCTGCAGATTGCCGCCGATGCTGCGCGGGGTGGCAAGGCCCAGCTGGCTCAGCAGTTGCGGGATTTGGTGGATGAGATCAAACGCCGGCAGGCAGCGGGAAAGATCGGTCGCACCGTACCAATGGCACGGCCCAGCGGTGATCTGGCCGCACTTCTCGTTGCGTCCTATCCTCAGATTCGCCTGTCGGAAATGGTGCTCAGCTCCGACATCCGCCATGCTCTCGATCGGGTGCTGCACGAATATCGCAGTCAGTCACGGTTGCGTCAGCATGGCTACTCGGCCCGCCGAAAACTATTGCTCGTTGGGCCCCCGGGTTGTGGTAAGACGATGACGGCAGCGGTACTTGCCGGTGAGCTGAAGTGCCCGCTGTTTTCGGTTCAGCTGCACGGCCTGATCAATAAATTCATGGGTGAGACGGCGGCAAAGCTGAGAATGATCTTCGATGCCATGCAGGAAACGCAGGGGGTCTACTTTTTCGATGAGTTTGACGCAATCGGCGCGCACCGTGGGGCCGGAAACGACGTGGGTGAGATCCGGCGGGTGCTGAATTCATTTCTGCAGTTTCTGGAGCAGGATGACTCCGACAGCCTCATTATCGCTGCCACAAACTACGAGGAGATGCTTGATGAAGCGCTCTTCCGGCGCTTCGACGACGTGATTCAATATGATCACCCGGATGCGATGCAAACGACTGCGCTCGTACGCAACCGTCTGCGGCAGTTTCTGGGCCCGCGGCCTTCGTGGAAGAAAATCCACGACGCAGCTGCGGGCCTCAGTCACGCTGAGATTGCCAGGGCCTGTGATGATGCTGCCAAAGAATGCATTCTGCGCGGCAGCGACACTGTGCGGTTCGGAACTCTGCTGGCAATGCTGCAGGAACGTCGGAGACTGGAGCGACCTCCGGAGCCCGCTGACCATGCCAATACGAGGCTCTAAGCAATGAACCAGCTGCCCCATCTGTTTCCACAAAACACGGGTACTCCCAGATCCTATATCTACCCGAAGAACGTCCGCATTTCGTTTCCGATTCCGCAACGTGACCCAACCAGCCACGGACAATCGCTCCTTGAGCAGCTCGACCGGGCTGAACGGCAGTCCCGACAGAGTATGGCTGGACCAGCCTGCGTGTCCCCCGCCGGCATGGTGCTTGAGTTTGAGAGCGAGCCGGAATTTGACTTGAAACTGGATAGCCTTGAGAGTCAGCGAGACGGCATGGAACTGCGGAATGTACGCGTTGACGAGAATCGCGTTATGAGGGCAACGGTGTTCGTTACTGAAGGAAAACTGGAAGGCCTTAGCAAGAAAGTGCGGGCTTTTTCCGACGCGGAAAAAAACACAAAAAAGGGGCAACCGGCGCACAACAAGCTTGTATCCAGCATCAGTAAGGTCCGACTTGCGGCCATCGAAGCGTTCTGGACCGACGTCGCAGAATTCCCGAACGATGAGACACGAATGCTGTGGTGGGAAGTTTGGTTGCAGGATCAGGCCGATGGATCAGACGTGATAAATCTGTTCAAGGATCGAGCCCGCGTCGTGGGCTCGATCGTTTCACAGCAATCGCTGCGATTCCCGGATCGATCCGTGGTTCTGCTGTACGCATCGACTACACAATTGCTGCGAATTGAAAGCCTGTGCGACATGCTTGCAGAATTGCGATCGGTCAGAATACCGGTGGCGGAGTTTCTTGACCTGCCACTGTACTGGTCAGACGGGACTCAGAGTTTGGGGATGTTGGAGATATTGAAA
>CAZLOQ010000181.1:0-11926 GCA_964561125.1 uncultured Chitinophaga sp. | reverse complement strand
CGTCAAAATGTGCCATGAAGACGGAGCTGCTGGCCCAACATGGCGCTGTCCAGCTAAGCCCCGCTGCATCAGTCCCGCTTTGCCGTCCGAACCACATCGAACGGTCCCGGAATCGATTGCAGGCCGGATACCGCAACTGCAATGCGGCTCAAGGCCCGCACCTCACCGATCCCTCAGCGAATGCCCCGGAATCAGGCTGGGTTCAGCGGCACTGTGACTGATTGAGCGAACTCCAGGGCCAGGCCCGTACCAGCCCGTGTGCGAGATGGCATGCCGCGGCATCACATACGGCGGTCCGAACGAATTGCCGGGATTCCGGCCATACCGCGAATCCGGGATCATGGGTAGCTCATCGTGAGCCATCGGCGCCGCCGGATAAGCAGGCGCCCTGCCCGTGAATGTCGGTGCGAGCGGGAGTGGATCGACAAACAGGGAATGACCTGCGAACGGTATCGAGTCCAGACCTGCGGATCCGCTGTGTCGTGTGACTTCCGATCGCTGAGGATTCGGTGCGATCACCTGCGTGCGTTCCGCCTCCACGTCGGCCACAGACGTTTCACCACCATCGGCGATCTTCATCGAAGTCTGTGTCCGCGTTGATCGACGTCGCACTGCTGCGCTCGCCACAGAACGACTGCTGTCCACATTGAGTGGCTCGGCTCGCTCGCTGGAAACCACCGCCTCCGGCAACTCCCCGGCCAGCGGACGCTGCGAAGCCGGCGCCATGCTGCGACGCGGTCGCTGGGGGGGCACTGAGTTCACCGGAGAGCGACTGACACTCGCCGTCGCTCGCGGCAATCCGGTCGCCGGTCTCACGGCTGCAGGTTCCGCAACGTCCGGAATCGTCATCGGCGGCCCGTCTCCGACACTGGCTTCAGCGACACTGGCTTCAGCGACACTGGCTTCAGCGACACTGGCTTCAGCGACATCGGCCTTAGCAACGGCCGCCTCAGCGACATTGGCTTCAGCTGTCTTCGCTGCTTCACGCCTGGCAAACCTCGGCGTCAGCAAACGTGCGCCGGAAGCTTCCGCCGGAGTTTCAGAACTTTGTCGTCCTGCCGTCGATCGCGAAGTACTCACGCTGCGTATCGCTGAATCAGACTGTAACGCGGATCGCCGGTTCGAAACAACTGCACTCAATGGTTGTGCCCGTTCCCCGGAACGTCGGACCGCCGCATTCAGCGGAACCGCCCGTTCTGAATCCGTCGCCGTGGCCTCGACCTCCACCCAGCCCTTCTGAGCCGGTGTCAACGGCCCGGATCGCTGCATCACCTGCGATTCATCCCGATCGCTCGAAGTTGTTCCAGACTTCCCCTGCGGCCGCTGAAAATCTCGTTCGCGCCGCGGCGGAACCAGCTGAGCAGCCGGGCCGGCACTTCGCGGAACCAGCTCAATCTCCCAGTCATCAACCCCCTGGGAATTCGCCTGCAGAAATCGCCCGTGAGGGAAGAGCAGTCCGGCAAGGATCACCGGAATCACACCGGCAGCCCAACAGAAACGCAGCCAGCCGTTTGTCGCCATGACGATCCACCCATGCCAATGCCACGGGCTCGCCCGCAGCACCTGCTGCTGACGTCCCCCCCGATGGAAACTTCGTCATCCACGCAAACTCAACCGCATCCATTCCCCGACTCACACAACCGGTTTTTCAATTGCAAACGAAACCATCCGTCAAAAGACCCTGTTTTACCCGGATTAACACAAGGTCGAAAAGCAGGTTCCAGGAAACCTCGATGCACACAGCAGGAGTTCGTGGCGGCTGCGCCGTGTCACTGACGTGACGAGCGGCTGGCGTAGTGTCTGATAATCGGAGGAAGGGACACACCATTTCCATTTCTGCAGACTTGAGGATCTGACATGCCTGCACGGCCGGCATACGGCCGGCAGATCGCGTTTCGTGCGACAGACTTCGAGTCCGTCGCATGTCAACGCACGTGCCGGCGGAAATCATCTGTCATCACGGATACAGAGCGCGGCATTTTTCCAGACGGCTGCCTCTGCTGTCGGTGACCGCGAAAGAGGCGTCTCCGTGCATGGTGACTCCGGCATAGCGACCGTCTTTGGCCAGAATGTAGAAATTGATGCCGAAGTCCGGTCGGCCGCTGCGATCGCGGAGTCGGGGTTCGGTGGTTTTAGCGATGCGGTTCAGAATTTCCATGCCGGCTTCTTCCGGAGATGCACCCTGGCGCATGAGTTCAACAGCGGCGAAGGAGGAGAGGTTTTGCAGGTTGGCTTCTCCGCGTCCGGTACTGCCACAGCTGCCGACAGTGTTATCGACGTAGAGTCCTGCGCCGATAATCGGGCTGTCACCGACGCGGCCGGGGATCTTGAATGCCATCCCGCTGGTGGTGGTGGTGCAGGACAGATCGGTGGCGGCATTCAGAGCGCTGCAGTGGATGGTGCCGGTTGGGCGACGAAACCGCAGCCGGCCACTCTGGTCGATGGCGACCGAATTTCTGCGGAAGAATGACTCCACGGCAGCGTTTGCCGGTTCGGATTCAGGCAGCCAGTCGTCTTCGGTGCTGAGCCGTTCTTTCCAGCGGAGCCAGATTTGTCGGGCGGTTTCGGTGAGCAGGTTTTCTTCGTGGAAGCCATGTGCGCGGGCGAATTCAAGGGCGCCGGGGCCGACGAGCAGCACATGGTCGGTCCGCTGCAGAACTTTCAGCGCCACCTGAGCCGGGTGGCGAATGTTCTGCAGTGCGGCCACTGCACCGGCTTTGTGAGACGGCCCATGCATGACTGCTGCATCCAGTTCAACGATCCCACGCTCATTCGGCAGCCCGCCGTAACCAACGCTGGTGTCCAGCGGGTCATCTTCGACAATCGCCACGCCCGCGACCACGGCATCGAGCGTGTCCTGACCCTCGAGAATTAACTGGTAGGCGCGGCGAGTTGCTTCAAGGCCATTACCGGAGGCGATGACGCGCACGTCCGCTGCCCGGGCAGCCGCTGCTGCGTTTGCCGCTGCACCCGCTGCCGCCGCCGCCACTCCTGTTGCCTTCAGAACTTCCCGTCGCGTTACACCCGACATTTGCTGTCTCCCGGAAAAAACGAAATGGATTGTTGTTGACACGGACGATGGGGATGCCCCGGGAGTGTACCGCCTGCGACTGGAAATGGGAGTGAAGCTGCATTCAGCCTGTGACGCACCAGCGGTCGATGGCCTGTCGATAGAGCTGCGTTCCCTGCTCCAGCTGTTCAAGGCTGATCCATTCGTCGTCAGTATGAGCCTGCGCGATGTCGCCGGGCCCGAAGACGACCGGGGAACTGAGTTCCGGCAGCACGGCGCCATCGGTTCCGTAGGCCACCGTTTCCGGGTGTGTGCCGCCGCTTAACTGCAGCAGTTCCCGGACAAACGGAGCGTCGGGAGGTGTGAATAACGGGTCTCCGGAGAACAACACTTCGAATTCCAGCCCGTTCCGCAGCGCACAGTCGCGCAGTCGCTGCACCGCCTGATCGGACCGCTGACCAGGCATCGGGCGGAAATACACCGTGCACGCCGACCGTGGTGAGGTGATGTTGGAGGCCGTGTTGGGGTCCGTGATGAGCAGATTCATTGTGGGTGTGGGCGGCGTGAACCGCTCATCACGCCACTCCGGTGCACGCTCCATCTGCTCGTTGAGAAGTGCGACTTCCTGCAGAAAGGGAATCAGGGCGAAGTTGGAATTGATGCCCAGTCCGGTGCTGGAATGAGCTGCCCGGCCGCTGGAAACGGCGCGGAGTGTTCGACCGCCTTTGTGAGCGTGCACGACGCGCAGACAGGTGGGTTCACCGATAATCGCCCGCGATCCGGTCTCTACAATCTCCCGATACATCCGCGACGCTGAAGCCACCTTCCGGGCGCCGTGCATGCCGATTTCTTCGTCAGCCGTCAGCACGATCCAGAGCGGAGCACGCTGGGGTGAGCGGATCGCTGCGGCCGCAGCCAGCATGCAGGCGACCGGGCCTTTCATGTCGCAGGATCCCCGGCCGTAGACGCGACCGCCGGACACGTGAGCGGTCCAGGGATCTGACTCCGCATAACACCAGGAAGTCGCCGGTACCACGTCCGTGTGTCCGAACCACGCCAGCCCGGGGACGCCGCATGGTCCGCGACGCCCGATCACGTTGCTTTTCGCCACTCCCCGGTCATCCGTGTAGTTCACCCGCTCCGTCTCAAACCCCATGTGCCACAGCCAGTCCTCGGCCTGATTCGTCACGGCCACGTTCGACTGTGAACTGACACTTGGAAAGGCTATCAATGCCCGCAGATAATCCAGCGCCTGCATATTTCACCATCAAATTGAGTCAGATTCAGTCAGATTCAGTCAGATTCAGTCAGATTCAGTCAAATGTTCCAGGAAATGTCACAGGGCAGGGCAGGCCCCTTCGCCACTGACTGCAGTCAGAACTGCCTCCGGACGCACCGGGGATCCAGGTCAGATCTGCTCTTCAACCACCGGATTTGTGAGTGATCCGATGCCTTCGATTTCAATCGTGACGACGTCGCCGGCCTGAAGAAAACGAGGCGGAGTCTGGGCAAAGCCAACGCCGTGGGGAGTGCCGGTGAGGATCACAGTGCCGGGCGTGAGCACGGTGCTGGCGCTGAGGAATTCAATGAGCGCGGGGACCGGGAAGATCATGTCGTTCGTATTCCAGTCCTGCATGGTGCGGCCACTCAGAATCGTACGGATCTGCAGCTGGTTGGGATCCGGAATTTCGTCGGCTGTGACCAGCACAGGGCCAAGCGGGCAGAAGGTGTTGAAGGTCTTTCCGCGACACCACTGACCACCACCGCCGTTGCGCTGCCAGTCGCGAGCGCTCACGTCGTTGGCGCAGGTGTAGCCGAGCACGTAATCAAGGGCGTTTTCACGTGAGACGTTGAGGCAGGTCCTGCCAATCACCACCGCCAGCTCGCACTCGTAATCAACCATGTCACTGCGGAGTTTTCGAGGCAGTACGATGGCGTCACCGGGATTCTGTACCGTCGACGGCGTCTTCATAAAGAGCACGGGATTCTCGGGGATCGCCTGCTTGCCCTCTTCCGCATGGCGTCGGTAATTGAGCCCGATGCAGAGAATGGCAGAAGGCTGCAGCGGTGCGAGCAGCCGCGTGGCTGTTACCGGGCTGCCAGTCGCCTGCAGACCGGAAAACAGATCACCGTCAAGCCGCTGCAGAACTCCGTCGGGAGCCTGAGATGCATAGCAGGTTTCACCAGTGGACAGCTGGATTCGACAGATCTTCATGGGCTCACCGCAGAGGAAATGGAGGGGAGGGCAGTGGAAGTCGGATGAGGAGTATAGCGAGGCCTGCAGGGAGCGGACAGCATCCATGCTTCCGTGGCTGGTGTTCCGGCGGCACTTTCGGCATCGATTCGCGGCGACGCCCGCATCAGCAGCTGACGCCGCGGAAAAGTATTCAACACGCTCCAATCCACCCGCAAAATCCCCCTAATCGGTAAAAAGGAAGCAGTGTTGCCACCCTACATAAGGTTTTTTAAAAACCCTTGTTGATTGCAATGGAATCCCACCGTTTAATGCCGCCATGACAGTTGCAGGTGTCCTTCGCTATACCGCCTTTAAGGGATACCTGAACAATTCACCTGTCACGGCTCTTTGTTCCTGAAAGAACACTCCCATGAAACGCGTCCTCCTGCTCTCCGTTGCGCTGATCATCACCGTCACCACGGCCGTCATCACCATGTCCGGCCCCGCCAGTGCAAAGTCCCGAACTGCGGCGCCCCCCGCCAAAACGGAAACCGCCCCCGCCAAGACAACCGCCACCAAATCGGCTCCGGCGGCCACCACAAAGACCGCCGCCACGAAGACTACGGCCGCAAAGACTACGGCCGCAAAGACCGGTGCAGCAAAGACCACGGCTGCAAAGACCGAAAGCAAGCCAGCGGCCGAAGGCAAGACCACCCGGTCCACTGCGTCCGCAAAATCCAGCGCAAAGCCAGCCTCATCAAAGACGGCCGACAAAGCGAAACCCTCTGCCAAAACCCCGTCGACCGCAAAGTCTTCGCCGGACAAAGCGAAGACAACAACCAGCTCCACCAAAGCCTCGGCAAAGCCCGCCAGCAAAAGCAGTACATCCAAAACCGGCAAAAGCACAAAAACCAGCAGCAGCAGCAAGTCAGCCGCCAAAGCGAAGGCTGCACCGAAAACTGCCAAAGCCACAAAGTCCGCTGACGATGCGGGCATGTAAGTCCGGCCTGACCTGAACCCACCACCCGGACTCACCACTCAAACGCTTCGCGGATCCGCTCGTTCCGCGAAGCGTGCGGTGTTTACAGAAACAGATCCTTGCGTGCGGTGCTGGCGATCGCCAGCACCGCCGGATGCTTGATGCGACGTTCGGCCGAGATCGCAAAAAACTGTTCGCGCACATGCGGCAGCTCGGCCACCAGCTCGGCGTCGTACTGACGACAAATTTCGTCCGCGATCGCCATTGTCCCGGGAAACAAACCTTCGCCCGTCAGTCCGAAGGCCTTCATCAGCGCCTTATCGCTGAATTCGCCGCGAATCAACGGATGCAGATCGTGCTGCTGAAGCCACGAATCCAAAGATCGCCGCAATGCCGTCGCGCGGTCCGGGAGCAGCAATGGCGTATTATTCAGCGACTGTGGGAAATCGCTGCGCACGCGACGCGCAAGTTTCCGCACGCCGAACAGTCCCACAGCTGAATCGCCCAGTGGATGATTGAAGGCACGCACATTCATGGACGCCGTCACCGGCGCGTCCGAGAGAACCAGATCGATCTGGTGCGCCGTCAGCTGTTCAAGCAGCCGCGGCAGACTGTCTTCCGTACAGATCAGACGCAGATCCGGTGACAGCTGAAGGGCAGGTTCAAGCAGCCTGCGGGCCATAAGCTTTGGCAAAGCGTCAACCACGCCCACCGCAAATCGCACGGACTGGCCGGTTGAATGACCACGCACGGCATCCGTCAGCTCCTGGCCAAGACTGAAGATTTCGTCCGCATAACGGAAGGCAATCCGCCCCGTTTCCGTCAGCTCCAGCGTCCTTCCGGATTTGCGGAACAGCTTCTGGCCAAGGGACTGTTCAAGCTGTCGCAGCTGTGTGCTGATGGCAGGCTGTCCCACATGCAGACGCGCAGCTGCTTTTTGAATGGTGCCCTCGCGAGCTGTCATCCAGAAGTACAGCAGATGGTGGTAGTTGAGAAAGTTCATGGCCGAATAAATACATCACATTTATTGATGGATCAACTGAAAAGTTTGAATTAGTCGAAGTTCATGGGCCGCGTAGACTGTTGTCGATGAATCCGGCAGCGGGCCGGATGGGACTTTTTTCAAAGGAGGCACAGCAATGATGGCAGCTCATGAAATGGATGCTCTGAGTACTGCGGCTGACAGGATCCACAGGCGGCTCCAGCAGCGGCGACTGAGGCTCTATGCCGCCACCGGAGCGACTCGCGGCGCCCAGCGGCTGCAGCAGACAGCACTCGAGCTTCGCGAACGCCTCCCGGATCCCACCGATCCGGTGCACTGGCTGCGACTGAAATCTTCCGGCAGCACGGAGCTGCTGGGACGTATGAACGACGAGGACTGACAACAACGCTTTTTTCGATGAAAGCAGGTGTGATTATGGAACTTCGTATTTCAGATGACGGAATGGTGCTCACGGCCGAACAGCGGGAATTCTGTGAGCGTCGGCTGCGGTTTGCACTCAGCCGGTTTGCCTTGCGGATCGATCGTGTGGAAGCCGTGTTTACTGATGTAAACGGTCCCAAAGGCGGCCACGATGTCCTGTGCTGCCTGCAGGTGGCACTCCGCGGCGCTCAGGACGTGCTGGTGCGTGATGCCGGCGAGTCTGTGGAATCCGTGATGGCCGGCGCTGCCGACCGGGCGGCAAGAACTGTTGCCAGACGGCTGCAGCGACGCATCGAACAGCGGCGAGGACTCCGATCGAATCCGGTCGGCAGCAACTGACGGATGTCCGCGGACCTGAAGAACTGAAACGGCAGTCGGCTGAACCGGCGCGGCGGTGTTCGCCGCGTCGGGCGGCCGGAATTCTTTGAGGAGGGGAGCGCAGAGCTGTGATCAATGGGTTGCCGGAGTGGGCGTGGGTGGGCTTTCTTTTATTTCTGGCTGCCATGCTGGCGCTGGATCTGGGAGTGTTTCATCGCCGGGCGCATGTGGTGAAATTTCGGGAAGCGGCCGTCTGGAGTCTGATCTGGATTGGTCTTGCCATGCTTTTTGCCGGCCTGCTGCAGGTCTTCGCCGGAACTCGAACAGCATTCGAATTCCTCACCGGATATGTCATTGAAAAGTCCCTGAGCGTCGACAATGTGTTTGTCTTTGCCATGGTGTTTGCTTCGATGCGGGTACCTCGGGAGTGTGAACACAAAGTGCTGTTCTGGGGTGTCTTCGGTGCTCTGGCGATGCGTGTCGTCATGATCTTCGCAGGCACTGCACTGCTGGAGCGCTTTCACTGGCTGATCGAAGTCTTCGGCGTGCTGCTGCTGATTGGTGCAGTGAAAATGCTCCGCGGTATTAGTTGGCAGATGAGTGCGGATGAGACGCTGGTTGTGCGTCTGTGTCGGAAACTGTTTCCCGTGACGAAGGATTATCGCGGGGCTCGGTTCTTCGTCCGGGAGAACGGTCGTCTGTCCGCCACTCCGCTCCTGCTGGTCCTGGCGTTTGTGGAGTGGTCAGATCTGGTGTTTGCAGTGGATTCGATTCCGGCGGTGCTGGCGGTTTCCCGCGACCCCTTCATCGTGTTCACCTCGAACGCGTTCGCAATCCTTGGGCTGCGATCGCTCTATTTCGCCCTTGCCGGGATGCTGGATCGCTTCCATTACCTGCATTACGGCCTTGCCGCCATCCTTGGCTTCGTGGGCATCAAGATGCTGCTCATGGACATCTGGCCGATTCCGATTGGTGTCAGCCTTGGAGTGGTGGCCGGGATTGCCCTTGGATCTATGGGCGTGTCTCTGCTGATCCCCATGCAGCCACGGCCGGTTGTGGAAGCTCAAAGTCCCTGAAGATTCGAGCGGCGAGCTGACCCTCGGATTCTGACCGTGACATGACTGCTCCCGGACATCATCTGAACTTACAGAGGCTGGACGCGAGGACGAATTTGAGTGCCGATTCGTCAAAACGGCGGCATTTCAAATTCGTCCGGGAGCAGTGCGGGGCGGCTGCCGGTGGCTGTCGCGGGGCCTGAACCTGGGGGGAGGGGGCTGGAGGCATCATCCGAGCTGACGTGGACTTCCGGGAGTGGCTGGCCGGGTTCGGCCTGGATTTCGAACAGGAATCGGGACGGCACGGATTCCCTGCGTTTGCCCCATTTCATCCGTGCGACGGCGCGTGTGAGGGTGAGGTGGTCCATGGCTCGCGTGATGCCGACGTAGGCCAGCCGCCGCTCTTCCGCAATCGCCTTTTCCGTATCTTCTTCGATGCTGCGTTTGTGCGGCAGAAAGCCCTCTTCCATCCCGACCAGGTACACTCGCGGAAATTCAAGCCCCTTGGCGGAATGCAGTGTCATCAGGCGGACGGCATCGGAGTCCTGCTTTTCGTCGCGGTCGGATTCTTCTTCGCGGTCCATCAGTGCCATGGATTCGAGAAATCCGGTGAGTGACGGGTCGGGGGCTTTTTCGACATACAGGCCGATGGAGTTGACGAACTCTTCCAGCAGTGCGCGGCGAAATTCGGCCTGTTCCGGTTCCTTGTACTGTTTGGCAATTTCGGATTCGTAGTTGATTTCCTGGAGCAGACTGCGGGCCAGTTCGGGCAGCTTTGCGGGCGTGGTGTGCATGGCCGTGGCATACCGCTGGAGCAGTTCCTGGAAGGCCGTCAGCGGACCGATCGCGCGAGTGGGGATCAGTCCTGTGGAAGCTGCCTGCGGAACCATCTCCCAGAAGGCAATTCCCTGTTTGACTGCGGCCTGCACGAGCTTTTCAGTGGTGGATTCGCCGATACCGCGAGCGGGTGTGTTGATAATTCGCAGGAGCGCAACTTCGTCGCGGGGGTTGTCGATCGCCTTGAGGTAGGCCATCAGGTCCCGAATTTCACGGCGATCGAAGAATGACTGACCGCCAACCAGCAGGTAGGGCACCTTCAATCGCCGCATTTCCTGTTCAAACAGCCGCGGTTGTTCGTTGGTACGAAACAGAATGGCCACCTGTCTGGGTTTGACGCCCAGCTGCCCGATGAGATAGCAGATTTCGCGGACGACATGCTCAGCCTCCGCTGTTTCATCGTCAAACACCTGCAGCCGGACGCTGGAAGCGGATTTTTTGTGCGCGATGAGTGTCTTGTCGTGACGATTGCGGTTGTGTTTCACAAGGCGGTTGGCAGCCGCAAGGATTTCCGGGGTGCAGCGGTAGTTGTGTTCCAGGCGAACCACCTTCGTCCCGGGAAAGTGATCCGCAAACCGAATGATGTGCTCCACCTCAGCCCCGCGCCAGCCATAGATTGACTGATCATCATCCCCCACCACGCAGATATTGCGATGCGGTTTCACCAGCGACTGAATGAGCTGGAACTGGACGCCGTTGGTGTCCTGATATTCATCGATCTGCACGTGATCATAACGCGATTGATGCCGCTGCAGGATCCCGGGATGTTCCTGAAACAGACGCACGGTCAGCAGCAGCAGGTCGTCAAAGTCCACTGCACCGCTGGCACGCAGCTGTTTCTGGTACTTGCGATAAGCCATTGCCGCCAGAAAGTCGAAGTCGGATTCGGTATGACTGGCGGCTTCGCTGT
Source organism: uncultured Chitinophaga sp. (assembly GCA_964561125.1). Classification (GTDB taxonomy): domain Bacteria; phylum Planctomycetota; class Planctomycetia; order Planctomycetales; family Planctomycetaceae; genus SXXK01. Next base: position 1,218 of record CAZLOQ010000181.1, on the reverse strand, counting down.
CCTGCACACCCTGCATCTTCCAGCGACTGATGCGGTTGACCAGATCTCCGGGCTTCATCGTGTCATCGCCCAGACGGATGTCCCGCAGCGCCTTGCGGGCTGCCGATTCCTGATCACCCCGATCATAAATGGCGAACTGTTTGGGGTAGCCGAGCGCTTCGATGTCTTCACGCAGCACCCGTACGCACCAGGCATGAAAAGTGGCGACCTCCGGCCGAAGCCGCGATTGTTTGCTTACCAGCTTCAGTGCTCGTTCACGCATTTCCCGAGCCGCCTTGTTGGTGAACGTGACCGACAGGATGCGGTCCGGCCGGATGCCATGCGCAATCAGATTCGCCATGCGATAGGTAATCACACGAGTTTTTCCGGTGCCTGCTCCTGCCAGTACCAGCAGTGGCCCGGAAACAGTACTGACGGCGTCACGCTGAGGGGCGTTCAGGCCCTGAAGATTGATCATGCGTCCGGACGGGAAAGATGAAGGCGGAAAGGAATTTCGGGACTCCACAGGCTACCGACAGCGGGCTGGCAAATCAACATCGCCGCCGACTTTTGGCGGAACGGCGGACGGCACTGGAATCGACAGTTTCCCCAACTGCATCCCTGCTGCCGGTAAAATGCGCTCAGGTCTGACCGGAACTGAAATCGCAGAGATCAGTCCGGGGGCTGTCACTCGACGGCCCCGAAAACCATGGAGCTGGACAGCGCCAGGTTCGAAGTTCCGTGGGGCCGTCCCGGATGGTGCAGCACGTCGAAAACGTGGATTCCTTCCAGGATTGAACACGCTTTTTGTCACCTCTGCGATTCATCCGTGTGATCCTCGCTATCTGTTGTCAGGATGCGAGCGTGTTTTTGACCACGGATGACACGGATGACACGGATGACAGGAATTTGAAGGAACAAGTCACAGCTACAGCGTTGCTGACAGCTGGAGCAGCTGACCCAACATGGCGTTGTCCATCTACCCCGCGCCACCAACGCCCCTGCAGCCCCCGACAGGCTCGCCCCGTCGGAGCTGAAGGTTCGCAGCTAAACCACGCCGCCAACGCCACCGCAGCCCCCGATGGGCTCGCCCCGTCGGAGCTGAAGGTTCGCAGCTACCCCCCGCCACCAACACCCCCTTCAGCCCCCGACGGACTTGCCCCGTCGGAGCTAAAGGTTCGCATCTACCCCGCGCCACCAACGCCCCCGCAGCCCCCGACGGGCTTGCCCCGTCGGAGC
>CAZLOQ010000180.1:0-12019 GCA_964561125.1 uncultured Chitinophaga sp. | reverse complement strand
GGGGGGGGGGGGGGGGGTGGGGGGGGGGGGGGTGGGGGGGGGGGGGGGGGGGGGGGGGTTTTGCGGTTGAGGTGGGCGCGCCTTTTGGGGGTATAGCTGGGGGAGAGGCGCGTTTGGTGCGGTTGCTTCCTGCTGCCTGCACGGTGGCGTTTGCAGCGGGCGTTGCCGGGGGCGTCATTGAGAGCTGCCCTTACAGGGCGTGTGTTTTTTTTGGGGGCTTGACCCGGGGTTGCACCCCGGGCTGGTGGAGCTGGCCTTACAGGCCGGAGTCGCAGCACTCAGTCCGGGATCGCCGAGAGAGCCGGCACCAGCGGCAGCAGCACGGTCATCGTGGTGCCTTTGCCAAGCGTGGAGGCACATTCAATCTGACCACCATATGCTTCTGCAAGGCTGCGGCAGATGGCCAGCCCCAGTCCGCTCCCGCCGGTGCGGCGATTTCTGGCTGTGTCAACGCGGTAGAAGCGGTCGAACACCCGCGGCAGATGTTCCGCGGCAATTCCGCAGCCGGTGTCCTCGACAATCAGCAGCGCCTGGCCGCCGGATTCCCGCAGCTGTACAGTGACGCGACCTCCCTCAGGCGTGTGCTGGAGTGCGTTGTCGAGCAGATTCAGGGGGATCTGCCGCAGAAATCCGGGGGCTGCAGCGATCCGGAGCGGCTGTTCGGGCGTTTCACAGTCCAGCTCCACACCGGCGGCAGTGAAGCGGTCCTGAAGAGCTGTCGCGGCCTCTTCCACGAGCGGTCGGAGGTCCGGATTTTCTACGGGGAGCGGGAGCTGAGCGGAGTCGCTGCGAGCCAGCAGGAGCAGGTTGTCGGTGAGGCTGCGGAGGCGTTCGGCAGACTTCAGGCACGTCTCGAGTGCTTCACGGTAGTCTGCGGCTGACCGCGGCTGCAGCAGAGCGAGTTCGGACTGCGACTGAATGACGGCCAGCGGTGTCCGCAGCTCGTGGGATGCATCTGCCGTGAACTGGCTGAGTCGTCGGAAGGACTGTTCCAGCCTCGCAAAGGTGCTGTTGAGTACTCCGGCGAGCGGCACAAGTTCGCGATCCAGCAGCTGTGTTTCGATTCGTCGATCCAGCTGTGCCGCAGAGATTTCCCGGGCAGTTTCGGCAATCACAGTAAGCGGCCGGACCATCCGCGCAGAGACCCAGTGACCGCCGGCAAGGCTGATCGAGAGCGCCGCCACTCCAAGCACCCCGATCGAAACGCCGAACAGGTGCAGTTCCGCAAGGTCTTCGGTGAGCGGACGGTCAACCAGAATCTGCAAAGCACCACTGCGACGAACGATCTGCACCCGCGTTGCCTCACGCCGAATCTCCAGCGGCGGGCCGGGAACAGGACGCGGCTCATCGGCCAGAAACGCAGACCGGGGACCACCCAGAATCGGCTGCGTCGCATTGGGATGCCAGATCGCATAGTTGATCTGGTCTCCCGGAGGGCGAGGCGGCGGCAGCGGGTTCGATTCCGGTCGCCATTCAGGAGGTGGATCTCCGGAAAGTGAATCCGGCAGGAGCTGGCCTCGGGGGGCTCCGGGTGGTCTACGGCGAGCACCCGGGACTTCGGGACCTGACCGCTCGCCGCCTGAGCCAGTCAGTGCACTGCCGCGTGGTCCGCCTTCACCCCGATGCGGTCCATCGCCGCGGGCGCGCGGTGGCCGCCCAACCAGGCCGCCGGGAAACCCGGGCTGCGGCCGTGGAGGACGCAGGCTCACCGCAAGAAATTCGGCAGCCGTTACCGCCTGCCGCACTGCTCGCTCATGCAGATCACGGTCAGCGCGCCAGTACACAAGGCTGCCGAAGAGCAGCAGCGTGAGTGTCAGCACGGAACCGTACCACAGTTGCAGACGCAGCTGCATTGATCTAATCATGCAGGATGTACCCCTGACCGCGGCGAGTGGTGATGAAGTCCGCCCCCAGTTTGCGGCGCAGATTGGAAATGTGCACATCGACCAGGTTGGAAAGGCTGTCCTCCGTTTCGTCGAACAGATGTTCATAAATCTGTGTTCGCGTGACCACGTGGGAGCGGTTGAGAGCCAGGAGTTCAAGCAGTGAGTATTCGCGGGGGGTGAGCGCCAGCAGATCGCCGTCACGCGTCACGGTTCTGGAATTCAGATCAATGCTCAGCTGGCGGATGCGGATTGTCGACGACGGCTGACCGGCCGAACGTCGGATTAATGCTCGCAGACGAGCGCGCAATTCGGCCAGCGCGAAGGGCTTTGTCAGGTAATCGTCAGCCCCCGAATCAAGTCCCCGGACACGGTCTGCCACTTCATCGCGTGCAGTCAGAATCAGTACGGGAACGGAATGAGTGCGGCGGAGCGCCTGCAGAAGTTCCCAGCCGGTCAGTTCCGGCAGCAACAGATCCAGGACTATCGCGTCATAAGACCACGCCCGGGCCTTATACAGCCCCTCTGCTCCGTCCGCCGCCTCATCCACTGCATAACCATCCTCCCGCAGCACCTGAGCAATGGTCCGCAACAGATCCGGTTCATCTTCCACAACGAGTATTCGCATGGGAGTGTCAGTCGCCGGGGGGGAAGAGAGGCAAACAGAACGTGAATGCCCGATGATAGCGGCAGCAACCTGAAGAGAGCGTGAAGCAGACAAATTTTCGTCTGTAAGCCGCAGTACAGCAGCAGGGATCTGCGGTGCTTCACGCCGGCCCCGCAATGGCGGCAGACCCGGGTGGCCCTTTGTGCAGGCAGCAGGAGCACTGTCTGCTGGTGCCACGTTTCCACCTGCAACCCTGATTATGCGGAAGTCGCCCTCGCCCCCCGCGTTTCTACGTGCCTTTCGAGGGGCGTTTGAAGCAGACGAGCACGGCAGCAAGAACACAGACGCCGGGGAACCAGTCACCCCAGCGAGTGTACAGAGAGGTTCTGGGATCGAGAGGAACCTGGCCGAGAATGATCCCGGCGAAGGAGCGTCGCCACCTGCCGGTGGCCGGGTCACGGAGGGATTTGACTTCGTTGAGTTCGGGAGTCACACCTTCAAAAGGCTCCTGCATGACAAGGATTTTTGCCGGCTCGCGAATCCGTCCGTCCCCGTCAATGAACGCCGAGATGCCACCGTTCACGGAACGCACCATGGGCATGCGATTCTCTACGCAGCGAAAGGCTGCCGTAATCAGATGCTGATCCAGCTCACTACTTCCACGAAACCAGCCGTCGTTGGTGAGATTCACGAGCAGGTCTCCGGAACGGCCGGCAGCATCTCGATGAGCAGCCATCCGGCGGACCAGCCTGGGAACCGTGTCCTCGAAGCAGATCAGAGGCACAAATCGCCACTGGCCATACTCGAATACTGCGGTCTCGTCGCCGGCATCAATCCCGAAACCTGCTCCGAATGGCGTCAGCTCGGCGAGCCAGGGGAAGATGTCCTTCAGCGGAATGTATTCACCAAAAATCACGCGGTGGATTTTGTCGTAGCGTCCGATATAGCCGAGATCCGGGCGGATGAAGGCGGCGGAATTATAGAGTCTGAGACGATCTTTTTGGGCCACAACAGCTTCCAGACCGATCATCAGGGCTGCCCCGGCCGCTTTGGAATGCCCCGCAAGGCTCTGTTGCACTTCACCACTGCGAAACTGGTCCACCAGCAGCGACGATTCACTGCCGTAATCGCGCACAACATCCAGCGGCAGCTGTGAAAGAATTTCGGTATCGGTGAGTTCCGCTGCGGCGGAGCGTTCCGGCCATGGAAACATGGTTTCCGGCCAGACAACAAGGTCAGGCTGCAGGGGAATGGACCGCTGCATCAGCGAGTTGTGCACGCGGTAGCGTGTGAGCACCAGTTCGTTGTCGTGCTTGAGCTCCGGTGGGAAGTGTCCCTGAATCAGCGCCACCACCGGGCCCGGAGGAAAGCTGTCGGGCGGCTGCTGTCGGATCAGGCCGTAGATCCAGCATCCGCAGAAAACGATTGCAAAGGCCAGCCACGGGCGGGTGCCCGGCGGAGTCTGTGCGAGTGACAGCTGGATTCCGGCTGGCTGCAGCAGTCGCTGTGGAACGGAGGCGGCCGCCAGACCAGCGAACCACGCCAGCAGGAAGCTGAGTCCCCACGTGCCAGTCACATCGGCAATCTGAATGAGCGAGGTCCACTGGTATTGGGAATGCCCGAGGTAGTACCAGGAGAAGCCGGTGAAGAGCCATGAGCGGAGGTATTCGAGGGCGGTCCAGATCAGAGGGGCGGCATACCACAGCGGCAGACCCCGGCGTCCGGCACGTCTGACGAGCCAGACGAAAACTGGAAAGTAACATCCAAGATAGGCAGCGAGGGCGACGAGTGCCGCGTACATGGCGGGATGACCGAGCCGCATCCACTGGAGCATGGCGAGTGCCCCGAGGAAGCCTGCCAGCCAGAGCCAGAGTGCTGTGCGACGGGGCAGTACCGTGGCACGGGCGACCTGGAGCAGTGGAATCAGCGCGATCCAGGCGAGCGGAGCGTATTCGAGCGGCGTGAAGCTGGCCCAGAGCAGGAGTGCAGAGAGGGCAGCGGGCAGCAGGGCACTGCGGATCCGGCCGGAGGGTGGCGGGCCGTCGCGACGACCGGACTGAATGATCCGGAGCACCTCCGGGCGCAGGGAGTCTGCGGCGGAGAGTTCACCAGACTGAGTCATGCGGGGCATCCGTGCTTTGACAGAGGGGGAGAAGATGGTGACTGAGTCACTTTTCGCTCCGCGAAAACAACCTGGAAGCCCGGCAGAAGGCTGCCGGGCTTCGGTTGTTTCTGCTGTTTACTTTGCAGCTTTTTTGAGGGCTTTGACTTTGTCGGTCGCTTCCCATGTGAACGTCGGGCCGGTGCGTCCGAAGTGACCACCTTCGGCGGTTTTGAGGAATACCGGACGGCGGAGCTTGAGATGTTCGATGATGCCTTTGGGAGTGAGCGGAAAGTGATCGCGCACGAGCTGTTCGATGCGTGCTTCGTCGATTTTGGCGCTGCCGAACGTGTCCACGCGAACGCTGACGGGGTCAGCGACTCCGATCGCGTAGGCGAGCTGCACCTCGCATTTGTCGGCGAGTCCTGCGGCGACGATGTTCTTGGCCACGTAGCGAGCCATGTAGGCGGCGGAGCGGTCAACTTTGGTGGCGTCCTTGCCGGAGAAAGCACCGCCGCCGTGTCGTCCCCAGCCTCCGTAGGTGTCCACGATGATCTTGCGGCCTGTCAGCCCGGTGTCTCCGTGGGGGCCGCCAACGACGAACCGACCGGTGGGGTTGATGTGGTATTTGGTTTTGCTGTCGAGCAGTTCAGCGGGGATGACTTTGGAAATGACTTCCTTTTTGACGAAGGCGGCGATTTCCTTCTGCGTGACTTTTTCGGCGTGCTGAGTGGAGATCACGACGGCGTCAACACGCACCGGACGGTCACCTTCGTATTCGATGGTCACCTGGCTTTTGCTGTCCGGTCGCAGCCAGTTGACAAGGCCTTCGCGGCGGACGTCGGTGAGTCTGTTGATCAGCCGGTGGGCGAAGGCAATGGGGACCGGCATGAGTTCTTCGGTCTGATTGCAGGCGTAGCCGAACATCAGTCCCTGGTCGCCGGCGCCGTCTTTGTCGACGCCCTGGGCGATGTCGGGGCTTTGGCTGTGGAGTGCCAGAAACACGCGGCAGCTGTCGGCGTTGAAGCCGATGTCGTCGGATGTGTAGCCGATATCGCGGATCACGCGGCGAGCCACGTTGACGTAATCCACTTTGGCCTTGGTGGTGATTTCACCGGCGAGCACCACAAGGTCGGTGGTGCAGAGAGTTTCGCAGGCGACGCGGGAGGTGGGGTCCTGTTCGAGCAGTGCGTCGAGAATGCCGTCGGACACCTGATCGGACACCTTATCCGGGTGCCCCATACTGACTGATTCGCTGGTGAAAAAGAACCGTGACATAGTTGCAGCTGCTTCCTTGGCAGGCACAGAGCCTGAACTGCCGGGAGGACCTGAAAAAACTGTCTGCACACAGCGTGCAGACGGCGGGAAATTCGTCCGAACCACCTATGATTCCGCAGGACAGCACCTGACCGGGCGGCGGGAACTCCGTCAGGCTCGATTCTAAGGGCTCTTTCCTTCCCTCACAACACAACCCAGCCGGCATTCCCCCGGGAAATATCGAAGAGCCACACGGTGGACGCGCCTTCCGGAACACAACCTGCCCCGAGAAAACTGCCTTCTGCCGCCGCCCGCCGCCGCGCGCTCACAAGGATTTCTGAGTGGTTTGCGGCTCGTGAATGGAGCGTCTTCCCGTTTCAGAAGCAGGCATGGCAGGCATGGCTCGACGGACACAGCGGCCTGATTCATGCCACCACGGGCACTGGCAAGACCCTCGCTGCATGGCTGGGCCCCGTCGCTCAGGCACTGGCAGAATCCGAGCGGGATCCGGCAGTCACAGGCCCGGGGCCGCTGCGAGTGCTCTGGGTGACGCCCCTGCGAGCACTCGCGATGGACACGCTGCACGCGCTCCACGAACCGCTCCCGGAACTCGGCCTGAACTGGACTGTCGAATGCCGCACAGGAGATTCGTCACCCGCCGACCGTCGCCGCCAGCAACAGCGGCTCCCCACCGTCCTTGTCACCACCCCCGAAAGCCTCTCACTCCTGCTCACCCGCCCCGATGCGGCACACCAGTTTCGTGAGCTGCGGGCTGTGGTCTGCGATGAATGGCACGAACTGCTCAGCAGCAAGCGCGGAGTGCAGACGGAACTTGCTCTGGCCCGCCTGCGTCGCTGGCGACCCGAACTCCGCACCTGGGCGCTCTCCGCGACACTTGGAAACCTCCCCGAAGCACTCGCCGTGCTGCTCGGCGCCGCCAGCTCACCCGGAATCATCATTGAAGGTCGCTCCCGAAAACGCATTACCATCGACTCCCTGATTCCCGCCCGCATGGAACGCTTCCCCTGGGCCGGTCACCTCGGTCTCAACCAGCTCCCGGAAGTCATCTCCAGCGTTGAATCGGCCCGTTCGACACTCGTGTTCACCAACACGCGATCTCAGACGGAGGCATGGTATTATGCGCTGCTGCAGGCGCGCCCCGACTGGGCAGGGCTCATCGCACTGCACCACGGTTCGCTGGAACCGGAAACTCGCAAATGGGTCGAAGACGGGCTCCGCGAAGGACGACTGAAGTGCGTCGTCTGCACCAGCAGCCTCGATCTGGGGGTAGACTTCAGTCCGGTGGATCGCGTGCTGCAGGTGGGGTCGCCGCGAGGCGTTGCGCGACTGCTTCAGCGGGCCGGTCGCAGCGGCCACAGTCCAGGCAGTGTGAGCCGCGCTACCTGCGTGCCGACACATGCTCTGGAACTGGTCGAAGCGGTTGCCGCCCGCGACGCCATCGCTGCCCGGCAGCTCGAAGGCAGACCCCCGTTTCGCTGTCCCCTCGATGTGCTCTGCCAGCACCTCGTGACCATCGCCGTCGGCGGTGGATTTGAACCCGCAGAACTGCTGCAGGAAGTCCGCAGCACGGCAGCCTACGCGGAACTCAGTGAGGCACAGTTCCAGTGGGCGCTCGACTTCGTCTCGCACGGCGGAAAATCACTCGCCGCCTACCCGGATTATCACCGGCTGCGACAGGAGTCCGGACGGTATCTGCCCGGCAGCGAACGTATTGCGCGGCAGCATCGGATGTCCGTCGGCACGATCACCGGCGACGCCTCACTGGTCGTCCAGATGCTCAACGGCGCGAAACTGGGGACGATCGAAGAGAACTTTCTGGCGAAGATTCAGCCGGGTGAAACATTTCTGTTCGCCGGCCGGGCTGTGGAACTGGTGCAGATTCGCGAGATGAAGGCGTATGTCCGCAAAGCACCGCACGCCCGCGATGCAAAGATTCCCCGCTGGAATGGCGGCCGCATGCCACTGTCCACCGAATTGGCCACTGCCGTGCGTGTGCGACTGGAGCAGGCCTGTGACGGAATCTTTGAAGGTCCCGAAATGCGGGCTGTCAGGCCGCTTCTGGAACTCCAGGCAGCGTGGTCAGCCATTCCCCGACGCGGTCAACTGCTCGTGGAACGCATCCGCTCCCGCGAAGGACACCATCTGCTCCTGTACCCCTTCGCCGGCCGCCTCGTCCACGAAGGACTCGCCGCACTGCTCGCCTGGCGACTCTCCCGAAAAGCTCCCGCCACCTTCACAATGTCCGTCAACGACTACGGCTTCGAACTGCTCTCCAGCCACGAAATTGCCGAAGCTGAAGCACTCGACCCCGCCATGTACAGGCTCGATTCGCTCCGCGAAGAATTGCAGCAGTGCCTCAATGCAGCGGAACTGGGACGCCGCCAGTTTCGCGAAATCGCCCGAATCGCCGGACTCGTTTTTCAGGGATACCCTGGCCAGCAGCGTTCCGCACGCCAGCTGCAGGCCAGCAGCGGGCTGCTGTTCGATGTGTTCGCCAGTTATGAACCCGACAACCTGCTGCTGCTCCAGGCTCAGCACGAAGTCCTTGAACGACAACTGGAACATTCGCGACTTGCGGCCACACTCCGCGAGATGCACAACAGCCAGTGGCTTGTCACCCGACCACAGCGGCTCACACCGCTTGCCTTCCCCCTCATCGTCGCACGCTTGCGGGAACGACTCAGCAGTGAACAGCTGGCCGATCGCGTCGCGAGAATGACTGTACAGCTGGAGAAAGCCGCCGGCGGAACATCAGATTGACGGCCGAGGTCACAGCCATGCACCAGCATTCGGCTGCGGTCGCCTGAAAGACCGAGACCACCGACCGGGCCGCCGACCGGGCCGCCGGCGTTACCATGCGAATCACAGCTGCATCAGGCGAGCACTTCTTCGATCACGTGACCATCGACGTCAGTGAGCCGGTAGTCGCGGCCCTGGAAGCGGTAGGTGAGCTGTTCGTGGTTGAAACCGAGCAGATGCAGGATGGTGGCCTGCAGGTCGTGCGGGGTGACTTTGTTTTCAACCACACCGAACCCGAGTTCGTCGGTCTGTCCGTAATTGAAGCCGCCACGGACCCCGCCACCGGCAAGCCACATGGTGAAACAGTCCGGGTAGTGGTCACGTCCGAGCACTGCACCGCCGGCCGTGCGGCCCTCGCGGAATGGTGTGCGCCCGAATTCTCCGCCGCAGACGATCAGCGTGTCTTCGAAGAGTCCTCGCTGTTTGAGGTCCTGAATGAGGGCGGCGATGGGGCGATCGGTTTTTGCCCACTTGTTGGTGAGTCCGTCGGTGAGTCCTTCGCCGGGGCCGGTGCCGTGGAAGTCCCAGCCCCAGTCGAACAGCTGGACGTAACGCACACCCTGCTCAACCAGTCTTCGGGCGAGCAGACAGTTGTTGGCGAAGCTGGCCTGACCTGGTTGAGCCCCGTAGGCTTCGAGTGTGGACTGAGTCTCTCGGGAAATGTCCATGACTTCAGGAACCGACGCCTGCATGCGATAGGCGAGTTCGTACTGGGCGATCCGCGTGGTGGTCTCGGGGTGGCCAAGTTCAGCGGCCTGGAGTTCATTGAGGGCCTTGAGTGCATCGAGGGAACGTCGGCGAAGAGAACGGTTCATACCGGGAGGATCTGAAACATACAGCACCGGTTCTCCGCGGGAACGACACTGCACACCCTGAAACACCGACGGCAGAAAACCACTGCCCCACGAATTGGCCCCGCCGTTCGGCTGCACACCGTTGCTGATGAGCACCACAAAGCCGGGCAGGTCCTGGTTCTCAGTGCCCAGGCCGTACGTCACCCACGAACCCATTGACGGTCGGCCGGATCTGGGGGACCCGGTGTAGAGCAGGAGTTCCGCAGGAGCGTGATTGAACTGATCTGTGTTCATCGAATGGATAAAACAAATGTCGTCTGCCACCTTCTGCAGGTTGGGTACTGCATCAGACAGCCAGGTACCAGACTGGCCGCACTGAGTAAATCGCCTGGGTGTCCCCAGCAGTTTCGGGACGCCGGATGTGAATGCGAAGGTTCGCCCTTTCAGAAATTCATCCGGACAGTCCTGACCAGTGCGCGCGACAAGGGCCGGCTTGTAATCGTAAATGTCGAGGTTCGGTGGTGAACCCGTCAGATGCAGGTAGATCACCCGTTTAGCCCGCGTCTGGAAAGGCGCCGCGCGCTGTTCGAGAGGCACCACCGGGTTGATGGGCACATCAGCCCTTGCTGTCCCCACTGTCTGACCGCTGAGCGACGAAAGAGCGATCGCCCCGAGTCCGATTCCGGAACCGGAGAGAAAATGCCGGCGAGTGGAATGCTGGAGCCGCAGGTGTGACTGATTCATGGGGAGGGCTTCCGGGGCAGGCAGGCGGGAAAGAAACAAACGGCCGAAGCAGCAGACGCCAGAGCAGAGAATACCACAGCACTATGGTAACGCCCGACGCCGCGGAAATCCAACCTCCTTTTGCCCCGCACAACTGTCCTTCGCTGTTATGATCGGAAAGCCCTGCACTCCGGGACACTTCGGCACAATTCGCAGGTCTGTGAGTGAAGACTCCTGCCTCGGCCGAATCTTTCGGAATTCGCCTGGAAATTTCTGAAATCGGCCGATCTCTACTCAGGCTCCGGCCCTCGTCAGGGAGTTTGACGCACCGCAGAAAGGATGTCCCATGCGATTCGTACGGATTGGCCTCGCATTTTATGCAGCCGCCCTCCTCAGTGGCTGCCAGTCCCTGCGAAAACAGCCTCCCGCGACGTTTGAACCCGTGCGGATCCCGCCGGTCAGGGATGGGGAGTACGCTCCTGAACGCCCCCGCCCCCGCTCGTCCGTCGCCACAGAACCGGACGAGGCTCCTTTGCGGCGCCCCGTCAAGAGTATTGCCTGGCCACGATTCGGCACTCGTGCCGAACTGCCGGCGGACGAACCTCGAAACGCTCCTCAGAGCACTGTCGCGCGCACTGAGATTCCGGCTCGCACTGTGTCCAATCCGCTCACAGATCGCATGCGGCGACTCTTCAAAGCATCCGCCGCCGCCGAATGCACGGACAACTGCGACGGCAGCCCGCAGTTTCAGTTTGATTCACCAGGCGCTATTGCGGAGCCGTCCCTGACACCTCGCGGCCCGGCGTCCGTTCGCGCCAATTATGGCAGTCCAACCCCAGCCCCCCGCACGGCTCCGATTCCAGACGCCACACCGGCCCCGCCTCCCGCACCGGCCCCAGGACGGTCGCGAGTTCCCGGGCCAGCCATCGAACGGCGTCCGCAGGTGATCGTCGAAGACGGACCCGCGCCGGTTAATCCCCCCGAACAGCCCTCGTCGGCAATTCCCCCTGCCAAACCCCGGCGGACTCCGGCGGTTGCCAGCCCCGACGATTCCGGACCCGCTCGACCATCGCTCCCGCCGGTGCTCGTCGAAGATCCCCCGATGTCCATTCCGCCGGTCCCGCCTGCTGCAGCCGCCCCCGAGGCTCCGCTGACGGTTCCTGATGCTCCCGCGGTTCCCGACACCCCCGTGTTTCCCGAGCCTCCGACCTTCCCGCCGCCGGTTCCCCCGGAAGTCCCCGTCACACGAGATCCCGTCCCGGGGGCCGGAAAGACATCCACCAAGTCAAAGTCGAAGTCGACCACACCTCGAAAAACGACCACACCACTCTCCAGCGAGGACGATGCGGTGCTGGAGGAACGTCTGCGGCAGTCGGCAGAACGGATGCGGTCGAATGGCCGGAAGTCAGCCGGATCTGTGACTCCGCGCGAGCAACAGAATCCCGCAGACGCAGACGACACCACCACCGACCCGCCGCTCTGGCCCAAACGCTTCGGCGGATCGCCACCCGTCGGCGAACCTGTCCTCGACCCGCTCCCCGAGCCTGCAGCTCCACCGAAGTCCGGAACCTTGAACCCCATGCCGGCCCCCGCAGCACCCCTCGATTCCCCAGCGAATGCCCCGCCATTGATTCCCGGGCTGCCCCCGACGATCGACCTCGATGATGAGATTCCGCGCCCGCCGCGAACACCCCCGGCAAGCCCGTCCCCGACGAGTTTCCGATCGAGGACTGGACGGAGCATCTGAGCGGCAGACTGCCGGGGGTCCTGTCCCAATGCCACCCACTTTCCGCGCTAAATAGAAGCGGTACGGCGCGAGCCGTCCGGTAATGAC